>NZ_JBSFGU010000054.1:0-48653 GCF_053596725.1 Kitasatospora sp. NPDC001660 | reverse complement strand
CGACATCTCGAAGCGTGGAGAACGGCCGCCTCCGCTGTCTCGGGAAGAACCGCAGATCAGCAGGTCGGGTGACCTGCGAGGTTAAACGTCAAGCTCAGAACTGTGACGGTGCTTTGTGCCGCAATGCCCCTATCGGGACACGTCCACCGGCCGATTCCGGTACGCGCGCCGCAAAGGGCCAGGAGCCGACAGTTCTACACCAAGGCAACGGGGCCAGTTGTCACACGGGTCAGACTCCCAGCCCTCCGCGGCACCCCATGATCCTCACAGTTGTCACACACCAGATGCACGTCGAGTTCGCGGGGCAGACAGCTTGAAGCCGTCCTGCAGGTGGGGCTTGAGGTCGAACTTCTTCCAGATCCGCCCGATGGTCGACTTCGACAGTCCGGTGCGCTTCGCCATCGAGGCCCGCGACCAGTGGGTGTCGCTGCCCGGTGTGGACTCCAGGGTTGCGACGATGACGTCTTCGACCTGGTCGAGCAGGATCGACGGCGGCCGGCCGGGCCGCGGCTCGTCCTGCAACCCGTCGAGGCGCTTGGCGATGAAGCGGGCCCGCCAGCGTTCCACGGTCGACTCGTCGACGCCCAGGTCCATCGCGGCCCGCTTGTTGGTCCCGCCCTCCGCGCACCGCAGCACGATCCTGGCCCGCAGGGCGAGGTACCGCGCGGTCTTCGCCCGCCTCGCCCAGCGCACCAACTGGTCCCGTTCGGTGTCGCTCAGGACCAGATCGGCCTTGGGTCGGCCGATGCGGCCCGCATCCTGCAGGCCGGCCAGCCCCTCGGCCGCGAACTTACGGCGCCACTTGCCCACCGTCTTGGCCTGAACGTCAACATGCCTTGCAGCACTGGCATTCGACATGCCGTCAGCGCAGGCCAGGATGATCCTGGCCCGCTCGGCAGCTCTCCGATCCCACGATGCCGCCCGACGCACCAACTCGGCACGCTCGTCCTCGGACAGCGTGATCACCACAGCAGAAGGCCCAGGATGCGACACCAGAAAATGGTAGCAACTTACCTCTATGATTTGCGGCGCGTCACACTAGACAGCTTCTAATCCCGGACGGTGGGATTGGCGCTGGGGGGCACCGAGGTAGGTAAGAACTGCGAGGACGCGCCGGTCGCCGCTGTCCTCAGGGGGGAGGTCGAGCTTCACGAAAATGTTTCCGACGTGCTTGTGCACGGCCCGCTCGGTGACCACGAGGCGATCGGCGATCTCAGAGTTCCCGTATCCCTGGGCCATCATCGCGAGTACTTCGCGTTCGCGCTCGGTGAGCCGCGAGAGAGGGTTGCCGCGCGTCGCGAGCAGCTGCCGGACCACGTCGGGGTCCAGCGCCGTGCCGCCGGTCGCCACCCGGTGCAGCGCCTCAAGGAAGTCGTCGACGCGGGCGACTCGGTCCTTGAGCAGGTAGCCGACGCCGGTTCCATCGGCCAGTAGCTCTCGGGCGTAGGTGTCTTCGACATACTGGGAGAGCACGAGGATCGGCAGGCCGGGAACATGTTCTCTGGCGCGCAGCGCGGCCCTGATGCCTTCGTCGGTGAAAGACGGAGGGAGGCGAACGTCCACCACGGCCACGTCCGGCCGGTGGGCGACAGCGGCTATCACGAAGGACTCGGCGTCCTCGGTCGTGGCGAGCACCTCGTTCCCCAGGGCCTCCAGCATCGCGGAAAGTCCCTGTGCGAGCAGCGCGTTGTCCTCGGCGATCAGGATTCGCACGGGCACTCCACGGTGATCACTGTGGGCCCGCCGGGCGGGCTCTGCACCCGTAGCACGCCGTCGACTGCCTCGATGCGCTGCCGCATGCCGCGTAACCCGGTGCCGCGGCCCTCGGCTGCCCCGCCTCGGCCGTCGTCGGTGATCTCCGCGCGGACCGTGCCGCCGGTCCTGGTCAGGGTGGCCGACACGCAACCGGCATGGCCGTGCTTGGCCGCGTTGGTGAGCGCCTCGGTGATGGCGAAGTACACGGCGACCTCGATCTGCGCCGGTACGTCGCCGAGTTCGCCGAGTTCCACGGTGGCGGGGATCGGACAACGGGCGACCACCGCCGAGACCGCGCCGGCGAGGCCCCGGTCGGCGAGAATCGGCGGGTAGACGGAGCGCAGCACGTCGCGCAGCTCGGCCATCGCCTCCTCGGCGCCCTCCCGCGCCCGGGCCAACAGCGGGCCCACCGCCGTAGGGTCGGAGCCGAGCGTCCGCTCGGCGAGTCCGAGTTGCATGGCAAGGGCCACAAGCCGGGCCTGGGTGCCGTCGTGCAGGTCCCGCTCGATGCGGCGCAGCTCGTTGCCGTGTGCGTTGATTGCCCCGGTTCGCGTCCGGTCCAGCGTCGACACGCGTTCGGCGAGGATCGCGGCGGCCGAGGGGGCGAGCAGCCATCGGCTCACAGACGCCGCCAGCCTGGCCAGCAGGGGCGGGCCGAACAGGGCGAGCAGCACGCTCAGCAGGAACTGAGGCCCTCCGGCGTAGACCGCGGATCCCCAGCTGTCGATCGGGAGGTTCAGGATCAGCTTGATCGGCTCGTTCGCGGGGAACAGCCACCACAGGCCTACGAGCACGAGTACGGCCGCGGGGAACAGGAACAGCGCCACGCCGATGAGCCCGAGCAGGGTGCCGGCGACCGCCATGCCGGGCGCCCAACGCAGGTCGCGGCCGGTCGCCGGGTCCGACAGCACTGTCATCAGGCGCCTTCGCGCGTGCGGTCCGGCCGGTGTCGTGGATGTCGCCGCCCACCGTCCCAGCCGGTCGCGTTCGCCGTCGGCCAGCCAGCGCAGCAGCCGGAGCTCGTGCGGCAGGATGAGCAGACCCACGCCGACCAGACAGAGCACGGCCGAGTACATGAGCACGGGCACCAGCACGATCAGGGTCAATCCGCGGACGAACACGGCCGCGCAGTACCCTGCGGCATGGGCCGAACGTGCCGCGCTCACTCGCGTCATCGATAACTTGTTCACGGCGGCCAGTTTTCCCCTCTTCGGCCTCCCGGTGCAGTGGAGCGCGCTACACCATTGGTCGGCGAGCCTGCACGATCGCCCCGGTCACCCCGCGGTTCGTAGCGTCACGGCCATGAAGCGAACGAACACCCCGGGTAGCTCGTGCTCAGATCTCATCCCGTTCCTGTCGATCAGCTTTGTCGGAGCGTGGATCACCATGATCCCACTCTGGCTCGACGGCCTCCGTCGGACGAGCGCCGCGCAGGGGACCCCGCGGCTCGCGGCGCTGTGCATGATCCTCATGATGCTGGTGCCGGCACTGACCGCTTTCGGTCTCACCGCGCGCTGCCGAGGGCCCCGCCAAGCCGTGCGGGTCCTCGGACTCGCCAGGGCCACACCGGGGCGGCACGAAGTCCACTCCGCCGCGATCGCACTCATGATCCCGCTCGGCCTCACCGCCGCCGGTCTGACCGTGGCCACACTCGCCGGCTGGTACACCCCCGCGCATCTGCCCGGGCCCGCCACGGTCGCGCCGCTCGTGCTGAGCGCGCTGATGTCCATTCCGCTGTACTTCGGCGAGGAACTCGGCTGGCAGGGCTACCTGCTGCCCCGGTTGCTACGCTACGGCAGGACCCGCGGCCTACTGATCGGCGGCGCGATCTGGGGGGCGTGGCACGTCCCGATGACCGCGCTCGGCGGAAGCTACCCCGGCCATTCGGTGCTGCTGGGCATACCCGTCGCCGTGGTGACCGCCATGCTGCTCGGAACGGTGATCGCTACCGTCCGGCTGGCCACCAGGTCGGTGTGGGCGGCCGTCGCGGCACACCTGTCGCTCAACGAGTTCGCGCTGCCGTTGACCCGTCACGTCTCGGGCCACCTCGTCGACCCGATGCTTGCTGGGCCGCTGAGCATCTCAACCTGGCCGGTGAGCGCTCTCGCCGTGCTGGGCACCTGGCTGGCCTACCGACGGCGCGCTGGGCGCCATGCGCCTGGCGACGGCGCCGCCTCGCGCGGACTGGGTGCGGTCCGCAGTGGCGACTGACCAGAAGGCGCTAACGGACCTGAGCACCGACGGTGAGAAGCTGCGTTCGAACCCGGGGCAGGCGCCGTGGCGGACGACGTCGAGCGGGGTGCTGCGGTCGGTGGCGGTGCCGCCGCCGACCGCGGGGGTGTGGATGCTACGCCAGGCCGACCTGGTCGAGCGGGAGCTCCTGGGACGGGACGTCGTCCCGGGCATGTGGCCCACCAGCTGATCGAGACGTACGACCACACCTATTGCCGGGTGTTCACCGCCGTCGAGGAACAGGTCCGCAAAGACGTCGCCGCCGGCCATCGACACCTCGCCAAGGCCGAGATGCAGCAAGCCGCGTACTCCCGCCGCCGCGGGCACATCGCGCCGTAGACCCCCGCCTTGTGCCGAGCGTCCAGGAACGGAGCGCAGGCGGCCGGGCCCCGGCGGAACACCCCCTGTTTCCCAGGACCCGGCCGCCTGCGCCTCACCGGCCCGGTGCCTGGGGCTGGGACAGACCTGAGACACCCATGTCCCAACACCGTCCCAACGTGCCCGCAATGTCCGTTTTGCTGGGACGGTCTCATCTCACTTCCCAGGTGACAGAGTTTCGCCTCGGCGCCTGGAACTAACGACAGTCCCCGGCCTGACCTGCGGGCAGAACCGTTCGGTTGCTCGTGCGTCGCCGGTCAGCGCGTACCGGCGGCACGCGAGCAGCTCTTCGGCGCTGCTGCCGATCTCCTCGCCCAGGACGTGGAGGACCTCCTCGGCGTCCCGCTCGGCGACGTATCCGGGTACGGCCTGAAGGGCGAGCAGCCCGAGTTCGCGCTTGATGTGCAGGTGATCTTGGTGTGCCTCGCGGCCCTGGGCGGCCAGCGTCCGCCACATCTCGACCGGGTACCCGTCCGGGCCCGGCTCGCTCTCCAGCTCGGCGGCCGGCACGTCCGGCCGCTCGCGCAGCTCGGTCACCGCCGCCGTGACCGCCGCGCTGATCCGGCCCGGCTCCAGCTGCGCGCTGCCGACCTCGGTGCGGGCCTGCGCCAGGCGCTCGGCGACCAGGTCCGCGAGCTCCGCCGCCGGATGCTGGAGCGGATCGGCATCTGGGGCGACGACGCCGGCCAGGCCGACGACGACCAAGGCGACGGTTCCGCCTCGCGAGGCGAAACCGCCGACGAGGACCAGGAGCACCTTGTCCCGGCGGGATCAGCCGCCGCCGAACCGACCCCGCCGGTCGTGCTCCCCCACCAGCGGGACGACGACCCGCTGCGCCCGCCGCCGGAGCCGTACCTGCGCGGCCTGGGCCGCTACGACCTGATTGCGCGGCGCCGCAGGCAGAGCAAGGCCAAGGACTCGGCCGCTCACGACGAGCAGAAGGTCCGTGATGCAGCTCGTAACTTCTTCGCACTCGCCCGCCGCCACAACGCGCCCCTGTTCCGGCTCTACTCCGTGATCAGGGACCAAGAGCCGGGATCCAGATACACCCGGACCGAGCACGAGTGCGTGGTCGCGTGCGACTGGGGCAGCGGCGAGCAAAGCAGCGCCACCTCGTGTTGGGCGGTCACGGCCGACAACTCGTTCTTCACCCCGGTGAGCGTGAGCGAGTCCTGGCGTCCGCGACTCCGGGACAATCGGGTGGTGACAACGGAGTGGTCCTGGGGGGACTGGTCCAGAGCTACGCCCACCTGGGGGCCGCTACAGCGAGTCGAATGCTGACCACTTCGTGAAAGGGTTCGTTGCCGCGGCGTCGGCGTTGTTGGCGCCGGTCAAGTCGGCGAACGGAATGCGGACAGGGCTGCAGGCACGGCCCGCCCGCTAATGACCCGTGGTGGACAGTCCGGCTTATCCACGCCAAGCGCTGGCCCAAAGAGAAGCGGGACGCTGGACAGGGCTGCGTCGTTCTCGCGCTCTGTCCGGGTTGATAGTTGATCAGGTAGGTCGCGGTGGTTCGCGGCTGGCTGCCCGGTGGTGACACGGTTGCAGGCACGGCTTCCGGTGATCATGAGGTGTCGAGTCCCTGATCACCACGACGGAAGACCGTGCCCGCCCTCTCATCATCGCTCATCCCCGCCGGCTTGGGTCAGTTGGCCGCTGCCGCACCGTTGCCGCCCGATGGCCATCCCGGGCTGGTGGCCCGTCTGGCCACCGTGCCCGATCCTCGTCGGAGGGGGCGGCGCCATTCCCTCGTCTTCGTGTTGGCGCTGGCCGCCTGCGCGGTGCTCGCCGGGGCCAAATCCTTAACCGCGATCGCGGAGTGGGCCGCTGACGCCTCACCCCACCTGCTGATCCGTCTCGGTGGCGCCTGCCGGGAACCGGACATCGGACCGATCGCCCCGGCCGAAGCCACCGCGCGGGGCGTGCTCCAGCGCGTGGACGGCGACGCACTGGACGCGGCGATCGGCTCCTGGCTGGCCGACCGAGACCGTTCCGCCGACCGCGACCGGGCGGATACGGCCGCTCCCGCGCTCGCCGTGGACGGCAAGACCGTACGCGGTGCGGTCCGCGCCGACGGCCCCCAGGTCCACCTGCTGTCCGCGATGAGCGGACGCGGCCTGGTCCTGGCCCAGCACGAGGTGAATGCCAAAACCAACGAAATCACCGTCTTCCAGCCCCTGCTCACGCCGCTCGACCTGACCGGCACCGTGGTCACCTTCGACGCGATGCATACCCAGACCGACCACGCCCGCTTCCTGGTGGAAGACAAGAGCGCGCACTACATCGCGCTGGTCAAGGGCAACCACCCCACGCTGCACCGGCTGCTGAAGACCCTGCCGTGGAAGGAGGTGCCGTTGCTGGACAAGACCCGCGCCACCGCCCACGGGCGCGATGAGATCCGGCGGATGAAGACCGCGACTGTGGCCAAGCCGCCTTTCCCGCACGCCGCCCAGGCCCTGCAGGTCGTGCGCCGCCGACGCATCGTGACCACCGGCAAGGTCAGCCTCGAACGCGTCTACGCCGTCACCAGCCTGAGTGCAGATCAGGCGGACGCGGGCGAGATCGCCCGGCGAGTGCGGGACCATTGGGGCATCGAGAACAAGATCCACCATGTCAGGGACGTCACCTACGGCGAGGACGCCTCCCGCGTGCGCCACGGGAACGCTCCCCGCGCCATGACCACCCTGCGCAACCTGGCCATCGGCGCACTTCGACTGGCCGACCGCAACAACATCGCCGCCGGCCTACGCCACCACGCACGCGATGCCACCCGCCCGCTCATCACGCTCGGCATCACGTGAACAAACCGGACACTCCGCCAGAACGATGCAGCCTGGGGCCGCGACCAGCAGGGCGGGTCCACCGCCGCCGTTGAGAAGCGTGCCGAGGCAAGCGGTGGCAACGGCGGGCGGGCGCAGCAGGGGTCAGCGGGTCGTGGCCGTCTTCGGCACCGCACCACCGCGTTCTGTGGCCTGTCCTACACGAGATCGAAGGGAGCTGGGGCGCGGCCCTTCCAGATTCGGCGGGAGGCCTGTTCGGGGTAGGGCAGGGTCTTCGAGTCGGCGTCCAGGACGCGTGTGTGCTGCTGGTCGGGGTGGTAGGCGGCCCATCCGGGGGCACCGGTGGTGGCGAAACCGACCCACGCCTGCTGGAGTTCCCGCGACACGGCGATGGCCTCGGGGGCGGGCTGGTCGCCGAGGAGTTGTCGCCCGGTGGGGCTGTCCAGCGTGCCGAACGCCAGTGGGACGTCGAGGCTGTGGCAGGCGCCCAGGACTCCTCCCAAGGCCGGTGAGGCCAGTCGCAACTCGAACAGGAACGAGGTGCCGCCGGCTGCGGCGTTCGCCTCGGCCAACAGCATTGAGGGCATCCGGAAGACGGCGTCGGAATAAACCGTTTCCAGCAACTCCTCAGGGGTGGCGTGCGGGTGGGCTGCACGGTAGGCGTCCGCACCGTCCGGTGCCGGGGCAAACAGCTCCAGGGCAGTACGGGCGTCCTGCTCGGTGAACTTGCCCAGCCGTCCGAACATGACGCTGAACAGCCGGAACTCATCGCGGGTATGGCCGGCGAGGAGTTCGATCCCGCTCGCGCGGCCACTGGTCAGTGCGGACCAGGGCGTTTCGGCGAGGACTTCGCCGTCGACCACGGGGCAGATGGCGACCCCGGTCCCGGAGAGCCGTCCCCAGCTCTCGCGGTAACCGTGGAGGTCAGCGCTGAGGGCGGTGACTCCTTCGGCCAGGCGCCAGGGATCGACGTCGGCCAAGGCTGCGGCCGTGGGCACCGTGCCGAGCCGGTCCGCGAGCGCGGCGGCGACCTGCTGTGCCAGTGCGCGAGTGCAGTGCAGGCCTGGTACCGAGTGGGTGATGGCCCGCCGGAACAGGCCGCGCGCCGGCTTCATCGCCAGCAGGGCGGCGACCGACCCCGCCCCGGAAGACTGCCCGGCGACCGTGACCTGGTCAGGGTCGCCTCCGAAGGAGGCGATGTTCCGCCGCACCCACTGCAACGCCGCGATCTGGTCGAGGAATCCGCGGTTCGGCGGGGTACCCTCCAGGAGCGCGAAACCCTCGGCGCCCACCCGGTAGTTGATGCTCACCACGACGAGCCTGGACTCGGCCAGCGCCGCCGGGTCGAATATCGGGTCGCTCGAGTCCGCCGCCATGTAGCCGCCACCGGGGATCCACACCAGCACCGGCAGCCCCGCAGCTCCAGGGTCCGGGGTGCAGACGTTGAGCGTCAACCAGTCCGTGCCGTCCGGCGAACTCGTGTGAACCGGCCCGGACTGCGGTACCACCGGTCCGAACTCGACCGCCTGCCTCGTCCCTTCCCAGGGGCGAGGCGGGGCGGGTGCCGCGAAACGGAGCGTTCCCACCGGCGGCTCCGCGTAGGGGATGCCGCGGAACACCGCGTGCCCCCGCCGCCAGCGGCCCTCCACCACACCCTCCGCAGTACGCACCGTCGGCTGTTCAGGCATGTCGCTTCTTCCCCCCATAGGCTTCCAGGCTTTATAGGTCAGACGTATTATTTCAGTCGGCTGTATTATGTCAACAGTATTGGAACGAATCCCACGGAGTAGCCGCCGATGCCGAAGCAGGTGGATCACCGCGAACGCCGCGAAACGATCGCGCGAGCGCTGTGGCGGGTGGTGGAGCAGCGCGGCGTGGTGCATCTGACCATGCGCGAGGTCGCGCAGGAGGCTGGCATCTCCCTCGGGCAACTGCAGCACTACTTCGGCTCCCGGGAGGCGATGCTCTCCTTCGCCATGGACTTCGCGTCCGAGCAGGCCTCGTTGCGCGTCGGCCAGGGCCTCGCGGAGCTCGGCGACCGGCCGCACCCCCGTGACGTGCTCCGAGTGATGCTCACGGAGATGCTTCCCCTGCATGCCGACGCTCGCGCGACTAGCCGGATGAGTGCCGCCTTCGTCCTGGAGGCGTTGCACAACGAGAGCTTTCACGCCCGAGCACGCGACGGGATGGTCCAAGGACGCGCCATGGTCGAGCAGTTGGTCCGACAGGCGATCACGGACGGGCACATCGACCCCGACCGCGACCCGGTGGCCGAGACCAATCTGCTTCTCGCCCTCACCGGCTTCACCACCCTCATCGAACTGGACGTGATCGAGCCTCGGGACGTGCTCACCGCTGTCGATCAGCACCTGGACAGACTGTTCACCGCAGACGATCGACACTCCGGAGGCGGAAGGAGCGAAGCAGCCGGTGACGAGCATTCGCGTCCCGGTGCGGCATGAGCCCCGCGCTCCGTGGCTCCACCTGATCGCCACCGGCCTCCACCACCAGACGCGCGACGCCATCTGAATGGTGGCCGTTCTCGGCATCACGTGATCAAACCGGACAAACTCGCTGAACGACGCCGTCCTGCCCCATCGCCGCACCGCCGGATCTCTGCCAGGCCAGCCACATCACCGCCAGCGCGTACAGCCGGTCACCGAAGACCGACGCCGTCTGCGCGCCCCACAGGAGAAGAAGGAGCCGGGGGTCGGCGGCGGGCTGTGCAAAGAGAACGCTCTTGGGGTCCGACTGTTGGCTACCCGCGCAGGTCCGCGGGATCTCACAGCTCGGGGGCCCCGGGATAGGTGGGGATGTCGTAGCCCTGGTCGCGAAGCCACTGGCAGGTCACCGCGGCACGGTAACCGCTGTCGAAGGAGGGAAAGGACTCGTCAGCCTTCTCCGGCGGCGGGGAGGTTTTCTCGCCGTGCTCCATTCTCTCGACCACGGCGTCGGCGATCCGGGCTGCCGTGTCGCCACCGAGGTCACGTTTGTCCCGCCAGCGGGTCAATTTGTCCTTGGCCTGCCGGGCTAGGCGGGCA
Source organism: Kitasatospora sp. NPDC001660 (assembly GCF_053596725.1). Lineage (NCBI taxonomy): Bacteria > Bacillati > Actinomycetota > Actinomycetes > Kitasatosporales > Streptomycetaceae > Kitasatospora > Kitasatospora sp. NPDC001660. The sequence continues at coordinate 38,467 of NZ_JBSFGU010000054.1, read as the reverse complement.
TTTTCGGTGGCGTGCTCCGAGCCGACTGCGGCCACCGCCGCCTCATTGGCCGATCGCAGCCATTGGCCCAGGCAGTCGGTGATGACCTGCTGGGCGAAGGCGGCCCGCCACTCTTCCCGCTGCTGATAGTCATCCGTCATACCTGCAGCCTACCGAGAAAGGGAAACCGGTCAGGCCCCTCCTATATTGATTTTCGAGCTCGTTCGAGAATCGTCGCCACCGCCATCCCGTTTCCCGTGCGGGGCGGTCCGACCGGGACAGGTCATGCCGGAACCAGGCCCGGCGGTTCAGGCGGGCTGCTGTGGGGTGCGAGCCGGGCGCTCGCCGTGGATGAGGGCGTCGCGCAGGGCGTACAGGCCGGTGATGGTGGCCTGTTCGGCGAAGCGGGCCAGCAGCCGGCGGATGGTGCGGTCGTCGCTGTCCCGCACGGCCTCCGTGATCGCTTCGATCAAGGCCCTCTGTCCGTCCCGGACCGTCTCCGGTGCCACGCGCGCTGGGTGTCCCACTGCAGCCTCCCTGCGCGGTGCTGCTTGCTCGCGTCCGCGCGCGGCGGCAGCTCGGGGGGTGCCGCCGCCGCGCGAGGGAAGGTTACCTCACTCCCGGCCATCCCAAAATCTATGCGCGCCGGAGTAGACATTGCTCGCGGGCGGGTCTAACGTTTCTCTCGTAGACAGCAGTCGGCGATACCGGCCAGACACGAACTGGCCGGGGTTGTTGGACAGAGATCGCAGTTCGGTCCGGCAGTGGAGTTCCGAAGCCAGGCAGGTGCAGGACGGCGACGGGACTGGCTGCCGGACCGGGCGGCCCGCAGGTACCGGGGGCCGCCACCAGCGGCACCGAGCAGTACGCAGTTCAGTGAGTGCAGTACCGGCAGTCGTGAGACAGGCAGGACCTCGGCAAAGGCGCCCAGACTGCGGGCGCGCGTGCCGAGGGGTCCCGGGCAGTGGAGTTCAAGGCCACCGCCGGTGCAGTACGGCCGGCGTGACCGAGCTGCCGGACCGGGTGGGCCCCGACGGCCACCGACCAGTAGTACGCAGTTCAGCAGGTGCAGTACCGGCAGTACGAAATGACAGTTCAGTACAGAGGATGAACGGAGGGCGCAAGCGCCATCAGGATCGCCCGGCCCGTGAACACTCGCCCGGGCGGACACCGCAGACCCCAACGCAAGGACGGTGGTTTCCGGTCACGCATACGCGATCCCCGCACACCCCCTCCCCGGGGCAGTGCGGAAGTAACAGGACCGGCCCAGGCCGGTAGATGGTGTTGTTCCCCTTCGGGGCCCCGGAGCCGACACGGCCCCGGGGCCCCTCGACGCGTTCTCCCCGAGAACCAGAGAGGTGTAGTGACTACAACGGCCAGCCCCGACACACCCGACAAACTCGACGACGACGACTACCCCGCCTACACCATGGGCCGCGCCGCCGAGATGACCGGCACCACCCCCGGCTTCCTGCGAGCCCTCGGCGAACACCGCCTCATCACCCCACTGCGCTCCGACGGCGGCCACCGCCGCTACTCCCGCTACCAGCTACGGATCGCCATGCGTGCCCGCGACCTCGTCGGCCAGGGCACCCCCATCGAGGCCGCCTGCCGGATCGTCATCCTCGAAGACCAACTCGAAGAAGCCCTGCGCCTCAACGAACAACTCCGCCGCGCCCAGCACGACCGGGAGCCCACCGCGGACACCTGACCGGACCGGCAAGCTGGCCTACTGCCGCAGGCGGAGCCTATGGACAGATTCTGCAGGTCAAAGCCCTGTTCAGTGGCTGATCGATGGGTTTAGCATTCCCGGCACGGCGGCCCGACCACAGCACCACCGGGCCGCCGGCCAGCGCAGCCACGCCGTGACCCCGGCGCGGCTGGCCTCCCATCGGCCGGGCCCCGCGGAACGTTCCCCCGTCGTTCCCCGGGACCCGGCCGCCTGCGCTCCGTTCCTGGACGCCCGGACGAAAGGCACGGGTCTACGGGGCGGTGTGCCTGCGGCGGCGGGAGCGTGCGGCCTGCTGCATCTCGGCGTCGGCCAGGTGTCGGCGGCCAGCGGCGAGGTCTTGGCGCACCTGTTCCTCGACGGCGGTGAACACGCTGTAGTAGGTCCGGTCGTATGCCTCGATTAGCTGGTAGGTCCACATGCCCGGGATGACGTCCCGGCCCAGGAGCTCCCGCTCGACCAGGCCGGCCTGCTTCTCGTGCCCGGCCTGGCGCGGCATCCGCACCGCCGTGGCGAGCATCCGGTCGGGGCCGCCGGTCATGTGGTGCACCGCGTACAGGTGACCGCGGGCCCGCTCGGTGTACTCCAAGGCTTTCGTCAGCATCCCCAGCGCCTCGACCGTGGCGTCGTCCACTCCGGGCGGCCGGCGGTGCGTCTCGTCCGGCTCCTCGGTCCCGACGTCATCTGTCACCGATGCCTCCCGACGTGCTCGCCCGACCCCTTTCACCGTCGTCCGGCCCGGGAGCAGGCGCATGCGGGAGAGGGCCGACCGGCGGGTCAGGCCGCCGGTTCCTGCGCGGTGTCCGGGCGGGCGGCCTGCTTGAGCTTCATCTCAGCCTTGTGCCGGTTTCCCACCTCGGCCCAGTGCGAGTGGGAGTACAGCTCGGCGCCGACTTCGGCGAACGCGGTCCGCTTCTCCTCGGTCGGGTCGGCGGCCCAGTCGGCCTCGGCGGTGTACCAGCGGCGCTGGAGTTCGAGCAGGTCAGCGGGGAAAACGGTGTCGGACACCGGCCCATCGTAGGTCGCACACCCGTGCGGTCGGCGCCACGGCACCCCGGGCCGGGACGAGTGGCGGGGGCGATGCTGACCAGAACGCCCCCACGGACCAGCCCGGGGCGGCTACCGTCGACAGCACAGGGCCCGGCCCGGCGCCGGACAGACCGACACGGGGACAGACCGACACGGAGAGGGGTACGGGGATGAGCGCCCAGCCCGCCGAACACGGACACGGGGGTGGCCGCCTCGGCCTGCCGCCGATGGACACAGTGCAGGAACTGCGAGCCGCGCTGCGCGCCGGCCACGGATTCCCCGGCGACGCCGAGCGCCTGGACGCCGAGCTCGCCGCCCAGCTGCTGCGCCGGGTCCCGGTCGACCAGCTCGACCAGGTGGAAGAGGTCGGCACCGTGGTCGACCTGGTCGCGGTCGGCGAGATCGTCGCCGCCTACCGCGGCCGCGTGCATCTGGCCGCCGACCGGGACGCCGCCGACGCGATCGACGAGACCGTCGCCGACCTGCTTGCCCGGCAGGGCGCCGAGTGAGCGACGCGCACCAGGAGCAGCCGGACGGTCCGGTGGTGGCGGTGGTCACCGACCGCGCTGCCCAGCGCGCCAAGGAACTCGGCGCCGGCGAAGTGCTGGAGGCGCTGCGCGCCGAGCTCGAGCACCGGCCGCGGCTCGGCCGCCTGATCCGCACGGTCACCGAGGGCAGCCAGCGCATCGAGCTGTACTCCACCCGGATCGAGGGCGACCCCGCGTCCGGCCGACCGGCCGTCAACGTGGTGTTCGCCTACGCCCCGGCGCCGCCCTGGCCGCCGACCGTGCGGATCGCCGCCGTTGTCCCCGAGGACCCGCCCCACCCGCGGCCGTAGGCGGCCAAGCCGATCGCCCGCGGCTGGGACAGGGCTGGGACACCCATGTCCCAGCCCTGTCTCAGCGCGCCCGCTATACCGGATTTGCTAGGACGGTCTCAGCCCATTTCCCCAGGTATTGCGTCCTGAACGCGAGAAGGAGTTGGTAGTAGGACAGCTTCCAATTGCGGTGCTGTACGGAAGATGAAGGTATGGCCCTTCGGAGCCGCCCTGCGGGGGGAGGCTTCAAACCGCCTCATGCTGCGTTGGCTGAAGACCGTCGTGGTGAGCGATGAGGAAAAGGCGTCGTAGGAGGCGTCAGGTGGGGACCGGAAAGACGAACGCAAGTGAATCACTGCTGATGTGTCGAAAGGAAAACAGACGGCATCGAAACCGGGGTCGCTACCTGGACTCCGGGATGAGCCTGGCGGGTGCCCATTTATTGGCCAGGCGGTGTCCGGCATGCAGGCGACGTGAGCCCGGTCTGCTGCTTCCGTACGGAACAGGAGAAGGCGGGGCCCGATAGTCCCCACTGCCTTGGTGGGGGAGAGGGAGTGCTCCGAGCAGACGCAACTGCGAGGGGTCGAGTACCGATGCGGGTCCTGCTGGCGGACCGGCCTGTAGTAGCGGTGAAGCCCCTGTAACGGGGGCGGAGCGAAGGGGCCGGGTTGTTCGTGGCTGAGTTAATCACATCAACCGGAAGTGCTCCGGGAGGAGTGGGATGAGCCAGTTGAAGTCTTCAGACCAAGCCGTTCGATATTTCGAAACGGGAAGTCGTGGAAGCGTGGGAGGAAGTCAGGGCTAACAGAGGCGCACCCGGCGTGGACGGGCAGAGCATCGACGAATTCGAGAAGGATCTCCGGGGAAACCTGTACAAGATCTGGAACCGCATGTCGTCGGGTTCCTACTTCCCGCCTGCGGTGCGCGCGGTGGAGATCCCGAAGCCTCACGGCGGCGGCACGAGAATGCTCGGCATTCCCGCTGTCGCCGACCGGGTGGCACAGACCGTGGTGGCCCGGCATCTCGTGCGGAGGGTGGAGCCGGTTTTCCACCCGGACCGCTACGGATACCGGCCCGGACGGTCCGCCTTGGACGCGGTGGGAAAGTGCCGGGAGCGGTGCTGGCGGAAGAACTGGGTGGTCGAGTTCGACATCCGGAAGTTCTTCGACAGCGTGCCCTGGGACCTGCTGGTCAAGGCGGTGGACGCTCACACCGATGCCGTCTGGGTGAAGTTGTACGTGCGCAGGTGGCTCGCCGCCCCGCTCGCCATGCCCGACGGCTCCCTGATGGAGCGGGAACGCGGGACGCCGCAAGGCTCCCCGGTCTCTCCCGTGCTGGCGAACCTGTTCCTGCACTACGCGTTCGACACCTGGATGGTCCGGAACTTCCCGGGCGTCCAGTTCGAGCGCTACGCGGACGACGCGGTGCTGCACTGCGTCTCCGAGAGCCAGGCCCGCACGGTCCTGGCGGCGCTGCGGGAGCGGATGGTCGAGGTCGGGTTGGAACTCCACCCGGACAAGACCCGGATCGTCTACTGCAAGGACCAGCTTCGCCGGGGCTCGTACGAGCACACGGCGTTCACGTTCCTCGGGTACACGTTCCGCGCCAGGAAGGGTCGGAGCCGACACGGGAACCTGTTCCTCGGCTTCGACCCGGCGATCAGCAGGGACGCCCTGAACAAGATCAGCCGCGAGGTGCAGAGCTGGCATCTGCACCTTCGCACCGATCTGACCTTCAACGAGCTGGCGCGGAGGGTGAACCCCAAGGTGGCCGGCTGGATCAACTACTACGGCCGGTTTCGGCCGTGGGAGATGTTCGCCTTCCTGACCCGCATCAACGCCTACCTGGTGCGGTGGATCCGCAAGAAGTACGGACGGCTCGCGGGCAAGCGGAAGGCGCTGGCGAAGCTCCAGGAGATCGCCCGGCGCTACCCCCGCATGTTCGCGCACTGGCGGCTCACACCCACGGTGAGCGCGGTGCTGGTCTGACGATCAGAGCGGCACGAGCCGTGTAACGGGAGACTGTTCTGTGAGGGCCGGGGGGTGAGATTCCCCCCGGCTACTCGGCGGAGCGATTCACAGACAGGCTGTGTCACCTGTGTTCGGGCGGGTGGTCCGGTGTCCTGTCGCACCGAAGTTTGGTGAAGTCGGCCCGGGGCGCGGTTCCGGTCTTTCGACCGGCCCGTTTCCCCGGAGCCGCTTCCCGAACCGGGCATGCGACTTGGCGCCGCACCCGGCTCTCCACAAGCCCCGGAGGGGCCTCGTGGTGGCGGTTCTCATCCCGTGATCGGCCAGGGAGAGGGGATGGCTGCTCCCCGATAGCGGTAGCGTGTGGTGCCTACCGAGATCGGGTTGAACAGTTCCCTGTTCTCGCTGGCCCACCAAGATCCCCGCCCGAGGTACTGGCGGTAGATCTTCCTCAAGGCCGTCTTGGGGTGCTTCTGCCGCACCCATCGCCAGACCGCGAACCACAGGTGGTTGCGCAGGTAGGAGAAGGTCGCGAAGGACACCCCTGGGCTCCAGCACCAGCTTCAACGACGCCTGCACCACCCGGTCGGTGATCGTCGCGATCCCCAGGCGACGCAACTTGCCGGCCGCCTTGGGGATCATCCGCTCCCGCACCGGCAGGGGACGGAAACTATGGTCCTTGATCTGCGACCGCAGCATGCCGAGGAACTCCTCGACCCCCGTTCCCAGCGCGATGGACGACGCCGTGCGTCCGTCCACCCCGGCCGTGCGTGCACCCTTGTTTCCCCGCGCCCGGTCCCAGGCCACCAGAAGGAAGCCCGGGTCGGCAACGAGGTTGAACAGGTCGTCGAACCTGCGATGAGGATCACCACGAGCCCAACGGTGCAGCTTGGTCTGGATATTCAGTACCCGCAGTTCCGCCCCGAACAGGGCGGACTCCAGTTCGTCGGTGTTCACCGGCGATGACCTCCTGGCCTTCCAGCACTTCAGCCACTGACTTGCTGGCCCCCTTGGCCCTGCGACCGGCTTTCCCGGTCTCCGTGACGGGTCGTTACTCCCGCGACTACTACGGGGCCTCCGCCCCACCCACGGCCATCAGTCGGCAACGGACCTGCCCACCGCCGTGCTGGCTGTCCGGCGGTTCGGGCGACCGCGGATGGTTCCCACGTTCACCACTCGATCGATTGGTCAGGGAGGTGCCCAGCTCTACTCCGGCAGCATCGCCACGCCTACGCCGCAGGCCTTCAACGTGGCCTCCCCACCGGAACAGGCATCCGGCTTCGGAGTTGATCCGCCCGCCCGACGGCGGCCGCGTCACGTGCTGCACATCGGCCCGCGCGGTGGCGCTCCTGGTGGGGTGATGGTCCGTGTGCTCCAGCGGATCCTCGCGATGACCGCCGCCATCTGGCACAACCACCACACCGGCCAGCCCGTCATGCGCTCACTGACCGCCTACGATCACTGACTGCGAGGCTGATCGTCGGCGCGTCACGGGGCGGTGGCCGAGTCCCGCTGTCGGCGAACGCGCCGCGGTCGAGCATCGGAGAACTCGCGACCTGCGGCGCCGCACTCGCGTTACTTGCCGTCCAGTGCTGCCACCAGCTGCGGCAGGGCGCCGCTGGCCGCAATGAGGGCCAAGTGGTCGTGGTAGTCCCTGCTGTGGATGATCACGCCGTCGCGGACCCTCAGTACCTGGATGTTGGCGGACTGGAAGGTCTTTCCAGTCGGCCGGTGGTGCACCTGGTAGTCCCATTCGGCGACGATCAGCTCCGGGTCGCCGGTCTCCCGGATCACCACGTTCGCCGGGGTCAGCTCCACCGGACTGGCTGCAGCGACCTGCGCGAACCGCTCCTTGAGCGCGGCCCGCCCCTCGGTGCGGCGCGGGCCGACCGGTTCGAAGACGGTCTCCACCACGGCGTCATCGGCGTAGAGCCCGGCCAGTTCGGAGTATCGGCCTGCGGCGATGTTGTCGAGCAGCTTGGTGAAGACCTCGCGTGGCGTCAGCGTTTCGGGCATGGTCAGCCTCCGTCGGAATCCGTCGCTAGAATCGGACTGGCGAGTCCGCTTTGACGATACGGACTGGACACTCCGCTTGTCCAGCAGGGCACCGCGGAGGCGAGGGAAGGTTGTAGGGGATGAGTGGTGCCAAGGAGCGCCCGCTGCGGGCGGACGCGGCCCGTAACCGCGCCAGGCTGCTGGACGTCGCCACGGAGGTGTTCACTGCCCGTGGCGTGGGTGTGCCGACCGAGGAGATCGCCCGGACCGCGGGGGTCGGAGTCGGCACGCTCTTCCGGCACTTCCCGACCAAGGAAGCGCTGCTGGAAGCCGTGATGGTGCGCAGGCTGGAGGCGATCGCAGCCCAGACCGCGCGTCTGGCCGCCGAAATGGAGCCCGCCGACGCCTTCTTCGCCTGCTTCCGCCTGGTTGTCGAACAGTCCGCGGGCAAGAACGAGTTCGCCCAGGCACTCGCCGCAGCGGGCATGGACGCGCATGCAGCCCTACGGGAGTCCAGCGAGGTGATCCAGGACCAGCTTGCCGCACTTCTGGACGCGGCGCAGCGGGCCGGATCCGTCCGCCCGGACCTCAGCCTGCCGGAACTGATCGCCCTGCTGGCCGGCACCAGCACGACGATGGAGCACCTCGGAGCAGACCCAGCGCCCCGACAACGGATCTTCAATGTGCTCTTCGACGGACTCCGACCGCACTGACCGACCACGTGCCGCGTTCGCCGTGCCCTTGCTGAAGGGTGGGTCAGACGGTCAATGAGGGCACTGGACTCAGACGACTGACCCCTTGGAATCGATCATCTAGTGTCCTGCGCCAGGAATTCGTTCAAGATGTGAGGCGAGTCGTTCGAGGATCTCGTCGGCGGTCTTGGTCCAGGTGAACGGGCGGGGGTTCTCGTTCCAGCTCTTGATCCAGGCCCTGATGTCCTTTTCCAGGGCCTGGACGGACTTGTGGACGCCGCGCCGCAGCTGCTTGTCCGTCAGCAGCGCGAACCACCGCTCCACCTGGTTGAGCCAGGACGAACTGGTCGGAGTGAAGTGCAGGTGGAACCGGGGGTGTCCGGCCAGCCACGTCCGGATCGCGGGGGTCTTGTGGGTGGCGTAGTTGTCGCAGATCAGGTGCACGTCCAGGCCGGCGGGCACTTCCTTGTCGAGGCAGGGTCCTGGCCGGCGGATCATGTGCGAGGTGGGGCAGCAGAGACACCGATGAGTGCCGTGGTCCAGGATGGGCCCATGGCAACCGTCTTGGCCTTTCATGCCCACCCGGACGACGAGGTGTTCCTGACAGGTGGCACGCTCGCGCGGGCCGCAGCCGAAGGACACCGCGTGGTGATCGTGGTCGCCACAGACGGCCTCATGGACGCCGCGCCGGAGGGCGAAGCGCCGCGCCTGAGTGAACTGCGGGCGAGCGCGGCCGTGCTGGGCGCGACACGCGTCGAGCACCTGGGGTACGCAAGCAGCGGCCATGGTGCCGTGCTCTATCCGGATCCGCCGGATCGGGCACGCTTCGTGCGGGCAGACACGGAGGAGGCGGCCGAGCGGCTGGCCGCCGTCCTGCGCGAGGAGGACGTGGACCTGCTTATCAGCTACGACGCCAATGGCGGATACGGCCATCGCGACCACGTCAAGGTGCACGACGTTGGCAAGCGTGCCGCCGAGTTGGCCGGGGTGCCCCGGGTACTGGAGGCGACCATGCCGCGTGACGTCGTGGCTCGCCTGGTGAAGCTGGTCCGCCTGCTGAGGATCCCGTTTCGGTACGACGCGGATGCGCTGCGCACCGCCTACAGTCTGCGCGTGGCCATCACCCACACCATTGATGTCCGACGGTTCGCCGGTCAGAAACAGGCGGCTCTTGCCGCCCACCGTTCGGAGGTCTCAGGGACAGGCCGGCTCGCTCCTGTGATGAGGGTGCTGGTTCGTCTTCCGGTCCCTGTCTTCGGCTGGTCGCTCGGTCGGGAATGGTTCGTCGAGGCCCGGGCAACAGCCCCGTCCAAGGCCTTCGCTGACATCTTCCAGCCAGCCCCATAGCGTCGTGTTCGGCCGATGGGGCCGGCCGGGGCGGATCGGGGAGATGGTCTCGGGCGCGCACGAGCGCGTCGTGGACCACCCACAGCGCCTCCAACCCGTAGACGGGCAGGGCGGTCAGCCGGACGGTGCCGGGCGGTAGGCCTGGCCAGGTCGGTGGCGAGCCGCTGGATTGCCTGGGCGGCGTTCCAGTAAGGCGGTGGTGTGGAGGAGAACGGTGCCGGGGCGGACCTCGGCGGCCAGGGACAGGAGCTCCAGAAGCTCCGGCAGGTGAGGGGCGTCGTGGACCCAGGCTGGATCGGCGGGCAGGACGCAGGGCCGGTCCGGTCCCGAGTGCGAGTTCGTCTTCGTCACCCGGGCAGCCTGCCCAGGGCCTCGCCGGCAACCCCCGCCGTCCCGGTGGCCGTTGCCAGCCAGCGAGGTCACCAGCCGGTGGCGTGGCCCTGCCACCGAGCGTGGTTACGCCGGGGCGAGACCGGTCGGCGCGCCACGCCTTCGGCCTCGCCGTGGCGCCGCTCTCGATCACCCGGCGACGCCACGGTGAGGTGCCGCCCGCGGCGTCCGGCCGGGCGGTTTCGGTCAGAGTACTGGCGCGACTGCCTTGCCGCCGGCTTCGACGGTGGTGATGACGTGTTGGTGGTATTCGGCGAGGGAGCAGTGGTCGGGTAGGGGTGCGGGGGTGCCGGTGAGGGTGTACCACGTCGGCGCCGGTGTACTGGACGGCGACCCAGGTCTGCCCGCCCGGGAAGCTTGTGGTGATGACGGTGAGGTCGCCGGTGAGCCGGCCGTAGGCGGTGAGGAGTTCGGCCCGGACGGCGGGCTCGGTCTCGGCGGCCAGGCGGGCCCGGACGGCGGGCAGGGCGGTGCCGGTGTCCCGGGTGTGGCCGAGCGTCCGGCCGGCCGCCTGCCGGACGCCGGCGACATCGTCGGTCAGCAGCGGTATGAGCAGCGGCAGTTGGGCGGTGACGGCGGCCCGGACGGCGCCCGGCTCGACGTCGTACTCGTCCTCGCTCTGGGCGAGGCGGCCGAGCAGCCGGAGCGCGTCGACGGTCTGTCGGCCGCAGGCGGCGATCCGGGCGAGGTACGGGGCGGCGTCGACGCTGGCCGTGTAACACGGTGCCCTGGTGCACGATCGAGCCGTACAGCTCGTCCAGTGCCTCCTCGGCGTCCTCACCGTCCTCTGCGAAGGCGCGCAGCAGCCTGGGCAGGTCCTCGGCGGGGCCGTAGGCGTGGTCGACGGCGGCCCAGGGGTGGGCGTCGAGCCCGTCGAGGGCGGTGGTGAGCTCCGTGGCCGTGATCTTCATGGCGGTGATCTTCGCAGGGACCTCCGACATCCGCCCGGGCCGGGAGAGCCGGTCGAAGCCGGAAAGGTGCTGGCAAGGCCCCGGTCGGGGTCTTGCCAGCGCCTTACCAGTGTTCGCCCAGTGCCTTCGGCCTGTGACCGCCCTCGGGGAGCCGGCCGGTCCGCGCTGTCCTGATGTGCGGTACGCCGCGCCCTGGAGGGCGGTCACAGGCTCGGGCTCTCCCGGGCTGTCAGCTGGTGGGCAGGGTGGTGCCGGGCAGGGTGTCCAGGGGGGACCAGCCGGGCATGCCGGGCTTGTAGGCGGTGTGGTCGACGGCGCCGGTGGTGCCGGCGGCGAAGAGGTCGACGGTGTTGCTGGAGGCGCTGGACAGGGCGGCGGGGATGCGGCCGGCGGCGATCGTGGTGGCTCCGCTCAGGGACTCCCAGGCGCTCCACGGCTTGCCGTTGTTGAACCAGTAGGCGTGGTAGAGGGCGGTGTCGCGGCCGGTGGCGAACAGCTCGATGGCGTCGGTTGCGGGGTTGTAGAGGGCGCTGGGGGCGCTGGCGAACCGGGTGCCGCCGTTGATGGTCGACCAGGTGCTCCAGTCGCTCATGCCCGGGGTGTAGTAGCGGTGGGCGACGGTGCCGTCGGTGGTGGTCGCAAAGACCTCGGCGGTCTTCGTGGACGGGTTGTAGACCAGGCTCGGGCTGCCGGTGAAGGCGGCTCCGTCCAGGGGCAGCCAGTCACTCCAGGGCTTGCCGTCGTTGAACCAGTAGGTGTGGTGCATGGTGCCGTTGCGTTCGACCGCGAACAGCTCGATCGCGCCGGTGGCCGGGTTGTGGATCGCGCTGGGGGTGGCGTTGAACTGCCGGGTGCCGATGGTCGACCAGTCGCTCCAGCCGGTCATGCCCGGGGTGTAGTAGGCGTGTGCGACGGGACCGTCGGCGGTGGTGGCGAAGACCTCGGCGGTCTTGGTGTCCGGGTTGTAGACGGCGGTGGCGCTGCCGGTGAACCGGGTCGTGCCGGTGCCGGCCCAGGGGCGCCAGCCCTGCGCGTCGGCCAGGTAGTAGGTGCGCCACATCAGGCCGTCGCTGTCGACGGCGGACAGCTCGATGGCGGCGGTGGCCGGGTTGTACAGGGCGGTGGGCGAGCCGACGAACGGCTTGGTGCCGGCCGGGCGTTCGCTGATCGGCGTCCAGGTGCTCCAGCCCTGGCCGTTGATGTTGTAGGCGCCCACGACGCGGCCCTTGGTGTCGACGGTGAACACCGTCGAGGTCTGCTTGACCGGGTCGTAGACGGCGGTGGCGGTCGGCGCGGTGGCGGTGTCACGCACCTGCTGGACCCACGCGCCGAGGTCGTCGACGCGCGAGGACGTGGCGCCGGTGCGGGTCTCGGTGGCGGGGGTGCCCAGGCAGCCGCCCTGCCAGGAACGGGAGGCGATGGCGACGAGTTCGGCCTTGCCGTTCGTCTCGCGGATGACGGGGGCGCCGGTGTCGCCCTTGCAGATCGCGGCGCCGCCCGTGCCGGTGGTGGCGATGGTGGTGGGCTGGACGGCGTCGAGGCTGAACAGGCCGGTGTGCAGGGCGTTGGGCACCCACTCGTCCTTGGTGCGGCCGTAGCCGGGCACGCGCAGCTTCTCCCCGGCCGTCGGCGCAGCGGCGGCGAGGGTGAGCGGGGCGACGCCCTGGACGGGGGCGGCGAGGCGGGCCAGGACGAGGTCGCGGTCGGCGCGCGGCGCCAGCTCGATGACGTCGACGGCCTTGCCGGCGATGGTGGCGGTGGTCTTCCACTTCGGCGCCCCGGCGGCCAGCGCCTGCGGCTGGGCAGGGTCGTCGGAGAAGCAACTGGCAGCGGTTATAAGCCAGTTGGTGTCAACCAGCGCGCCGGTGCAGGAGCGCAGGTTGTCACCGATGGCGAGCTTGGCGGTGTAGGTGTAGGCGCCGTCGGCCGCGGGGTCGCCGACGACGGCGCCCGCGGGAACGGAGGAGACAGCGCCCAGAGCGCCGGCCGCGGCAACCGCCGCGAGCAGGCCGGCCCGGCGTGCGGGCCGGACAGTCGTGCCGAACATGAACAGGATCCCTTCAGGGAAGGTCAGCGGATCCCGGCGGCCGTCAGAGGGTGCCGGTGATGACGGTGCCGGTGTGGTTGCCGGCCACGGCGGAGAGGTCGGGGGTCTGGACCGGGGCCCAGGTGCCGTCGGCATGGCGGGCGGTGGTCAGGACGCGGTTGTCCGCCGTGGCGACGGCGAACTGGGCGTCGCCGTCGACGGGGGTGGCGCTGACGGAGGTGGCGTTCACGGTGCCGAGGACGCCGGTCAGCGGCTGGAAGGCCTGCCAGGTGCGGTCGGCGTGGCGGATGGTGTGGAACTGGGCGCCGGTGGAGGTGATGGCGACGAGGTCCATGTCGTCGCCCTGGCGGGCCATGGCGACGGAGGTGGCGGTGCCGATCGGGCCGGCGGCGTCGGCGACCGAGCCCCAGGCGCTCCAGTTCCCGTCCGCGGCGCGCAGGGTGTGGTAGACGTTTCCGCCGGCGGTGACGGCGACCTGGAGCTCGCTGCCGGTGCCGGCGGCGGCCACGGAGGTGACGCCGTTCAGCGGTCCGGCGGCGCCGAACACGGCGCCGAAGCCTGTCCACGTGCCGTCCGCGCGGCGCACGGTGTGGAAGACCTGCCCGTCGGCGAGGACGACGACGTGCAGGTCGGCGCCGATGGAGGACGCCGAGACCTGGGTGATGTTCCCGAGGTCCCCGACGGCCTTGTTGAGGTCGCCGAAGCTGCCCCACACACCGGCGGCGGTGTGCAGGGTGTGGTGGAGGTGGCCGTCGCCGCCGAGCGCCAGGACGTGGGTGTCGCCGTTGATGCCGGCGGCGGCCACGGCCTTGACGCCGCCGATGCTGCCGGCCTTGGCCTGGACGTCCTGGAAGGGGGTCCAGCTGCCGTCGTAGAGGCGGGTGGCCTGGAACAGGCCGGTGTCGCCCTTGACCAGGGCCTGGGTCTTCCAGCCGGACGCGGTCGCGCGGACCTGCTGGACCCACGCGCCGAGGTCGTCGACGCGCGAGGACTTGGCGCCGGTGCGGGTCTCGGTGGCGGGGGTGCCGAGGCAGCCGCCCTGCCAGGAGCGGGAGGCGATGGCGACGAGTTCGGCCTTGCCGTTGGTTTCGCGGATGGCGGGGGCGCCGGTGTCGCCCTTGCAGATCGCGGCGCCGCCCGTGCCGGTGGTGGCGATGGTGGTGGGCTGGACGGCGTCGAGGCTGAACAGGCCGGTGTGCAGGGCGTTGGGCACCCACTCGTCCTTGGTGCGTCCGTAGCCGGGCACGCGCAGCTTCTCGCCCGCCGCCGGGGCGGTGGCGGAGACGGCCAGCGGGGCGACGCCGTCCACCGGCGTGGCGAGGCGGACCATCACGAGGTCGCGGTCGGCGCGCGGGGCGAGCCCGGCGACGTCGGCGCTCTTGCCGGCGATGGTGGCGGTGGTCTTCCACTTCGGCGCCCCGGCCGCCAGCGCCTGCGGCTGAGCGGGGTCATCGGAGAAGCAACTCGCCGCGGTGATCACCCAGTTGCGGTCAACCAGCGCGCCGGTGCAGGAGCGCAGGTTGTCACCGATGGCGAGCTTGGCGGTGTAGGTGTAGGCGCCGTCGGCCGCGGGGTCGCCGACGACGGCGCCGGCCGGGCCGGCGGTGAGGGTGGTCAGCGCGCCGGCGGCTGCGGCTGCCGCGAGCACGCCGGCCCGCAGGGAGCGGGACGGGGTCCTGTGAAGCACGTGGGTTCCTGTCGGAGGAGGAGGGTCGGGGGCCGGGGTCAGCCGGTGACGCGAAGTTCGACGACGGTGGTGGGGGCCTGGCCCAGGCCTTCGCCGACGCCGGTGAAGCCGTCCTTGGGCACGTCGGTGCTCTGGGAGGCGCCGGCGGCGGTGAGGCCGACCCGTACGGCCCGGCCGGAGGTCTGCGCGGCGAACACGTCGGGCAGTTCGAGGGTCAGGTAGCCGGTGGCGGAGGGCGCGGTGAAGCAGATCTTGTTGTCGGTGTTGCCCGGGGCGCGGGTCCACAGCTGGATCTGCGAGGACTTGGTGCAGTCGGCCAGCATGATGGCGCCGTCGCCGCGCAGCAGTTTGACCTTGCTGATGGCGGAGGCGCCGGGGTAGGTGAAGTCCTCGACGGCGGCCAGCGGTGCGGAGGCGTCGGCCGGGGCCGGGGCGGGCGGCGGGGCGGTGTCGGCGGTGGCGAGGGTGCTCAGGCCGAAGACGCCTGCGGCGGTGGCGGCGAGGGCCGCCGTCCAGCCGCGGATGCGGTGCTTCATGAGTGATCCCGTATCGGTGGGTGGTCGGCGGGCCGGTGGAGCGTCAGCCGGTGACGCGCAGCTCGACAAGCATGGTCGGCTTCTGGCCCAGGGCCTGGCCCACGGTGGCGTAGCCGTTCTTAGCGACGTCGACGCTCTGGGCGACGCCGTCGGCGGTGAGGTTGGCGCGCACGGCCTTGTCACCGGTCTGGATCATGAAGGTCTGCGGGAGCTCCAGGGCAAGGTAGCCGGTGGTGCCGGTGACGCGGAAGCACACGCCGGGGCCGCCGCTGGGGCTCGGGACCGCGCTGCTCCACAGCTGGATCTGGGTGGTGGTGTTGCAGTCGGCGAGGACGATGTGGCCGTCGCCGCGGATGAGCTTGAGCAGCGGGTTGGGGGACGTGCCGGGGTAGGTGAAGTCCTCGACGGCGGGTGGGGGAGTGGCGCTGTCGCCGGGGGTGGGGACGCTGTCGGCCGCGGCGAACGCGGTGACACCGAAGGTGGTGGCGGCGGCGAGGGTGCCGGCGACCAGCCAGCGGGCTATGCCGTTCTTCATTTGGCTTTCCTGTCGGGCTAGTTGATAGGTATGTCGGCGGGAGCGCCAAGCGGAGCCTTTTCCCGGTTGGTCACTGCGGCCGGATGGGGCCCAGGTTGCGGCAAGCAGACGAACCGTCGGATGTCCACCGATTTTCGCGCTCCCCGATGACTTGGCGGGCTGCAGTCTAGGACATTCCCTGTTCTTGAAGTTGACTCCAGGGCCGCAAGAATCGACCGGGCTCGGCCCGAAGGGGTCGACAGGAGTGAGTCTTCGGCTGCTTTTTATCCGAATTGTCACGACTTGGTTTGCTTGAAAGCCTGTACGGGCGGAACGTCAGTTCCGCTTGGTTTGCGTCCTCTTGGTGGTTCGTCAGGTGCGGCTATGCTCGCCTGGGCCGAAACCCGGCCGAGTTGACGTCGAAGGGTCTTTTGTGGAGAGAATGATTTCCCAATCAAGGCGACGAAGGCGGCGCGGGCATTCCATAACCGGATTGCTCAGCGCGCGCCTTTTGCCCCTGGCGCTGACGGCCGGGCTGCTGGGAGCGGCACCTGCTGCCGTAGCGGCGGACCCGGCCGCCGGCACCGGAACGGTCCCGGTGACCGACCGGGGCCGCATCGTGGCCTTCTGGATGGACGGCGGGGCGGCGGTCAAGGCCGCGGCAGAGGCGGCGCTGACCGGCTCGGACGCGGACGTGCGCAAGTTCCTGGACAATGACCGGCTGCTCGCTCAGGTGCAGGACGACCAGGTCAGCGCCGCGCAGATCCTCACCCTCGGCGGGCCGGGCGTGCGGGAGGCCGCGCGCAAGGCGCTGGGCGGCACGCCGGACGAGCTGAAGGCTTTCCTGGAGAGCGGCTGGCAGGAGCCGTTGAAGGCTGATCAGCAGCTGAAGGCCGCCTCGTTGATGAACGGCGCCGGCGCCGGTGTGCAGGCCGCCGCGAAGACTGCGCTCAACGGCACCAACGATGATGTCCAGGCCTTCCTGACCGAAGGTCAGTACGTCGCGCGCGAGGCCGACGACCGGGTCAAGCTCGTCCAGATCCTGAGCACCGGGGGTCCCAACACCCAGGCCGCTGCCCGCCTGGCGATCAACGGCTCGATCGACGACGTCCGCGACTTCCTCACCGTCGGCGTGCACGTGGCCCAGGCCCGGGACGCCGAGCGCACCAGCATCGCCCAGCTGACGCAGCAGGCGAAGGAGGCGTCCGCCCAGGCGGTGCGTGAGTCGGAGGCGGCGAAGGAGGCCTCCGCTCAGGCGGTAGCGGAGTCGGAGGAGGCCAAGAAGTCGGCCGCGCAGGCGGCGGCCGAGACCGAGGCCGCCCGCAACGACACGAACGCCGCCGGTGTGGCGGCCGCGAGCGCGGCCAATGCGGCCGGGAGGGCGGCGCAGGCCGCCCAGACGGCGATCAAGGCGGCCCGCAGCGCGACCAACTCGGCGCGCACGGCGGCCAGTGCGGCCGCACAGGCCGCGTACGCAGCGGCGGGTGCGGCACAGGCCGCGACCGCTGCCCGCAGTGCGGCCGCCGGTGCGGCATCGGACCGTTCCAAGGCGGATGCCGCCACACAGGCCGCGACGGCGGCCGAAACCGCTGCGAACGCGGCCACGGCGTCCGCGGGCGCGCTCAAGGAGGCCAACACCGCCGCCGCTGCCAGCCAGCAAGTGGCGGACTTGGCGATCAGCGCGGGCGGCAACGCGATGGCGGCCGCCGCCTCGGCCGACCAGGCCGGTGGCTTCGCGTCTGCGGCGGGTGCGCAGTCGGCGCGGGCCAAGGCCGCCGCCGCCGCGACGCGCCGTCAGGCGCAGGAGGCGACGCGGGCGGCGACCGCTGCCAAATCGCTGGCCGGTGAGGCCGCGCAGGCCGCAGCCGCCGCCAAGACCCTCGCCGACTCGGCTGCCGAGCACGCCCGCAACGCCGCGGCCGCGGCCAGGGACGCGGCGCTGCACGCCGGCGAGGCCGCGCAGGCGGCGGACCGGTCGAAGGCGCATGCGGATGCCGCGGTGGCTGCGGCGCAGACGGCCAAGGACGCGGTCGACAAGGCGAACTCGGTCCACGACCTGGCCCAGCGGGCCGAGGACGAGGACCGCAACGCGCGCACGGCTGCGGACGTGGAGAAGGCGCGGGCTGCGAAGGCCGCCTACGACGACAAGCAGGCCGGGATCGGCGAGGCCGTCCAGCAGCTGCGCCGGGTCAAGGACGAGGCCGATCGCCTCGCCACCGCACTGACGCAGCCGAACCCCGACACCGCGGCCGTCGCCACCGACGGGCGCAAGCTCGCCGTCATGTCGATGAAGATCGCCGGTCCGTGGGAGAACGCCGCCGCGCGCACCGCCCTCGCCGGCGACGACACCGCCGTGCTGGACTTCATTCGCACCGGCCGGCGCCAGGCGATCGCACTCGACGACCGCGATCGGGCCTCGAACCTCGCCGTGGGATCCGCGCTGCCCGCAGTGCGTGCCGCGGCGACCGCATCGCTCAAGGGTGACGCGAACGCCGTGTCCACCTTCCTGAACACCGGTCAGTACCAGGCGGCCGTCGCGGACTTCCAGGTCAGCGTCGCCAAGATCGTCAGCGACGGCGGTGCCGCCGTCCAGGCCGCGGGACGGACCGCGCTGAACGGGAACGTCGACGCCCTGCGTGACTTCCTCAACAACGGCCGCTACCAGGCCCAGCTCTCCGACGACCAGGTCAAGGCTGCGGCCCTGCGCCAGTCCGGCGGCCCCGAGGTCAAGGCCGCTGCCCAGATCGCGCTCGAAGGCCCTCCGGAGGTCGTGCGCGCGTTCGTCGAGACCGGCCAGTACACGGCCGCGCGCAAGGACGCGCTGGCCGCGACCCACCAGGCGGAGATCCAGCGGATGATCTCCGAGGCGTCGGCGGTCACCGCCTACGCCCAGCAGAGCGCCGCCCAGGCCGTCCAGGCCGCCGCCGTCGCACGCGGCGCCTCGGACGACGCCAAGACCGCGTCCGACCAGGCCCAGGCCGCGGCCAACAAGGCCGCCGGCTACGCGGCCGACGCCCGCACCAAGGCCGACGCGGCCGCCGCCAGCGCGCAGAAGGCCGCCGAATCGGCCAAGACCGCGACCGCGGCCGAGGTTTCGGCACGCCACTCCGCCGCATCCGCCACCGTCTCGGCCCAGCAGGCCCAGGCCTCGGCGAACATGGCGACCTCGTCCGCACAGTCCGCCTACGCGTGGGCCGCCCAGGCGCAGGCCGACGCGCTGGCCGCCGGAAAGGACGCCCAGACCGCAGCCAAGGCGAAGGAAGGCGCGTTCAAGGCCTACACGACCATCGTCGCCGAAGAGCAGGCGGCAGCCCAGAAGATCGCGGAACAGAACGCCGCGGACGAACAGGCCAAGCAGCAGGCGCAGCAGGACAACAAGGACGCCGCGGCAGAGATCGAGGCCGAACTCCGCAAGCAGGCCAAGGACGACGACGACTCGGGCTGGCTCGACGGCGCGCTGACCGTCGTCCACGGCGTGCTGGACGTCATCGGATTCATCCCTGGTGTCGGCACCGCGTCGCAACTCGTCAACTGCGGGATCTACGCCCTTCAGAAGGATGTCGAGAACGCCGTACTCTCGTGCGTCGCCGCCATCCCGCTCGCCGGCGAAGCCGCCGAGATCGCCAAACTCGCCAAGTGGGCCGAAAAGATCCCGGGCGGCACGAAGGTCATGGCCTTCCTGCAGAAGCTGTTCTCCAAGATCCGGGGAACCTGTCCCATCCCGAACAGCTTCCCGGCCGGCACGCCGGTGCTCATGGCCGACGGGTCGACCCGCCCCATCGAGGACGTCAGGACCGGGGACCTCGTCCTCTCGACCGACCCGGCCACGGGACTGACCGGCGCCCGCCGAGTCGACGCCACGATCTACACGCCCGACGACAGCGACTTCACCGACCTGTCGGTCATGGGCGTTCAGGCCACCGGTGAGCTGGTCGTCACCAGCCACCACCTCTTCTGGTCGGCCAGCCGCCAGGCCTGGATCACCGCCGCGGACCTGCGCACCGGAGACCTGCTGCGCACCGCCTCCGGCGTCGGCGCGACCGTCACCGCGACCCGGCACCACCCGATGGTCAGCGCGGCGTACAACCTGACCGTTCGTGACCTGCACACGTACTACGTGCTCGCCGGATCCACTCCGGTCCTGGTCCACAACGACGGGCAGGACCCCGACTGGCTGGCAGAACTCCGCAGGACCTGGGACAAGGGAAACGCGGATGACGACGGCTACCACGCGCCGTCGGACCGTGAGGTGCAGGACAAGCAGTTCAAGGACGCGGTGAAGGCGGTTGAGAAGCAGATCGGTCGACAGCTGTCCGCGGCGGAGGAACGCAAGTTCCATGAGGAGATCACCAAGAAGGGCTACGGCTATCATCGCATCGTCGAGGAGGGAAAGAATTTGTTCAAGGGGTGCTGATGCCGGAGTTCGACGAAGCGCTGGAACTTCTCCGCGATGCGACGATGGCGTCTGTCGGGCGAGCCGCCGATCTGGGGATCGTCGAGTTCGCCTCGACGACCGGCATCGGGGAGGTCTCCCTCCATCTGCAGTGTCCGTTCCGGATCCTGTACGAGGACGATCTACTCATCGCGTCGGGTGACATGGACTACGGCACCACCTCGGCCGGCCCGAAGCCGGCCGATCCTCCCGGAGGGTCCGTGTTCGATGAGCGGTCGTTCCTGCTCAACCGGGGGCTCGCCCAGCTTCGTCCCACCGTGACAAGGGCCACCGTGAGGGCCCAGGGGATGCTTCTGGTTGAACTGTCCCCGCCGTTCCTCCTGCAGGTATTTCCGGACTGCTCGGGGCAGGTCGAGATGTGGCGCCTCTTCTCCCGCGGAAGCGACGTCCACTACGGCTTCCCGCTCGCCCTGTTCGCCGAGTAGGACACGCACTCAGAGTTGCCGGCTCCACTGGACCCACGTCCAGTGGAGCCGGCAATCAGGGCCCCGGCACGGGTTTCCATGCCGGGGCCGTGACGAAGCTCCGGTGGTCGGGGTGACTTAGGTCAACCCGCGCCACCGGAGCTTTATTGCGTGAGTACCGGTCTCATTTCCCGAGGACCCGACCGACACGTTCGCCGGGCCCTGAAGGGTGTCTTTACTGCCGTACGGTGGCTGAGCAGCGGCTTTGCAAGTGGTCGCCTCACGGGCATGATCGCGGTTCGTGGGTCTGCGACTGCTGTACTTGATCTTCTGCCGGGTGTTGGACTGGATGACACTACTGGGGCGCTCGTCAGCTGCGAGAAACGCCGAGATCCTCGTCCTGCGTCACGAGGTCGCCTTGCTCCGCCGCCAGATCGAGCGACCACGGTACTCTCCGCACTCGCCCGAAAGCTACCGACCGCGCTGCGCCCCCACCGGCTGGTCACCCCGGGCACGCTGCTGGCCTGGCATCGGCGCTTGGTCCGCTGGAAGTGGCGACAGCCACCGGCCGGAGCCGGTCGGCCACCGCTGCCCGACGAACTCGTCGCGCTCATCCGGCGCCTGGCCACGGACAATCCGACCTGGGGCTACGTCAGGATCCAGGGCGAGCTTCGACGGCTCGGTCATCGGGTCGCCGCTGCCACCATCCGCCGAGTCCTTCGCCGCTTCGGACTGCCGCCCGCACCTCAGCGCGCCTCCCGGCAGAGCTGGCGGACCTTCCTGCATGCCCAGGCTCACACGCTTCTGGCCTGCGATTTCATGCACGTCGACACCGTTTTTCTCAAGCGCCTCTACGTCTTCTTCGTCATGGAGATCACGACCACGCGTGTCCATGTCCTCGGCGTCACAACGCACCCTACGGGGGAGTGGGTGGCGCAGCTCGCCCGGAACCTGTTGATGGACCTGGACGACAGAGCCGGGGGCTTCCGGTTCCTCATCCGCGACCGCGACACCAAGTTCACCGCTGCCTTCGACGCCGTCTTCGCCGGCAACGGCACGACCGTCACCCCGACTCCGCCGCAGAGCCCGCGCTCGAACGCCTTCGCGGAACGGTGGATACGCACCGTCCTCGCCGAGTACACCGAGCACTACAACACCGGCCGCGCCCACCGCAGCCTCGCTCTCCGCGCCCCGGACGACGAACCCAACGTCATCCGGCTGCCCGCTGCGGCCATTCGGCGCCGTCGAGTACTCGGCGGACTCCTCAACGAGTACCACGGCGCCCCGATCCAGTCGCCTCGCAGCCCGCGGGCAACCCCCAGTTCAGCGGCCTGAGCGGAGTTTTGACACCCTTCAGGCTTCTACGCCCACGGTTGCAGCACCGGCTACCGCAGCGGTTCGAGATCACCTTCGCCCTTACCCCACGCGGTGCATTCGATGACTGACCCCGGGATTGACGATGGCCTCGCTCAGCCCGCATAGCGTCTTACCAGCCACCGATCGCCTTTGCATGGAGAGGAACGATCTTGTCTTCAACACGTATCACCCGTCGAACCGGCGCACTTGTCGCGGTCGCGGCTGCGTGCGCGCTGTTCGTCGGCGCCGCACCGGCGACCGCCAACGGCGGGCCGGTCTGGGACGACACCCCGCCGGTTGCCGCCGGGCCCGCCAACGCCCCCTACACCCCGGACGATCTGGCGACCCTGGACCGGATCAACGCGCTGCCGCAGAACGCGGCCCCGGCCGACATCGCCGCCGCCATCTACCCGAACGACGACGCCGAGCAGCAGATCGTGCTCGACGCGCTGGCCGTCGGCCCCTCGTCGTATCCGGACCCGGCGACGCTGCCGACCGACAACCCGGACCCGTCGGTCATCGACCACGGCAAGGTTCCGACCGACAACTCGGCCGACCTGTCCGCCTGGGCCCCGCCGGGCTACGGCTCCTTCTGCCGCATCCCGGTGGTCCGTAACCTCATCCCGGCGTGCAGCAACGGCCGTTGGGAGATCAGGCAGGTCAAGATCATGCGGTGTATCGTCGGCCACAGCCCCTACGTGGGCTTCTTCGGTATGCCGAAGCTGGTCTACTGGGCCAACAAGTGCGCCAGGAGCTCCTGGCAGAACTGGTGACCAGAAACCGTAACGACTGAGGGCCGAGCAGTACCGTCAGACCGGCCGCGCGTGGGCCTACGAGCAGTAGATCAGTCGCCGGAGGCGCCGCCACCGTCCTGACCCGCAAACGGCCCGCAAGCGCGGGCAAGGTCCGGCACCCGAATGGGTGCCGGACCTCACCCGACAATGGAGCGCCAGGCCCGGGTTGCACGGACTCTCCCTACTGAAAGTAGGACGTGCTCTGGTAGCACCGCTGACGCCTGAGGAGGAATCATCTCCCTCGCGACGAGGAGAATACTAGCAGGTCAGCGGCCCACCATGAAGTCGGACCACCCGGCCCGCTGCGCCCGCACCCAGCGTGTCGGGCTCGAAAAGTCACCGCTGCAGGTGACAGGGGTTGTACGGCCTGGACTGGCGCGATGTTCGCGTGATCGTTTCGATGCTGTACAAGGTGGCGCGCAAGCTGCTGTCCATCCCCGGGGTGCTGCTTCGCCGCGACACGGCCCAGGACGCGGAGCTGCTCGTGCTCCGGCACGAGAACACGGTGCTCCGTCGCCAGATATCAGGACCGCTCCGCTACGAGCCCGCGGACCGGTTCTGGTTGCGGCGCTGTCCAGGCTGATACCCCGTCGCCGTTGGCGGGCGGTCTTCCCGGTCAGGCCCGGCACGTTGCCGGCCTGGCATCGCCGGCTCATCGAGGCGAAGTGGGACTACAGCACACGGCGCACCCGCACCGGGCGGCCGCCGACCGGAGCGGCGCTCAAGAACCTCGTGCTACGCCTGGCTCGGGAGAACGCGGGGTGGGGGCATAGGCGGATCCAGGGTGGGCTCGCTCGCCTCGGGCACCCGATCGCCGCGTCCACGGTGTGGGGAATCCTCCACGCGGCGGGCATCGACCCGGCTCCGCGCCGTACCGGCCCGACCTGGCGCGAGTTCCTCACGGCTCAGGCCGAGGGCATCGTCGCCGTCGACTTCTTCCATCTCGATACGGTGCTCGGCAGGCGCCTTTACGCGCTGGCGTTCCTCGAGCACGGTACCCGTCGCCTGCACATCGCCGGCGTCACCGCCCGCCCCACCCGGGAGTGGGCGGTGCAGCAGGCCCGGAACGTTGCCGCCGACCTCGGCAGGCGCATGGACTCCCTGCGCTTCCTGCTGCGTGACCGCGATGGCAAGTACGGGCAGTCGTTCGATGCCGTCTTCGAGGCCGAGGAGGTGGAGATCCTGAAGAGCGCGCCCCGGGCTCTCCGGATGAACGCCCACTGCGAGCGAGTGATCGGCAGTATCCGCCGTGAGGTCCTGGACCACGTTCTCATCATGAACGAGGCCCACGCCCGGCAGGTCCTGGCCGCCTACCAGCGGCACTACAACGAGCACCGTCCCCACCGGGCCCGCAACCAGATACCACCCGGCGCCGATCAGCAGCTCACCATCGCTCACGACCTCGAAAGCCGCAGACTCGTGTGTACCCGCGTCCTCGGCGGCGTCATCAACGAGTATCGGTACGCAGCTTGACCAGCAGCGACGACTTTCCGAGCTCCACAGGTCATCGCGGGCAGTACGGCCGCGCGGTTGGCGGTGATTTCGTCCAGGTCCGCACCGCTGTTCAGCAGCCGGAGCTCCGCCAGTGCGGCCTCGCAGGCCAGGGCGCCGTAGGCGGCGGCCGCGAGGCTGGCCGTGCGCAGGGTGTGCTGGTCGGCCGCGGCTTCGGCTTCCACTCCGCCGACGCCGTCATCGCCCTGGTCATGCTCACCCTCGCAGGCCCCCGCCCCGCCCTCCCAGGACGCCAACCCTCAACAGCCTGACCCACACATCAAGCAGGAGAGCTGGAAACCTGTGGGTGGGGGGTCTCCGTGGAGGACGCGGATCAGCTGGGGCGGATTGCAGACCTGCGCTCCGGCTCGGCAGGCCGTCGCCTGAGCGAGTGTCAGGTCGGTCGACGTGCGACTGAGGCCGTCCCCCGGGCGTCGTGCCCGGGGGACGGCCCCGGTGCCGGCTACGGCAGCCTGTCGGTCACCGACATGGCGGAGAACGACCCGTCCTCGTGGAAGAAGACCATCACCCCGCTGTCACGGACGGCGATCTCTTCCTGGCCTGCCACGTGGAACTCGCCGACCCGATAGGCGAGGTCGTGTGCTTCGAGGTACTGGACGAAGCCGTCCCGGTCAGCGGGGAGGCGCAGCGCCTCGGCGAGGCCCAGCACGGCCGGAAGGCGTGACACCGCGTCGAAGGACTCCAGCTGGACCATCCAGATGGTGCCGGTCCGGCCGGCCACGTAGATCTCCAGGTCCGCGTACTTGAAGACCGGGTTGTCGCCCTCGATCCTCGCGTCCGGCTCCCCGAGGAGGGCCCGGAGGCCGGACCACGGGACGCCGACCCGTACGGCGCCGAACTGCCCGGTCCGCAGGAACGCGTCCAGGGTCCTCTCGGCGGTCACGGCCTGCCGCCGAGGGCGCGGACCAGGTTCTCCAGCAGAGGGATCTCCTTGCTCGCGGGGGAGTTCTGCCGAAGATAGGCCAGGCCCGTGATGGCCTTCTTCATCATGTCGGCCTGGAACTTCGGATCGTTGACGGCGGCTGCCGCGTCCTTGACGGCCCTGTTGGACAGCCCCTTGTGCGGGAAGGAGGGGCGGATCTGTACGGTGAATCCACCCTTGCCATCGGGGGCCCCGAAGAAGGACACCTCACCGCCGTCGGACATCTTGGCGTGAAGCCCCTTGGCAATCCAGTCGTTTGCGACGGTGTCGACCTTCGGGCAGAAGCCGTTGTGGACCAGGACGGGCGTCGGGCCGGCCAGCACGAAGTAGGTGTGGGCCGCGCTGACCGTCAGGTTGTAGGCGGTCTGCGGGGTCTGCAGAGCAGCCACCGAGGTGATCCGCGCGCTCGCGCCGGAGGGCGTCAGGACGGTCTCGCCGACCGTGAAGTCGGCCGCCTTGCGCCAGGCGTGGAAGTCGGTGGACCAGAACAGGTGACCGTCCGTCGCGGTGACGGTGCTCGCGGCGCCATCCGGGCCGGTGACCCCGAGGCGGATGAAGTCCCGGTCCTGCGGGGTGGTGATGGTCGCGGCCACCTCCTGCGGGCCGGTGCCGCCCTGCACCGGGTCGGCCGCCAGCACCCGCTCCCCGGCCTGGACCTTCTCGATGGGCTCGGCCGAACCGTCGGCCATGAGCACCTTGGTGCCCGCCGGGAAGCTGTTGCTGGGGCAGGCGGGGAAGTCGACGGGCTTCGGGCTCTTCGGGTCCTTGGCGAACCACTTGAAGATCGGGATGCCCTTCTCCCCCCACTTCTCGAACTTGACGAAGGTGCCGAGCTCACCGAGCGCCGGGATGGCGCTCACACAGGAGAGAGTCGCATCGGAGGCGTTCCCCTCGACGGCGTACCAGAGGCAGTTGGCGCCGTTGGCGCCGGCCTCGGTGACCGGGGTCGGGATCGAGCCGATCAGGTCGAGGGCCATGTGCCCGCCCTGGGCCCAGGCGTCGTAGAGGGTGAACTTTCCGTCGTCCGAGTTCAGCTTCAGGAGGTAGTCCTGGAACTCGGTCTGGAGCTGCTGCTCCTCGTAGTTCTTGACGGACCAGGTGTTGAACGCGAGCCAGGCCGCCTGCTGCGCCTCGCTCTCGCTGGCCTTCGTGGCCTCGGCGGCCGCCCGGGCGGTCTCGGCCGCCTGGTTCGCCTGCGCGGCGAACTGCTGCGCCGAGTCGTAGCTCGCGCTCGCCCAGTCCGCGTCACTCTGGGCGGCTTGCGCGGAGCTGTGGGCGTTCTGCGCGGCGGTGTCAGCGGTATGGGCGTACTCCGCCGCCTTGGCGGCCGACTGCACGGCGTCCTGCTCCGACTGCTCGGCCTTCGCGGCGTACCCGGCGGCGCTGTCGGCGGCGGCCTTGGCCTGCTGGGCGGCGGTCTGCGCGTCGGTGGCGGCGTTGTTGGCGACGGCGGCGGCCAGGGCGGCCTCGGCGGCGTTCTGCTGGGCTGTGGCGGCGGTCGCCAGGGCCCGGGAGACCACGGCCTGGACCTGGGCCTGGTGGGTCTGGGCCAGCTGGTCCTTGTGCAGCGCCGTGTACTGGCCCGAGACGAGGAAGGCCCGCTGGAACATCGGCGGTCCTTCGAGCGCGACCCGCCCGGCGGCCTGGACCTCGGCGTCGCCGGCGGAGATGATCTGGGCGATCTTGACGCGGTCGTCGGCCTCCCGGTTGGAGAACTGGGCGGAGTTGAGGAAGGTGACCAGGGCGTCGACGGTGCCCGCGTCGAGCGCGTCCTGCCCGGCCTTCTGCACGCTGCTGCCGCCCTCGCTGATCAGCTGGGCGATGCGGACGCGGTAGTCCGGGGCCGCCGCCTGGTACTGACCGGTGGTCAGGAAGGCGTGGATCGCGGTGGCGTCGCCGCTCAGGGCGGTGTTGGCGGCGGCGGCCACCGCGCTGACGGTGGTGTCGGCGGCTACGGCCTTGGTCCGCTGGCGCTCGTCGGCCTGGGCGGCGAGCTGCCAGCCGGTGCGGGCGTAGTAGCGGGCGGCGCTGTCGGAGCCGGCCAGGGCGAACTCCGCGGCCGAGCGGCTCCAGGGCCCCCGGGTCTTCATGGCGGCGAGCGCCATCTGGCGGCCGTTGGTGGCGATCTGCTGCGGGTCGGCGTCGGGCTTGGCGGCATCGGCCGCGAGCTGGGCGGCCTGGCTGTCGAGCGTACGGGCGTCGGCCAGTGCCTTGGCCGCGTTGGCCTTCGCCTGGTCGAACTGCGCCTTCTCGTCGCCGGCTTCGGCCATCGCCTCGGCGGTGCGCCCGGTCAGCTCCTCGGCCTCGATCTTGTCGGCGAGGGTCTGGACGTCCTGGGCCTTCGCCGCTGCGGACGAGGCCGCGTCGGCGGCCGCCTTCGCGCTGGCGGCGTGGACACCCGCCTGCTGGGCGGCATCGGAGGCCTGGCCCGCGTGCTGCGCCGCCGCCTCGGCGGCCGCGGCCGCGTTGTTGGCGTGGGTGGCGGCCGAGCGGGCCGCGGCGCCGGCGCCGGCGGCCGCCGCGGCGGCGTCGCGGGCGAAGTCACCGGCGGCCTTGGCGGCGCGGGTGGCCTCCTGGGAGTGGCGGCGGGCAGCGGCGGCGGCCTGGCGGGCCTCACCGGAGGAGACGCCCGCCTGGTCGGCGTAGTTCGCGGCGTCCTCGGCGGACTTGGCGGCGGCGTCGACCTGGGCCGTGACGTCCTTGGCTGCGAGGGCGGCCTGCTGGGAGGCGAGCGAGGCGTCGCGGGCGCCGTCGCTCGCGTTGGCGGCGGAGGTGGCGGCGGCCGCGGCGGCTCGGGCGGTCTTCGCGGCCACGTTGGCGGCGTCCGCCTTGGCGGAGTCGGTGACGGCGGCCGCGGCCGCGTCGGCGGCCCGTGCGGCGGCCTGCTCGGCGCCCTCGGCGGCGAGTGCGGTCTCGGCGGCGGCGCTCGCCGCCTTCCGGGCGGCCGCGTCGGCGGCGGCCGCCGCGGAGATCGCGGACTGGGCCGCCTGGGCGGCGCGCCTGGTCGCGGCGGCGGCACGGGCGGCCGCGTCCGCGGCCTTGGCCGCGTCGCCCTGCGCGGCGGCGGTCTCGCCCGCCGCCTGCGCGGCGGAGTCCTTGGCCAGCTGCGCGGCGTCCACCGCCCGGTCCTTGGCCTCCTGGGCGGCGGTGGTCTCGTTCTTGGCCACGGCGGCGGAGGCGGCGGCCTGGCCGGCCAGCTTGCTGACGTCCGCGTACTCCTGGTCGCGCGCCTGGGCGGTGGGCAGGCCGACGGCGAGGAACTCGCGCACGTCGTTGATCGACCCGTTCAGCGCGGCCGTGCCCGCCGCGTAGACCGCGGGCCCGCCGGCGCTGATGGCCTGGGCGACGGCCACCCGGTCGTCGGCGTCCTTGAGCGGGTACTGCCCCGTCCCCAGGAAGGCCTGGACGTCGGTGATCGACCCGTTCAGCGCGGCCTGGCCGGCCTGGCGCACCTCGGGCCCGCCGTTGCTGACGAGGTTGGCGACCTGGACCCGCTGGTCCGCCTCCAGCGGCCCCTTCCAGCCGTCGGTGACGAAGGCGTGCAGCTGCTGCTGGACCTGATCCGGCGTGCCGGTGAGCGCGGCGAGCGCCGCCTTGCGCAGACTTCGGCCGCCGACGCCGATGAGATCCATCGTCATCTGCTTGTCGTCAACCGCCGCGGCCGCGTCCTTGCCGGTGATGAGGAACGCGCTCACATCGGCGTCCTTCGGCGCGACGAGTGCCTTCTCGGCCGCCGCCTTGACGGCCGGGCCGCCGGACTTCCAGATGCCGAGCACCTTGGCGCGATCGGTGTCGGGCAGGGCCCCCGGGGCGCTCGCGGCAGGTGGTGCGGTGGTGTCCGCGGTGGCCGGTGCGGCCGCAATGAGGCCTGCCAGCAGGGCCAGCGGCAGCACTCCTCGGCAGAACAGCGGAATGCCGCGCCGTCCTCTCCGCCGTCTTGCCGGTATCAGTCCGGAATTCACCCGAACTCCCTTCGTATTCGTACCGATTGCTGTTGGTGGCACGCAAGAGCTGCGGCGGCGCCCGCGAGCTGACGACCGGTCCGCTACCCAAGTTCGTCCGCGCTTGACGTACCGGTTTACCGATATGGTCAACTGTCGTGGAAATCACCGGAATTGTCCGTGCAAGCCGCATTTCTCAGCGGTCTCCGGCATCCCCCAATGCTGCGCCGTGGCGGCGCGGCATATATTACGTCGCGGCACAGGATGCCCGGTCCGGCCCAGGCGTGATGTACCGTCACTCGCCGCGCGTGTCCGATCACTCGGGTTCGAAATCGCTTTCCCTGCCCTACCCGCACCTCAAGTAAGGAGCCTGATGGCATCCCGCATACCCCGGTGGATGCTGGCCGGTACGGTCGTGGCCGCCTCGGTCGTACTCGCGCCCCCCGGCCTCGCCGCCGCAGACGCCGCACAGGTCGTCAACTCGACGGCCCCCTTCGCGGTGGAGGACGGCGCCTACCCCGGCACCGCCCAGATCCAGCAGGACCTCGGAATCACCCTCACCAGCGGTGACGCGCGCATCAACCTCACCA
Source organism: Kitasatospora sp. NPDC001660 (assembly GCF_053596725.1). NCBI lineage: Bacteria > Bacillati > Actinomycetota > Actinomycetes > Kitasatosporales > Streptomycetaceae > Kitasatospora > Kitasatospora sp. NPDC001660. The sequence continues at coordinate 8,855 of NZ_JBSFGU010000054.1, read as the reverse complement.
GCTGCGACTCCAGCTACCAGATCAAGATCTGGACCGCCGTCCCCCAGGCCAACAACTACGGCAACGTGGTGTGCTTCACCGCGCCCTACACCACGGGCCGCCTGACCATGTCGATCCCCGACGTCTTCGCCGTCCAGACGTACAACGGCGTCGCCGTGGCCGCGACGATGACCACCGGCACCGTGACCACGAAGCTGGATGTGCCGGCCAACAAGTGGGTCGGCACCGGCCGGGGCAAGGACCCGAACGCCGACCCGACCACCATGCTCGAACTGCACGTCACGGCCAACGCCTCGGGCCTGAGCGGGCCGCCCGCCGCCGCCCCTGCTCTTCCGGCGGTGGCCGACCCGTTCGAGGGCACCGCGCGGATCGACATCGGCGGCAAGCGCATCTGCTCGGGGGCCCTGGTCGACCCGTCCTGGCTCCTGACCGCCGCGAGCTGCTTCATCGACCACCCCGAGCAGGGCATCGCCGTCCCCGCCGGTGCGCCCGCGGACCCGACCACGGCCACCTTCGTCCGCTCGACGGCCGCCAACCCCCCGCTGCCCTCGACCTTCACGGTCACCGAGCTGGTGCCCCGCACCGACCGCGACCTCGTGCTGGCCCACCTCGCCGCGCCGGTCCCCGGCATCGCGCCCGTGCCGGTCACCGGCAAGGCCCCCAGTGCGGGAGAGATGCTGGATGCGGGCGGCTTCGGCCGCACCGAGACCGAGTGGGCGCACGACCGCCGGAACGAGCGCCACTCCACCGTCGGAGCCGTCTCCGCCACCGGTCTCGACACGACGCCGACTAACACCACCCCGGCCACCCCGGCCCCCGGCGTCCCGGCCGGCGGCATCGGTGTCCACGACGGCCCGGTCTGCAAGGGCGCCACCGGTGGCCCGCTGCTGCGCATCCTCGGCTCGGGTCGCTGGGAGCTGGCCGCGGTCACCAGCCGCTCCTGGCAGAACGGTTGCCTCGGTTCCGACGAGACCGCGCGGACGGGCGCGTACGACACCCGGGTGGACGATCTCGCGCCCTGGCTCCAGCAGTACGGCGTGTACGCGGCCTCCGGCTACACCGCCGTCCCCCCAACCCGCGTGCTGGACACCCGGGACGCGGGCGGCAGCCGCACTTGGACGCCCAACCAGGGCGGCGGGGAGAAGGTGCTCAACCTCGGCCCGAGCGGCACCGGTCAGTTCAAGCTGCCGCAGGGCGCCACCGCCGTGGTCCTCAACGTCACCGTGGTCGCCCCCTCGCACGGCGGCTTCCTGACCGTCGAGCCGAACGACACCGCCCACCCGACCGCATCATCGGTCAACTTCGCCGCGGGGCAGACCATCGCCAACCTGGTGACCGCTCCGGTTGGTCCGGACGGCCGTGTCGTCCTGTGGACCAACGTGGACGACTTCGACGCCCTGGTCGACGTCGCGGGCTACTACAGCCCGGCGTCCCCGAACAAGTTCGCCCCGAGTGGCCCGGTGCGGCTCCTCGACACCCGCGACAGTGGTGGCGCGCTGGGCCAGGGGTCGACCGTCGACGTCCAGATCACCGGCCGGAACGGCGTCCCCACCGACGCCACCGCCGTCGTGGTGAACCTCACCACGACCGGCTCCACGGCGGGCGGGTACTTCGCCGCCTACCCGACGGGCAGCACGCGCCCGGCCACCTCGAACATCAACTTCGGTGCCGGTGACACTCTGTCGAACCAGGCCGTGGTGCCGATCGGCAAGGACGGAAAGATCACCGTCTTCAACTTCGCGGGCAGTGCCCACGCCATCGTTGACCTGGCCGGCTACTACGGTCCGAGCGGTACCGACCTCTACCACCCGGCCAGCCCCAGCCGCCTGCTGGACACCCGCTCCGACAGCCTCCTCGGCCCGGGCCAGGTCGTCAGCATCGGCGGCTTCCCCTACGGTGCCGACGCCGTGGTGCTCAACGTCACCACCACCCAGTCCGACCAGGGTGGTTACTTCACCCTCTACCCCCACGGCATTGACCGCCCGCCGGTCAGCGACCTCAACTTCGGGCCCGGTCAGACCCTCTCCAACCACGCCACGGTCCCCCTCGGCCAGAACCAGCTAGTGGACCTCGCCAACCTCGGCGGCCACAGCCACGCCGTCGTCGACCTCTTCGGCTACTTCACCAAGAACTGACCCCCTCATACGCTCCGGTGGGGCAGCACATGCGTGCTGCCCCACCGGGGCGTCCGCCTGTCTCGCCCGAGTCCCGTGGCCGCGGCCATCCGCGGGCGGCGGTGGATGTCGGGTGGGCCAGCGCGCCGGTCTCCCGGGGGCGCCGGAGAGGTCCTGGGCGAGGCGTCCAACGGCGGCCTCGCCCGCGCCACCCTGCCCAGCGGCCAGACCCTCACCTACGGCTACAACGCCGCCGGCCGCAAGATCTGGGCCACCGAGACCTCCGACGCCCAGCCCGCCGGCGTCACCACCACCTACGAGTACGACGAACTCGGCCACCTCACCGCCCAGACCGGGCCCAAGGTCACCGACGCCGTCACCGCAGACACCCACCAGACCAAGACCACCGTCACCTTCGACCCCGACGGCCGCCCCACCGGCACCACGACCGCCGACATCGCCGGCAACGACGGCTCCCGCACCGCCACCACCACCTACGACACCGCCGGCCGCCCCGACAGCGACACCGACGCCATGGGCGGCGTCACCCACTACGGCTACGACGCCCTCGGCCGCCGCACCACCGTCACCGACCCGCTCGGCCAGGTCACCCGCTACACGTACACTCCGCGCAGCCAACCCGCGACCACCGTCGTCGAAGGCTGGAACGGCGACGGCAAGGGCACCCGCGACCTCACCGCGGAATCCCGAGCCTACGACCCCGCCGGCCGGCTCGCCTCCGTCACCGACGCCATGGGCGCCGTCACCAGCTACACCTACTTCGACGACGGCCTGCCCGCCACCACCCGCGCCGAGGCCGTCACCCAGCCCGACGGCACCAGCCACCCCGTGGTCCTGGAAGCCAACGAGTACGACGGCGCCGGCTACCTGACCAAGCAGACCACCGGCGGCGGAAGCACCATCGTCGTGCGCACCGTCGACCCCTCCGGACGCGTCACCCAGAGCGTCCTCGACCCGGCCGGCCTCGCCCGCACCACCACCCTCGGCTACGACGCCGACGACCGCGTCACCACCACCACCCTCAAGGTCAGCAGCACCGAGAACAGTGTCCAGACCGACACCTACGACACCGCCGGACGCCTGACCCGCACCCAGCTCGCCTCCAGCACCGGCGGCCCGACCGCCGTCAGCACCTTCACCTACGACCAGCGCGGCCTGCCCACCAGCAGCACCACACCCAACGGCAACGCCACCGGCGCCGACCCCGCCGCCTACACCACCACCTACCAGTACGACACCCTCGGACGCCGCACCACCGCCATCGCTCCGGCGGTCGCCGCCGAGAGCGGGGGAGTGGCCGCCACCACCGTGCACCCCACTGCCACCACGGGCTACAACGCCTTCGGCGAGGCCGTCACCACCAAGGACGCGCTCGGCCGGATCACGCGCACCACCGTCGACCAACTCGGCCGCGCCACCGAGATCCGCCTGCCCGACTACACCCCGCCCGGCTCCACCACCCCGCTCACCGCCACCAGCCGCCTCGAGTACGACAAGCTCTCCCGCATCACCACCAGCACCGACCCCGCCGGCCGACGCACCACCTTCACCTACGACCGCCTCGGCCACCAGATCCAGCGCATCGACCCCAACTCCCTCGGCGGCCTCCAGCCCCCAGTCGACGACAACCCGCCGACCTGGAACGCGACCTGGACCCCCACCGGCCTGCAGCTGTCCGCCACCGACCCGCTCGGCGCCCGCACCGAGGCCACCTACGACCAGCTCGGCCGCACCCTCACCGCCACCGCCGTCGAACGCCAGCCCACCCTCCAGAACCTGACCACCAAGTTCACCTGGGACGACGCCGGCAACCGCACCGCCCTCACCACCCCGGTCGGCAACACCAGCACCGCCACCTACAACCCCGCCGGACAGGTGGTCACCACCACCGACGCGCTCGGCCGCACCAGCAAAGCCGAATACGACGGCATCGGCCGCACGACACGCGCCATCGCCCCGCTCGGCGAATCCGTCCGCACCCACTACGACAGCCTCGGCAACCCCACCGCCACCGACGACCTCGACCCCGCCGGAACGGTGCTGCGCACCACCACTGCCACCTACGACCTCGAAGGACGGCCGCTCACCACCACCAGCCCGGCCACCGGAGCCGTCACCAGCACCGCCTACGACGCGCTGGGCCGCGCAGTGAAGCTCACCGAGCCGGTCGCGAGCGGCCAGGCGATCACCACAACCTTCGGCTACGACGCCGCCGGAAACCGCACCCGCCTCACCGACGGCCGGGCCAACACCACCGTCTACACCTTCAACGCCTGGAACCTGCCCGAGTCCACCATCGAACCCGCAACCACCGCCCACCCCGCGGCCGCCGACCGCACCTGGACCACCGCCTACGACGTCGCCGGCCAGGCGGTGCTCACCACCGAGCCCGGCGGCGTGGTACGCACCAGCAGCTACGACCCGCTCGGCCGCCTGGTCCGCGAGAGCGGCACCGGTGCCGAAGCCGCCACCACCGACCGGGAACTGGCCTACGACAAGGCCGGCCACCTGATCCGGCACAACTCCGCCACCCTCAACGGCCAGAACTACGCCTACAACGACCGCGGCCTGCTCATCAAGGCCGGCACCGACCTGACCGCCGCCACCCAGACCTGGGAGTACGACGCCGACGGGCGCGTCATCAAGCGCTGGGACAAGGACACCGACCTGACCATGCTCGGCTACAAGGCCGACGGGCAGCTCGACTGGGCCAACAACCCCAAGCTCAAGACCCAGAACTGGTACGGCTACGACGGCGACGGCCGCCTCGGCAGCCAGTCCTACGTCGCCGCCGACCCGGCCGACGCCACCAAGCTCAAGCCCATGTCCGAACGGCGCCTGAGCTACGACGCCCTCGGCCGCCTCAGCGGCGACCAGCTCCTGGTCAGCGGCAACCCCAACACCCCGCTCACCGGCACCGCCTACGAGTACGACCTCGACAACCGCCTGACCCGCAAGACCGTCAGCGGCGCCGCCACCGACCCGGTCAAGGACAACCGCTACGGCTACGACCAGGCCGGACGCCTCACCTCCTGGACCCTCGACGGCACCACCACCACCTACGAGTGGGACGCCGCCGGCAACCGCACCAGGAACGGCACCGCCACCGCCACCTACGACGAACGCAACCGCCTCCAGTCGGACGGCACCAGCACCTACCGCTACACCGCCCGCGGCACCCTCACCGCCGTCACCACCGCAGGCAAGGACGACACCCTCGCCGACGACGCCTTCGACCGCCTGATCACCGAAGGCACCACCACCTACACCTACGACGGCCTCGACCGCGCCACCACCCGAGGCGCCGCCCGCTTCACCTACGACGGAGGCTCCAACAACCTGACCGGCGACGGCACCTGGACCTACGCCCGCGACACCGCCGGCAACCTGCTCGGCGCAGCCAGCGCCACCACCAGCGTGCGCGTGCGCACCGACCAGCACACCGACGCCACCGCCACCCTCGACACCAACGGCACCACCGTCACCGGCACCACCACCTACGACCCCTTCGGCAAGCCCACCACCTCCGGCACCACCACCAGCCTCGGCTACCAGAGCGGCTGGACCGACCCCACCACCGGCGACGTCAACATGCACGCCCGCTGGTACCGCCCCGGCACCGGCTCCTTCACCAACCGCGACTCCTCCCTCCTTGCCCCCAGCCCCTCCGTCCAGGCCAACCGCTACACCTACGGCAACGCCAGCCCGCTGAACGGCACCGACCCCTCAGGGCACTTCGACGTCAGCAGCTGCGGCTGCGCCGGCGGTCCGGCCATCGTGGCGCCGGGCGGTGGCGGCGGCATATCGTTCGGGAACGGGGGCGGGAAGTTCAGCGGCAGCATCACCATCCCGCGACCCGCACCCAAGCCGGCCGCACCCAACGCCAACACTCAGGCCGAGCCGTACGTAGGGGAAGTCTCGGGCTACCAAGCACCGAGCTCGTCCAGCGGCGTCACCATGCCGGGCTTCGCCGTTGGCGGTGTGACCGGGCTCGGCTACGGGGCTTACGGCGGCTACGGCTACGTGCCCGGCAACTACGCGGGCAGCGACATCTACCAGGAGAAGCTGGAAGCCCGGGACCACTGGAGGTCCAGCTCCTCTTCCTCCTCCTCGTCGTCGAGCCCGACCGGCACGCCCGTTGGAGGGCCTGAAGGAACCCCCGACCGGGGCTCCGACCCCAGGCCGACGCGCCCGACCTGCAAGACCTGCCGCGGAGCCAAGACGCCTCCGCGCCCGCCCGCACCCAGGGCCGAGCCACCGAAGCCCCTGTGGGACCCGACGAAGGCCACGGTCGAACGCCCGGCCCCGCAACTCGACTGGGCCCCCAGGGACCCGCGCGACACCCTCAACGTCATCGCCGCCTCCTACAGCAGCGCCAGCCTGCTCGCCATGGTGGCCCTCACCCCCAACGTCATCCCGACCACCGTGGCAGCCCCCGGTCCCCAACCGGGCCAGGGCAACGCACCGGACCCGGACAAGCCCAAGAGCTGTCTTGAGCGGAAACCTGCAGGCGCCGACACCGACAACCAGGATGGAAGCGGAAGCGGATGGATCATGTACGGGGACATGGAGGACGTCGAAGGCAGCCCGGGAGTGAAACGGCCCACCATGGCCGAAGCCTGCCTGGTCGGCAAACCGTATGGGGATCGTGGCACGGAAGCGAAGGGGAATATCACCGGATGGGCGGAAGCTAAGGCGACCGCGGCTGCCGCAGGCTGGAAGGTCGGCGCTGGGGAGAAGGACGTGAATCTGTTGGCGCGCTGCCACTTCATCGCCCGGGAGGTTGGTGGCTTGGGGAAGCCCGAGAACCTCGCACCATGCTTCCAGAGCGGGGTCAATACAACCCGATACGGCATGCGAGACTTCGAACAAAACGTCGTCGGCAAGGCGTTGAAGGATAATATGGTCGTCAATTACATGGTGGATCCGATCTACAATTCTCCATCAAGCAAGATTCCGATGGGATTCTTCATGATAGCCGTTGGGGAGACCCCGGACGGCAGGCGGATACCGCTGGGGACAAAGACCGTGAGCAATGAAAAGAAGAATCCCGTTACTGGGCAGCCAGTCCAGCTTGGAGACTAGGGAGGAGACGGGAAATTGACGAGCTTTATGGGTAGGCTCACAGAGATCATGGGTGATCCCGGCCGCGAGCCCGTCGAGGTGGACTGGGAGGGGGCCGTCGAGAAGCTCGGCGTCCAGCTCCCATCGGACTACCGCGAGTTCGTGGAACGGTACGGCCATGTCCAGTACTCCGGCGACCTCATGGTGGCGACGCCGGTGCTCGGGCCCGGAATCCCGGACGCCGATCGGTTCGACGGCCTCTACTACTTCAACAAGGATCTCGGGGAGATGCTTGAGGGGTGGTACGAGTGGAATCCCGAGATCGGCCGCCCGTACGAGCCGTTCCCGGCGAAAGGCTGTCTGCTGGGGTGGGCCAACAACACCATTTCCGATTACTTCTGCTGGGACACTTCGGCCGGCGATCCCGACCAGTGGCCGGTCGTCGTGTGGCGCTTCGACATCAGCGAGATGATCCGTTTCGATGGGGGCATGACCGATTTCCTTGCGGCCGTCCTGACAGGGCAGTTCCCCGGCTCTGACGAAATGATCGATCGGTCCATGGGTCCCGACGTGTGGCGCTCCTTGTCGCCCTGAGCGGTGCGACTGGTGGCGGCGATGCTCGCCTGGCTGCTGGCCCAGACGGCCCATGCCTTATCTGCCTGCCACAGGTGCCTTTGGGTCCGGGTCCCGCAGGCCTAGCAGCCGGCGGGGCCCTTGCGGCCCGTCAGCCTGTGAGGAGGGTGTGGGCCATACGGGTGCGGTGCGGTGGGGGGTGAGTTCGGCGGTGATCGTGGCGGATTCGGTGGGGGTGACCGTGATCGCGATCGGCTGGGGTGGGGTGTGGGTGAGCAGGGCGATGCGCAGGTGGGTAGGGGGCGTCGACGGCGTAGCCCTCGCGAGTACTGCGGCGGTGCAGGCGTTCGCATTCGGTGGGTGGTAGACCAGCCAGTGGGTGCGCATCTGCTCCCACAGGGCTTCCGGGGTCGGGCGGGTGCGGTGGTCGGCCCGCAGCCGGGTGACCGCGGTGCTCGCGGCGCCGTCGAGGAGCAGGGCGTCGAGCATGCGGCGGGCGGCCTCGGTGGAGGCAGCGCGGGCGGCGAGGGCGTCGGCGCGGTACTCGCCTCCTGGCCGGCCCGGGCGGTGAGGCGGTCGAGGAGGAGCGGGATGTGCCGCAGCGCCCACGCGGCGGTGTGCATCACCGCGTCGCCCGGAGCCCGGCTGCGCCCTGCCATCCCGATCGCGCGGCCCGCTCCGGACCCCGCCGCGGCGACGGCCCGGCCGCCCGCGCGGGACCAAGATCACAGGTGGGTCACGCGCTCTTCACGCGGCGGCCGGATTCCGGCACTCTTACGCTTCGTGCTCCAACGCCTTCGCATCGCCCTGACCCGGGTTGTCCTCCTCGCCGGTATCGCCGCCGTCTTCACGACGCTCGACCACGGCTTTCCGGCCTGGACCACGCTCGGCTTCGTGATCGGGGCGTTCTCCGGTCAGGAACTGCTCGCCGACCTCTGGTTCCTGCTCACTCACCGGCTCAGCGGGACGCGGCTGTTGGGCGTCTCCTACGGCCGGGGCCGGCTGCTGTGGCACGGCACGGTCGCCGGGGTACCGGTCGAGCTGGGCCTGCGCCCCGCAACCGGACTCCTGCTTCCGTGGGGG
>NZ_JBSFGU010000053.1:0-50464 GCF_053596725.1 Kitasatospora sp. NPDC001660 | reverse complement strand
CCGCAGCACGGACCGCGATCTTCGAGTGGATCGAAGCCTGGTACAACATACGCAGACTGCACAGCAGCCTCGGCTACCGCAGTCCCGCCGAATACAAGACCGCCCTGGCGGCCTGACCACCACACCAACGGTGTCCGTCAAAGCGGAGCAAGCTCAGTCGAGACCGCTCGCGCGGTGGCATCCCGGGTGTTGGCGGCGTTGGCAGCCAGGTCAAGTTGGTAGGAATCCGGCGTCGGCTGAGGCTCGGCCGCGGCCTGGGCCAGCCCTAACGCCTGCGGCGACTGGCCCGCTTTCAGGCCGGAAAAGACATCGGCCGCGTTCAGCCCGATGCGGGCCGTGTACACATCGATGCTGTAGGTGTGTTGCTGCCCCTGCGGGTAGCCGGCGGCTTGCGCTGTGGTGGCAGCTCCGAGAAGGGCCGCCAGGGTTGCTATCGCTGAGACCAGACGCGTGGCGCGTCGTCGCATGACTTCCCCCGGTGCTCGTGTGGCGTGGACGCTCTGATAGGACCAGCTGACGAACAGTCGGATGCTGCCACGGGCATGCACGCGCATCAAGACCCCGGCAGGGGCGCACCAGCGCATCGACGGCCGATCCGTACGCGCGGGCAGAGCTCCCACCGTTTCGAGGACCAACTCCCCCGGTCCGGCGACCACCGCTGATCCTCACGGCGCAGCACGCCGAGGTCGTGGCGCGGCACGTCAAGATCGTGGTGCGCCTGCGGTAGCGACAGGGGCCGGCCCGCTGGTCCGCTCGGGGGTTCGGACGGCGGGCCGGCCGTCTCCAGCGTGCGGGTGCATGGCACGGCTGCGCACCCGGGGCTACGCCGCCCCGGACGCGTCACCGAGCACGCGGATGAAGTACGACTCCTCGCCCACGGCGAGCACGCGCAGCAGCCGGCCGGGTGGGGTGATCTCGTCGGCGCAGTAGGCGGCGGACACCCGTTCGTGTGAGCAGACGTCACCGGAAAGTCCCGGCTCCTGGCGCTGCCGGAGCCGGCGGCGGGGCTACAGCTCGACGTCCATCCAGGCGATGTCGTTCAGCTCGACGCCGAGGCGGGCGGCGCGGCGGCCGTTGTCCTTGAAGTAGTGCTCGCGCAGGCCCTCGGCGAGGATCCGCTCCTGCTCGGCCTGGCTGGCTCCGGCGTCGCGGGCCGCGTAGAGGCGTCGGGCGACGTCGCCGGGCATCTTTTGGGTGATCACGCGGGGGCGGGGGTCGTCGGTCGTGCCGCCGGCGGCGCTGAAGCCGAACGTCGCGGAGATGTGCAGCATGAAGCCGCGCTGCTCGGCGTCGCGGCGCACCCGCTGCTTCACCCGGGGCTGCCAGGTGGCGCGGACCTTGGTCTCGATCGCCTTGGCCGCGGCCGGCTTGGGGACGGCCTGGCCCTTGAGCCAGCGCTGCACGGTGCGTTGGCTGACGCCGAGGTCCTGGGCGAGCTTCTTGGTGGAGCCCTTGGCGCCCTTGAGCAGGAACCGCATCCGGGCCTGGATGGACTGTGGGATCGGGCGGGTCCGCTCGGCACGCTCCAGACCCTCGTCGATCTCCCGGCTCACACTGTTCTCCTTCCCGGCCGCCCAGGCGGCGGCCACTACTGGTGACTCCCTGTTCGAGCTCATGGGCGGTAGCGGCCGTCTGATCCGGGGAGCCAGAACGGCCAGCAGCGGCGCCGTCTGACGGTGCTCAACCGGACGGGGCTGGGTTTCGGCGGCCGTACGACAGGAGGCAGCCGGCCGCGGTTGTCGCCCGCTGCTCCTACTCGGCCTCGGTATCGGTATCGGCGACGGGTGGATCTTGCGCGGCGTCCGGCAGGGAACCGGCTTCCCGCAGGGCCTCGGCGACGATGTCGGCAAGCTGCCTGGAGGATAGGTGCGCGGTGGAGACAGTCTCCGTGTAGCCGGGGGCGCTGTCGGCAGCCGCGGCGAAGGGCAGGGCCAGGTCCTGCCGCAGATGCCTGAGGACTTGCCGCTCGGTGTCGAGGGCCTGGCGCGCGGTCGGCAGGTCGAACTGGGCGGTGACCGTCCAGCCGGTCGCGGTGAGTCGGCGGAGGCGGTCACCGTTGCCGGTGATCCCGATCTTCGTGACCTTCAGGTTCTTGTTCACGGCGACGTACAACTGCGCAGGCGCGGCCATCTCGAGTCCCCGACCGGCGGCGCAGTGCGGGCAGCCGTGTCCGGCGCGGATGTCCGCGACGCTTAGGGCGACCGGGTATCCGCAGCGGGTGTGGACGGACGGCCACGGACGTGTGCTTCCCGGGTACGGCCCGGTGGGCTCGAAGTCGGCGCTGTCCAGCAGCTCGGTGGCGGCGTCCGCGGTGAGGCGGCCGGTGGGGCCGAGCCCGCGCATCGCGCAGGCGTGGCATCCGCCGACGCCGCGCCGTATGTCGGCGAGGCGCGGTGTGACCTCGCGGCCGCATTCCTCGTGCAGGCAGCGCCACCGCGCGCCGACCTTCCCCGGGTAGGGCTCTTGCGGAAGGTAGCCCGCCTGCCGCATCTCGGTGTCCGCCACTTGGTCCGGGACCCGCATCGCGTCGGCCGCTCTGCGTACGGCGCAGGCGCGGCAGGCGCTTTGTCCCTTGCGGACTGAGGCCAGGCTGGGCGTGACGATGGTCCCGCAGTTCAGGCACTGGCTTTGCCACGGGGTGGTGCTGCCGGGGTAGGGGGCCAGCGGCTGCACTCCGGCCCTGCGCATGTCGGCTTCCGCGACGGCGGGATCGATCCGGGCAGGCACCCTGACCTCCTGGTTTGCGTGACCCTACCGGCACAGTGTACTCATTTTATTTAGATTGATCTAAACCAAATGAGACAGGGGTGGGTGGTGGACGGCGTGATGCCGGTGGTCCTGCCGGACGCCGAGAGCGCCCGGGTTCTGGACCGGGTCATCCTTCCGGCCTGGACCGCAGGGGCGGTGCCGCAGGAGCGGCCGGTGGTGCTGCTCGTGGCCGGCCCGCCCGGCAGCGGGAAGACCACCCTCCGCAACCTGCTGATGCCGGTCCTCGACCGGCGGGGCGGCGCCGTACGGATCGGTGCCGACCTCTACAAGGCCGCCCACCGGCACTACGAGGCGCTGCTGGCGAAGGACGTGCGGACCGCCGGCGGCGGCGTGCGGTTGGATACCCGCCGCTGGCAGGCCGCGGTGGAGAAGCACGTGCGTGCCCACCGGCTGGACGCGCTGGTGGAGACCTCGTTCGCGGACCCGGAGGAGGCCCGGGCCCAGGCGGCGGCGTACCGGGCGGCCGGGTACCGGATCGAGGTGGTCGCCGTGGCGTGCGCCTTGGCGTGGAGTCAGCTCGGTGTGCTGGAGCGGTACCTCGGCGACGGCGAGGGGGCCGGGCGGTGGGTGTCGTGGGCCAACCACGACGAGTGCGCCCGCCAGCTGGCCCGGACCCTGGACGTGCTGGAGGACGAGCACCTGGTGGACCGTGTCACGGTGGTGCGGCGCGGCCTGGAGTTCCTGTACGGCAACGAGCTCGTCGATGGGACGTGGGCCCGGCCGCCCGGCGCGGCGCGGGCGGTGGAGGCCGAGCGGGCCAGGTGGTGGGATGCGGTGGAGACCGCCCGCTTCCGCCGGTCCCTGGCTGGTGCGGAGCGTGCGCTGGTGCGGGCGGAGACCCGGCTTCCCGCCGACCGGGTGCTGGCCGTGGGGCGGGACGCGGAGCGGTGCGCCGCGCTGGCCGAGCCGGTGCGGCGCACCGCGCAGCCGATCCCCGGGCCGCCCGGCGTCGACTACCACCGGCTGTCCGCCGACGAGCACGAGTGGACGTTCGAGAACCTCGTCGTCCCCAGCCTCGGGGAGATCGTGCCGCAGGAGCGGCCCGTCGTCGTGTACGTGATGGGGGCGCCCGGGGCGGGCAAGACCCGGGCGGCGCGCCTGGTCCACCGGGCGATGCGCGAGCGCCAACCGGTGGGCATCAGCGGCGGGATGTTCAAGGCGGCCCACCCCGACTACTTCCGGCTGCTGCGGGAGCACCCGCGCACCGCCTCCGCCCGCATCCGCACCGACTACAAGGCCTGGCAGGCCCGGGCCGAGGCGTACGTGCGGGAGCGGAGCGCGGACGCCGTGATCGAGATCGCCCCGGGCAGCGCAGCCGCCTTCCTCGACGACGCGGCCGCCTGGCGCCGGGCCGGGTACCGCGTCGAGCTGCTGGTGCTGGACGTGCGCGCGGCCGACAGCCGCCAGGGCACCGCCCTGCGCTACGCCGAGGTCAGCCGGGGCGGCACCCGGCCGGGCCGGTTCACCACCGGCGCTGGCCACGACCGCTGCCTGGCGGCAGTACTGGAGTGCGTCGAGCTGGCCGAGGACCGGGCGGTGGACCACATCACCGTGATCCGCCGTGACAACACCGCCGTCTTCCGCACCGCGCTCGGCCCCGACGGCCGCTGGAGCGGCCCGGCCAGGGCCGCCCAGACGGTTGCCGCCGGACAGCAGCGGCCCTACACCGAGCAGGAGGCCCGCCAGTTCCTCGCCCACCAGCGTCAGCTGCGCGCGGCGCTGCCGCAGTACCGCACCGAGATCGACGCGATCACCCGGCTGGCCTGGCCGCTGCTGCCCCACGCCCTCCAGCCCGGCCGCCTCGCCGTGGCCGCCCAGGTGCCCGCCCTCCCGGCACGGCCCGCCGACTACGGCCCGGCGATATCCCTGAGCTTGGCGTCGTAGACCGCCGCCGCCTGGTCGATCTCCTGCGACGTCGCATGCCGCAGCCTGCGCAGGTCCTCCATGCACGCGCCGTAGCCGGCCACCAGGAGGTCGACCCGCTGCGCGTCCGGGGCCGGCCGCCCGCGCTCGGCACGGATCTGCTCGGTGTACCAGGCCGCGATCGTCTTGATCTTCTCCGCGATGTCCTCGTAGGCGCCGTCGTCGCCGGAATCGTCCGGTGTGCCGGGCCCGGCACCGGCCAGGAAGGGCTCAGGAAGTTCATGGCCGTACAGGGCAACCGCCTCGCTTCTCGGAAGTCCGCTGATCAGGGATGTTTGACAGGTTGGAGCCTACGGCCGCCCCGCCTGCGGCTTCCCCTCGGGCCCATGGCTGCGCCGGCGCCCTTGCCGGAATGCGCCGCAATCTGCTGGCCCTGCAATGGCGCTGGTGCCACCATCAGGCGATGAGTGTCCCGCGCAGCAGATCCACCCCGGAACTGATGACCTATCTCCTCGAGCTGAGCACCGAAGCCGAGAAGCCTGTCCACCGCCAGCACGTGATCTCCAAGGTCCTCCTCAAGCGCTTCGCCACGCCCCAGCCCAAGGCGGCGGGTCTGCGCGTCACCCGCTTCGACCTCCACAACCCGCAACGCCGCCACAAGCACAACAGCCCGGCCGCGTTCGGCTGGGTCGACAAGTACGTGCCGTTCGCCTCCGGGTCCATGGAGCGTCTCTGGCAGGACACCGAGAACCGGCTGCCCGCGGCGCTCGCCGCCGTCGACAACGGATCCGTCCTCGCAGACCCCCAGGCGAAGGACACGCTGCGCGATGCCATCGCACTGCACTACACCCGCAGCCTGCGAGTCCGCGACATCCACCACAACTCCTGGCAGCAGACCTACACCGCCCACCGCACGCGCCTGCTCACCACGGACGCCGACCGGGTCAGGCAGGCCGCCCTGGCCGAGTACGGCCTGCACCTGGCAGGCCCCGACGGCCTCGAGTACTTCGTCGACCTCTTCCTGCAGCCCTCCACCGACCTGTACGAGAGCGGAGCCCTGTTCCGCACCAGCCTGGAAAACCTGTTCGCCAAGGCCCGCCAGCGCCTGGCCAACGCCTCCCTCCACGTCGTCACAGCAGGAGCAGGGGAGTTCCTGATAGGTGACAGCCCCGCCATCTCCGTCCGTAACACACGGCCGGGACAGCGCGTCCTCAACATTGCCCTCGGGGACGCCAGCACCGTCCTCCTGCCCCTCGGCCCCCGCCACCTGGTGACCCTCTCGCGCGAAGACAGGGCCTTCATCGCTTCCAGGGAACAGGTAGACGAGCTGAACAGGCTCCAGATCCAGGCCGCCGAACGGTACGTCCACCACCGCCCCGGAGAAGCCATCACCCGCTTCATCCGGCAGACGTGCGCCGCCGTCAGACCACCAGCGCTCCCGACCACCGCCTTCGCCACGGCCACCACGGCATCCCGGAAGAAGGCGGGGTGAACGGTCCCTACGGCGTGAAGACCGCCCACCCCGCACACCCCTGACACCGGTATCGACCCAGCCCAAGGGGGCGTAGGTTGATGACCGGTCAGATCAGTGCGGAGGGGGAGTCGTCGGTGGCGAGGGATCTGCGGGCGCTGTTCGGCTCGAACGAGCGGAGTCTGGGGACCGAGGAGGCGTTCACCAACCGGGAAGGCCAGTGGGCGCAGGTCGCGGCCGCGATCGGCGAGCAGCTGGCCCACGTGGCCGCTGACGGCTTTGACGTCCAGGACCTGGAGACGGCGCGGCGCAACGTGCTGGTCTTCCACGGCATCGGCGGCGTCGGCAAGACCACCTTGTCGCGGAAGCTGGAAGCCGCGCTCACCACGGCCGAACACCGGCCCGCGCAGTGGGGCGAACCCACCTGGCCGCAGGCACCACGGCTGCTGCCGGTGCGCATCGACCTCGCCCGCTCCGCCGGGACGGACTTCGAGCGCCTCGTCCTCACCCTGCGCCTGGCCCTCGCCGGCCTGGACCGCGCCCTGCCCGCGTTCGACATCGCGCTCGGCCGGTACTGGGAGCACACCCACCCCGGCGAGAGCCTGGAGGAGTACCTGCGGCGTGCCGGACTGGTGAGCCGCGTCGCCAAGGCGCTGCCCGGCCAGGTGCAGGCGGCGCTGTCGAAGGCCGCCGAGGAGCTCGCGCTGCCGGGCGCGGTCGGCTCCGCGGTCGGGCAGGTCACTACCGCCGTCGTGCGGGCGGTACGCGAACGCCGCACCACCGCCCGCGCGCTGGCCGGCTGCCCGCGGCTCGCGGACCTGCTGGAGGCGGAGCCGGACCTCGAGGCGCTCTCCTTCTACCCGCACCTGCTCGCCTACGAGATCGACCAACTGCCGATCAAGCGGGCCGTCGTGCCCGTGGTCCTGCTGGACACTTTCGAGGACACCGGCAACCGCACCGACCGCGACCTGGAACGCCTCATCCAGCGCGTGGTGTGGCTGATGCCGAACGCCCTGTTCATCGTCACCGGCCGCAGCCGCCTCCAGTGGGCCGACCCTGCGCTGCAGGGGCAGCTCGACTACACCGGGCCCGCCGCCTGGCCGCAGCTGGCCGCCCACATCCCCGCCGCCCGCGAGGCCGCCTCCACCACCACCGGCGCGGGGACGGCGGCCGACCGGCAGATCCTGATCGGCGACTTCAGCCCCGAGGACTGCGACGACTACCTCGCCCGCCGCCTCACCACCGACGGCCGGCCCCTCATCGGCGACGAACTGCGCCAGGTCATCACCGCCCGCTCCCACGGCCTGCCCTTGGTCCTCGACCTCGCCGTCATGCGCTTCCTGGAAATCCGCCGCACCCGCACCCCCGAGCCCGCGGACTTCGACCACGACTTCCCGGCCCTCCTGGCCCGCACCCTCCAGGACCTCACCCCCGACGAGCGGCACGTCCTGCGCGCCGTGAGCCTGCTGGACGCCTTCGACCTCCCGCTCGCCACCAAGGCGGCCGGCATGACCCACCAAGCCGCGGCCCTGCGCCTGGTCGAACGGCCCTTCGTCCGCGAAGACCAGCTCGCCCTGTGGCCCTACCACCTGCACAGCGTGGTGCGCTCCACCATCCGCCGGGCCGACGACCACACCGACGACCGCTGGTCCGACCAGGACTGGACCAGCGCCGCCACCCGGGCCTTCGATGCACTCGGCAACCAGTGGACCAGCGCCCCGGGCGGCGGCCGCCGGCTGTTGGTCGCCTGCCTGCGCCAGGGCCTCGCCCTCGCCCGTGACCACCGGCTCGACCTCGGCTGGCTGTCGGAGGCGGCGTGGGCGTACGTGTCCGACTCCGTGTGGGAGCCCCTCGTCCTACGCCCGACCGGCACCGGCGGGGGCCGCGACAGCGGGCAGCACCTGGCGACGGCCGCCGACGCCCTGGTCGAGACGCTCAACGCCCTCGCCCGCCGCCAGCACGAACACCGCGCCCGCACCGTCCAGCGTCTGGCCGCCGTCGTCGACACCCGACTGCTGCCCGAGGACCTCCACCACCTGGCCGTCTACTACCTCGCCAAGGCGCAGCGCGACCTCGGCCACCGCGTCGGCTCCCGGCACGGCATGCAGCTCGTCGCGGACGGTGGTGGCCGGCTCGCCCCGGCCGCTCGGCGCGGTCTGGTCCACCTTGCCCGCCTCGCCGGCGATTTCCCCGCCGCCCACGCCGCCGCGCAGGGCCTCGGGTGGAAGGGACGGCAGCACCGCGTCGAAGGCGACATCCTGTGGCCCCACGGCGACATGCGGCGTGCGGCCGACGCCTACCTCGCCGCCCGCACGGACGCCGAGCAGCACGACGTCGTCGGCGAGCGCGCGACTTCCCAGGCTCAGCGCGCCTTCGTCCTCGCCTTCACCGACCCGCAGGCGGCCGACGACGAGATCGACCTCGCCGAACAGCTCCTCGCCGGGCTCGACCTGCGCGCCACCACCCTGACCGTCCGCACCGCCGCCGTCGTCCGCGATGCCGGCCGCGACGACGTCGACGACCGTGTCCAGGTCCTGCGCGCCGAGACCGCGGCCTCCGGCATCGTCGCCGCCCAGGCCGCCCTCGAACTCGCCGCCGCTTTCCATCACGCCGTCCGCGACGACGACGCGGCCCTCGCCGCTGTCCAGGCCCACCTGCGCGACCTCGCCCGCGGCGGCGACTACACCTACTACCCCGACATCGCCCACTACATGGCCGGCCTGACCCCCGGCACCCCCTCCGACGTCCACTGGATCGACGACGAAGAGGCTGTCCGCGCCAGGTGGCGCACCCTCGTCGCCACCCGCCGGAACCTTCTGAGTGCCGCACGCTGAACAGCGAAGGCCGGCCCCAGAACGGGGCCGGCCTCACTCCGCAGACGTACGCCTACTGCTTCCCACCCAAGCGGCGCAGCTCCTCCAGAATGGCCGCCTGCCCGGCCACCACGCCCTCCAGGGCCTTGCCCTGCGCTTCCAGCATGCGGCCCTGCGACTCCAGGGCATGTCCCTGGTTCTCCAGGATCCGGGTGTGCTCGGCAAGGGCCTTGCCGTGTTCGGCGAGAACGCGTGCCTGCTCGCCCTGGCCCGCCACCAGCACACCGACCGCCTCTGCGAGACGGGTCATCGCCTGGCGCTGCTCAATCTGGTCCTCACGGATCGCGTTCAGCACCTGCGTGTGCCCGCGCAGGGAGCTGCGTACCTCGGCGCTGTCCCGGTCGGCCATGGCCGCCATCGTGCGCGTCGCCGCGGACTCCTCCCGGAGGCGGTCGAGTTCCGCCTCCACCGCCGCCAGCCGCGCGCGCAGCTCGTCCATCTCGCTCATGTTTTCCATTGTCCAGGTCCCTCCCTGTCCGGCTGTCCGCCGTTCAACCTAGCCGAGGCCGATCCCCCGTCTGACCTGCCGGAACGCGGCTAACTGCAGCGCTGAGCAGACGCCCTTGTTCAGCCGACGTTGCGCAGCCGGACGACCTTCGAGCGGCGGCCGAGTGCCTGGTTGGTGAGGCGGTAGTACCGGATGTTGTTGAACCGGTCGTACTCCTCCAGCCAGCCGGTCTCAACGAGTTCTTTGCGAACACGGGAGAAGAAGGTGGGCGCCCAGCCCATCTCTTCGGCCAGAGCCTGCCCGGTCTGCTGCGTGCCCGTCTTGCCGGCGGGCAGGGTGGCGTAGAAGGACAGGAGCAGCCGCTGGTTGGGGCTCAGGTCCTTGGTGCGGCCGATGAGGGCGCGGACGTCGTCACGGGTGTCGCTCACGGTTGCATTCTCCTCGGCTCAGGCACTGCGCGCGGTCCGGGCTTTGCGGGCGGCGGCGTGGATGTGGGTGAGGAAGTTCGCGGGTTCGACCTGGTCGTCCTCGGCCGGGGTGACGAGCAGGTACGACTCGGGTTCCTGGGTCAGGCCCTTGATGTGGGGCGGGTTCCAGCCTGTGAGCGCCTCGCGGTGCTCGTAGCCGGAGCCGCGGAACACGAGGTAGGGCGTGATCTCGTAGAAGGGGCTGCGGCCGACGCTGCCGGATTTGCGCAGCAGGCGGTCCTTGACCAGCTTGCGGATCATCCTGGTGAGCGCGTCCGGGGAGAAACCGAGTTCCTTGCCGATGTCGGCAACGGTGCGGTTCACCAGCTCGGGCTTGAGGAGGGTCGCGCCGCAGTACCAGGTGATGACGCGGATCTCGGCGTCGGTGCGGCCGGATTCACGGGCGCACAGGGAAACGAAGCGGATCAGGCTGAACGTCCCGTAGGCGCCGCCGTAGCCGAAGTCGGCCTGGGGGACGGGCTCGCCGGTGTCGGCGTAGATGAGCCGGGTCGGCCGATAGGCCATCGCGCTGCTCCGTTCCTCGTGCGACCTTGGTGCGACGTACAGGTGATCCGATCCTGGGATCGGATCGCTTGCACTCACCCTACATGTACTGAGCGGCAAGGTGATCCGATCCGGGGGTCGGATCACCTTCGTGTCCCGTACATGTACTGAGCAGACATGTGATCCGACTGCCGGATCGGGTCATCCGATCCCAGGATCGGATCGGAAACCTACATTTCCGCAGGTCAGACCGGGTTCGCCGATCTCTCCACTCTGATGGTTAAGGTAAGTGGGCACGCGCGGCACCCTCCGCCACAACGGAGGGTCAGTCGCCGTCCCGGACCGCGCCACCACCTGTGCCGCGCCCGCCCTCGGACCTCAGGACCGCTGAGCATCCCCTTCGGCACCACCGGGTCGGACCCGTCTCCTGGGGTTCGCCGCACTGCTTCATCAGTTCGACAACCTGGGTGGGCGCGGCGGTCACGTACCCCATCCAGTAGCACCCGCTCGCCTGCCACCCGCTACGGTGCGCCGACAGTCCACCTGAACCGTCTGCCTGCAGGTGGCTCCCTGGCTCCACACATGACCTGCACCATTGGCAGGCGTCCGGCCACTGGTGGGCCGCGCCGGGCTCAGCCACCCACTGATGACGTGGGCGGGGGCCAGGTCAGGCCGGTCACGGCCCGACCGGTGAGGCGACGGGCCGACGGTGGGGCCGGCCACGGCCCCGGCGGCGGGGCGGCGGCTCAGGCTCTCGACCGGGGGCTGGTCCAGCGCAGCCCTTGGCGCTGGCCAGGGTGCGGTAGCGGAGCGCACCGCGGCTGGCCATCTGCCTCGCTGACTCCGCAATGGTGGGGTGTTGCAGCCCGTACCCGGTCCCGGCAGGGCAAGTGCTGCCACCTGCTGGCGGGGGGAGAGCGAGGGGGCAAAAATCCATGGCTAGCGCACGGCGACGTGTGGGCGTCGAACACCTCTGACGGACCAGCTTCTCCGACGAGACCACCCACCCTGGCTGCAGGCCACCGGATACCCACCACGTGGCCCCTGCCTGGGCGCAGCGTGGCCCTACGCCAGCGCGGCGACCGGGCCCGGCTGCGGGATGGTGTCGGTCGCGGTGACGGACCCGGCCGTGCGAACGCTGCCGGACGCGTCCGGCAGCCACAGCCGGGCCGAGCGGCCTCGGTGTGCGGCGCCCCGGCCGGACGACCGGACCTCGATCCGCCGGCCGTCGAGCTGTCCCCAGCCGTTGCCGAGCCCAGTCCATTCCCGGCGGGTGACCTCCAGGCGCAGCGCGGAGCCGGGCCAGGGGCGGTCGAGGCAGAGCATGACGGTACCGGTGCGCCGCAGGTGGGCATCCAGGCGGGCGGTGGTGCGGGGGGCGAGGCGTTCAGGCGGGCGGGCCACCAGGACGGTGCAGGCGCCGGCGAGCGCGGAGACGACCTCGCCGAAGTGGTTTTCGTCGACCTGGTCGGCGACGAGGAGACGGTCCAGGGGCAGGCCGAAGCCCGCAGCGGCGGCGAGCCCGAGGTCGGGGAGGTTGAGAGCCGCCGCCCAGCGCACCGGGTCTGCGGCGAGCGGGCCGGCTGCGAGAGCCAGCAGGAGGGATGCTTCGTCGGTCTCGACGACGGTGCCGCGGGCGAGGCCGCCGCCGGGCAGCAGCGGGCGGAGCGGGTCGAGGACCGGGAGGGTCTCGGCGGCCGCGCGGCGGGCGCGGCTGGTGGGCGAGGTGTTCTCCAGCAGGTCGGCCAGGCGCTGGGCTCGGTCGTCGACGGACAGGTCGGGGACGGCGGCGAGCGTCATCGGACCTGCCCTCCGTCTCCGCTCGGTCGATGGGTCGAGCGGGAGCAGCCGCAGGGTGGCGTCGTCCACGACGATCCAGGCGGCCTGCTTGTCTTCGCCCCACCGGGCATGGGTGATCCACGGTCTGTCCGGGCCGGGGCGCCGGCGGGCAGTGAGCAGGGCCGAGCACCAGGCGCCGCCCGTCCGCAGCCAGGCGAGCCGCCAGCAGGCCTCGCCAGGGCTGACACCTGGCGGGCCGGCGAGCTCGGCTGGCACCCGGATGGCGTCGTGCCCGGCGCCGGACGGCACGGGATCGTCGGCGGGTCTGGCGAGCGGTCGAATCCGGGTGTCGTCGAACAGGAACCAGCCCCAGGATTCTTCGCCCGGCCCGCCTATATCGGGTCCCCAGGCAACATGGACGACCCACAGGGGACTGCCCGGCGGGCGCCGCCACACCGTGAGCAGCCCGGTCCGCCAGATTCCGCCGAGACGGATCTCCACCAGCCGCCACCGCCGTACATCCCGGTGAAGACCGGGCAGCATCATCAGCTCGCGCGGTGCCCGCTCGGCATCACCGGGCATCGGCGCGGGGTGCGCGGCACGGGAGAAAGGAACAGCGCTGGTCACAGGCCCAAACGTAATTCGAATACAAGTTCGAGTCCAGCCGCCTGCAGGCCCTGTCTGCCGGGATCAGGAAGCGGCTCGTGGCCGCGTGGCTTGTTCGAGGGCGTGCTGGAGCTGGTCACGGTTCATGGTGGAGCGGTGGGGGATGTCGAGGTCGGCTGCGCGCTGGTAGAGCTCGGCCTTGGTGAGCTGGGACAGCTGCCGTTTGCCGGTGGCGCTGGCGCGCTTGGCCGCGGTCTTCTTCCCGGTGGTCCTGGCGGAGGTGCTCTTCGTGCCGCTGGCCGGTTTCGGGGAACGGTGGGCGGCCCGCGAGGGCGGCTTCGTCTCCGTGCCGCCACCGGTCTCGTCCTTGCGGGCGCTCTCCAGGCTGCGGCGCAAGGCGTCCATGAGGTCGACGACGTTGGTGGCCTCGGGTGCGGGCCCGGCGGAGACGGCGATCTCGCGGCCGGCGAGCTTGTCCTGGACGAGCTTCTTCACCTGCTCCTCGTAGGTGTCGTGCCACTGGTCGGGGTCCCAGTCGAGGGCGAGCATGCCGATCAGCTGCTCGGCGGTCTCGACCTCCTTCGGGGACAGCTTCACCTTCTCCGGCAGGTCACCGACCTCGATGCGGGGGTCGCGGACCTCATCGGCGAAGTGCATGGTGTGCAGCTCCAGCAGCCCGTTCTCCGAGCGCACCGCGGTCAGGTACTCCTTGCCGCGCATCGCGAACATCGCCAGCCCCGCCTTGCCCGCGTGTGCCAAGGCCTCGACCAGGAGGGCGTAGACCTTCTGGTACTCCTTGCCGCGGGGGCCGAGGTAGTAGGTGCGGTCGAAGAAGATCGGGTCGACCTGCTCCAGGTCGACGAACCCGGCGATGTCGATGGTGCGCGAGCGGCCCGGGGAGATCTGGTCCAGTTCCTCCGGCTCGACGATCACGTACTCGCCCTCGGCGACCTCATAGCCCTTTACGATGTCCGCGAACTCGACCTCCTTGCCGGTGCGCTCGTTGACGCGCTTGTTGCGCACCCGGTCACCGGTGCCGCGCTGCAGCTGATGGAAGCGCACGTCGTGGGACTGCGTCGCGGTGTAGAGAGCGACGGGCACGGTGACCAGGCCGAAGGTCAGCACCCCCGTCCACATCGGTCGGGCCACGGACCGTCTCCCTTCTCTGACGGCGGCAGCGGCGGCAGCCGCTCGGCGCGGTGCGGACGGCCCCACGGCCAGCGTCGCTGCCGCACCACCGCCCCGCACCCGGTGCTGGGCCGACCGACGTGTTCCCGGCCGCCGCTTCGGCGCCGAGGTCACCAGCCCCGAGGGCGGAAGATCAGGCGTCGTCGGCCGACGGTCCGTCGCCGGCCGGCCGTATGAGGCGTGTGCCCTGCTCGCAGCCCCGGTACGCCCATGCCCACTCCCGCGGCTCCGCCGCCCCGGGCGCGTCGCCGAGGACGCGGACGAAGTAGGACTCCTCGCCCACGGCGAGCACTTTGAGCAACCGGCCGGGCGGCTTGGTCTCTTCGAGGACGTCGCCGTCGCAGTAGGCGGGGGATGCGGTGGTCACGCGCTCATCGTGGCCCGCGCTCGCGCTCCTGGCGGTCTGGAGAAGTCGGCAGGCACCCGTTCGCGTGATCAGACGGCGGCGAACGCCTCGGTCTCGACTTTGCCGAGCACGGTCGCGCTGGTCAGCGGCCGCGGCGCACGAGGACCTTGAGCACCTCTCGGGCATCACGGCGGCGGGACTCGGTGGGGGCGGCGACCGCGGTGACGGCGGCGATGGAAACGGCGAGGGCGTACCAGCAGGCGCTCGCCGCAGTGATGAGGGCGGTGTGCTGGAGGACGGTGGACATCGAGGTGCTCCAAGGGGTCGAGGACGGATCGCGGTCCGGCGGGGATGAAGGTGGCGGGCCGGAAAGCCCGGCGCCGAGGTTGTCCGGCGCCGGGCGAGTCGGGTCAGCGGGAGTCCGGTTCCAGGAGGCCGGCGGAGATGGCGCCGTTGGGCATGCTCAGCTCCGCCTCGCGCAGGCGGTCGGGGCAGGGCAGGCGGCGGGGTCGGACAGCGGCGGTGCCAGGCACGCGTAACCGGGAAGGTCCGGAAGCCCGGGGAACAGGCCTCGGCGGCGGTGCGAGAAAGGCCGGCCAGGGCGGTGGCGTAGCCGGTGGCAGGAGTGGCCTGGGCGGATCGGCCCGCCGGACGAAGGGCGGCGGGCCGACTCCGGGTTCAGTGGCTGGCGAGTTGTTCGATCTGGGTGGCGAGGCGGGGACCGGGACGTCCGGCGACGCCGTCGATGACGGGTGCGTCACCGGGACCGGCGCGGACCACCAGTCGCTCGACCTCAGGGGCCAGCTGGTCGGTGGGCTCGGCGTTCTCGGGGCTGCTCCACGGCACCAGGTGGGCGGGCAGGGCGCGCATGTAGCCGACCATGTCCGGTACACCGGGCGGGATGGTGCCGGCACTGGCGGGCAGGTCGAAGAAGGAGTGTGACTCCTGGAACCAGCGGATGGCCTGGCGCAGTTCGCCGCGCTGCAGGTGGAGCAGGTAGATGAAGGTGGCCGAGAGCTGGTCGCCGGCGCCGGCGGCCATGCCCCACCAGAACGCGGCGGAGGTGGGGTGGCCCGCCAGGTACAGCAGGCAGCCGAAGATCTGGAAGCCGGTGATCTCGGCGTCGATCTCGCTGACGTCGAGCGGGTGCTGCAGCTGGGCGGGCCGGTCGTTGACCTCGTCCTGCTCGGCGAGGTCAACGACCATGGCCAGGGCCTCCTCGGTGAGAACGGAGCGGACCAGGGAGTCCAGGCCCAGGCGGGCCCGGGAGTGGTGGGCCCACCAGGCGGGCTGCTCGTACTCACCGCGCCGGTACGCCGCCAGGTCGTGGGCGATGCGCCGGATGGCCTGGGGGTAGTCGTCTGTGGCCTTGCGCTGGGGGCGGGCGCGGGAAAGGAGCTGCTCGACCCGTTCGGGGGCCAGCGGGTCGGTGGGATCGGGGGTCGTCACGGGCGTCCTCCTCTGGCGCGGTTCTGGTGGTCCTCGAAGAGCCGGAGCGGGGCCAGGTCGTCGTGCAGGAGCTGCTTGGCGCGGCGCAGGTTCCGGTCGACGGTGGCCGGGTGGACGTTGAGGATCAGGGCGGCGAGCCTGCTGGTGAACCCCATCACCTGCTTGATCATGACGGCGGCGAACTCGCCGCGGGTCAGCGGCTTCATGGCCTCATGGACGGCTCCGAGCTCGCTGTAGCGGTCGTGAAGGAGCGCGAACATGTCCTCGATCAGCCGCCGCGCGGTGTCCAGGTCCCGCTGCAGGCGGGGGTCGCGCCCCATGCGGTAGGCCCTCCCCAGCACGGCCGCGCCCAGCACCTCCCAGATCTCGTCCTCGGCGCTGCGCGAGGAGAGGATCCGCTGCCAGTCGGCGCCCAGGTAGACGGTGACCTCGTGGATGACCTCCTCGGCCTCCGAGCGCGACTGGAGGACCTCCTCGGCAAAACGCAGCATCTCGGGGCGCTGGTCGAGGACGTAGCCCTCGAACTCGACGCCGACCTCGGCGTCGACCACGTCGATGGTGTCCTTCAGCTCGAAGGGGTCGGGCAGGGCCGACACCGCGTCGGCTGCCGCGGCGGGGTCCCACAGCGGTGCGTCGTCCGCGCCGGTCATCCCCGGCGAGTCCTCGCTCAACGCCCCTCCCCGCTGTGCGGCGGGTGGCCGGCACGCGGCTTCGCGCCCCTGGCACACCGCCGGAGGCCACAGGCGTCAAGGATGGGCCGGAGGTGCCGAAGCCGGTGGTGCGTACTGCTGTCCATGTGCTCGTTTCCGGTCGGATTGCGGCGCGCCTTGCCTCGCCGGAGCCGCCTTTGGGCTCGCTTCCAGCTAAGCGGCACAGCCCCCGGATTCACGCACGAGAGCCGAACGGATTTCACTAAGAGATCATCTTTGGTTGCTTGACGTAGTCGGCACGCCAGCCATGACGCCACCCAGCAGCTGCAAGCTTGACATATGCCAATAGCCCAGGCGGCATGATCGATAACTCACAGTAGCAATCGTGACGCAGATCACACAAGCTGCCCATGGTGAACGGGTTTGACTGGCTATCAGGCTGCTGAGACGTAGCCGCCGAGAACACTGGCAGAAACGGTCAGGCTGGGCAGCGGGGCACCCAGCGGCCCCCGGGCACCTCGCCGATACCCAAAGCCAGCCCGGCCAGAACAAGCACTTCGCCTCAGCCCGAACGGAGCCGCCAGACCGCTATCACTGGTGGCAGCGGCCTGGCCCTGGCCACCAGGGCTACCCGCTTTGGTAACGCGCAGGGGACCGCCAGGTTGGCGGACCCCTGCGGTGGGCGAAGGCGTCAGGCCGAGGCGAGCTGGCCGAGGTTGGCGATCTGGGCTGTGTACCGTTCGCGTCGCTGCTCGGTGAACGCAGCCGGCTCCCTGGTGACGGCCCGTCTGCTGCGCTTGGAGCCGCGGCAGTCGGGGCAGGGGGTGTGTTCGCTGCGGCGGATCGGGATGATCTCGCCAAGGGCAGCTTCTGCGGCGGTGAGGGTGACGTCGCAGGTACTGTCCTTGCCCTTCTGCGGGGCGCTGGGGTTGTAGTACCGGTCGGTGATCGCCCTGAGTTCGCGGGCCGTCTCCTGGGCAGTGGCGGGGCGGTGGTCAGGAGCCTTGGCCAGGAGCCGGACGACCAGGTCCTCAAGTTCGAGGGGAACTTCGGGGCGGAGGGTGCGCAGCCGGGGTGGGGTGTCGTGGGCGTGTTGGTGGGCGTAGCGCCAGAATCCGCCGGTGCCGTCGAAGGGGTGTTGGCCGGCGGCCATTTCGTGGATGACGCAGCCGAGGGAGTAGAGGTCGGAGCGGTGGTCGAGGGCGCCGTTGAAGGCTTCGGGGGCCATGTAGGCGGGGGTGCCTATCAGGATGCCGGTGGCGGTGATGTCGTGCCGGGTGTCGGTGCTCTTGGCGATGCCGAAGTCGACGAGTTTGGTGCCGTTGTGTTCGTCCCTGATGATCATGATGTTGGACGGCTTGATGTCGCGGTGGACCAGGCCCTCGCGGTGGGCGGCGGTGAGGGCGTCGGCGACGCACCACGCGATGTACAGGAGGTCGGGCATCGGCAGGGGCCCGCGTTCCTGGACGATGCTCAGCGGGGTGCCGTCGATCAGTTCCATAACGAGGTAGGACAGGGGCCGGCCGTCGTGTTCGGTGGTGCCGACGTCGTGGACGGTGACGATGTGGGGGTGGGAGAGGCTTCCGGCAGCGGTGGCTTCGCGGGTGAACCCGGCGGTGTGGGAGGCGTCGTCGGTGATCAGGATCTTCACTGCGACCCAGCGGTCGATCTTTGGGTCGTCGGCCTGCCAGACCTGGCCGAAGCCCCCCGCTCCGATCCGTTCGACGAGCTTGTAGCGCCCGTCCAGCACGGTCCCCGCTTGCACGAACTCCCCTTCCGGTAGCGGCCGCTGTGTGGCCCATCGGTCACGCTACGCGGAACTTCCTGCCTGCGGCAGAGCGAAACCCGAACACCGGGCGGAGCGCCGGGACGGGCCGGTGGCTCGCCGACATGCCGACGGCCGGGCTCCTCGCCTGGAGGGCCCGGCCGTCACGGCTCCGCGCGGGATTACCGGCGCAGTCTCGCCGGGTCGACGTCGAGGGGGGAACGGGTCGGTGAGTTGGGTGGTCTCGCGGGCTTGGACGAGCCGGTCGACGTAGACGCCGCGCTCGAGGTGCCCGAGGTAGAGGCGCGGGGCGGGGTCGAGTTCGAGGCGCCAGTAGGGCTCGATGCCGGCCTCCGCGTACAGCGAGGGCCTTATCTTCTTGTCGGTGACCCGGGTCGACGGCGTCGACGTACCGCTCTTCGTCGCCTCCTGCGTCTTCACCAAGCCGGCCCGCACGTTCGCTGCCAGGCAGCAGCTCACCCTGATCGACGTCGGCCTGCTCGGCTTCTGGAACAACGGCACCCCGCTGACCTCGCTCCTCGACCTGGACGTCGCCCGCTCCGGCACCAACCACAAGCTCGGACCAGTGTCACTTGCTGGCTGACGGAAGTCGGCGCCCTGGCGGCTCCGGACGTCGTTGGAGAGCACGCTGGAGGAGAAATGTTGTGCGCCCCCCTACGCGCTCTTTACGACAGATGGTTTGTCCCGCACCATCTGCTTTGATCAGCATCTGATCGGTCTCGCTCGGGGAGGGACTGGATGTCGACAGGGACCAGTGGCAACTACTGGAGCGAGCGCAACCTGCCCAGCGCCCTTAAACACAAGCTCCTGGCCGCATACATCCCACCGTTCGGCGGCATGACCGGCTCCCGCACCCACGAGGTCGTCTACCTCGACGGATACGCGGGTGAGGGCCGCTACGCCAACGGCGAGCCCGGCTCAGCCGAGATCGCCATGCGAGTCGCCGCCTCCCACCTCGCCTCCCACAAGCTTCGCTGGACCAGCTTCTTCGTTGAGAAGGAGCCAGCCTCCTTCGCGCGCCTCCAGCAGGTCGCCGAGGACTACCGCGCCCAAGGCGTCGACTCGACCGTCCACCGCGGAAACTGCGACGAGATCCTCGACCAAGTCCTGACACGCGCCATCGACCTGCCGCTCTTCCTGTTCCTGGACCCGTGCGGGCTGTGCCTACCGTTCGACCGGCTCGTCCACGCTCTCAACCGGCCGCGCAACTTCAAGGGCTGGCCGCGTACCGAGCTCCTGATGAACTTCAGCATGATGGCGGTGCGGCGCCTGGGCGGCAACGCACGCTCGGACAAGGGCCAGGAAGCCTCGTCCCAGCGGTTCGATGAGGTCTGCGGAGGCACTTGGTGGCGTGACCTGATCCGCGACGCCACCGACGGCTGGGAGATGGCAGTCCAGACCGTTGCCACTGAATACGCCAGCCGGCTGGAACAGAAGACCGGCATGTTCGTCCACTCCGTGCCGGTGGCCAAGGCCCCTCACCACAAGCCGATCTACCACCTGGTGTTCGCTACCCGAAGCCAGCACGGCCTATGGGTGTTCGGAGACGCTGCGGCCCGTGCCCGCGATGCCTGGTGGGACGAGCTTGAAGAGGCCGACGAAGCTCACAACCCCGACCAGTTGTTCTCCCTGACGTCGATGATCCGCCCCGATCCGGCCGTCGTGCGGAAGGAGGCAGTACCGAAGATCGCCGACAACATCGCGAGGATCCTGCAGCGCACAGGCCAGCCGGTCCGGCTCGTCGATCAGACCCGCGAGGTCTTCGGGGACTTCTACGGACGTGTCACCGACCCGACCGCCCGAGAAGCCGTCAAGCTCCTGCACAAGCAGGGCCGCACACCCACTACCGGCGTCGGCGGCCAGAGGAAGAACTACGACCTGGTGGTCGAGCCGCCCCGCTAGACCGCGGCCGGCATCTCGTCCCAGGTCCGGCCCTCCAGCAGGCGGCCGTGCGCCTTCGGCGTGCGGCCGCCCCACTGCTTGAAGAAGAACGCCACGCTGGCCTCGGCACACAGGTCCCGGATCTCCCGGACCCACGCCTCGTCCAGCGGCCGGTGCCGCGGCCCGGACTCCCCGCCGGCGATCACCCAGTCGATCCCGTCCAGATCCAGGCCGGTCAGCGGGCCCAGCAGCGGCTCGCACGACAGGAACCGCACCGCGGCCGGCACCCGCCGCAGGTCGTCCACCCGCCCCAGCTCGGTCTCGCTCTCCACGGAGACGCCCATCCACAGGTTCGCCGGCCACTCCAGCTGGCCCGCGACCTGCCGCAGGCGGTGCGACCGCTTGGTGAGCACCTGGTAGGTGTGCTGCGGCGTCGCCTCCATCACCGCGAACACCCGCCGCACGTAGTCCAGCGGCACCCTGGCGTGGAACAGGTCCGACATCGAGTTCACGAACACCACCCGCGGGCTCTTCCAGCCCAGCGGCACCTGCAGAGCGTCCGGGTGCACCGCGACCCCGAAGCCCGGACCAGACGTGCGCGGGTCACCGTCCAGCTGGTACTTCGCCGCGCCCATCGCCTTCAGCCGCTTCGCCAGCGCCAGCGCGTAGCAGTTCTCGCACCCGGCCGAGATCCGGTCGCAGCCCGTCGTCGGGTTCCACGTCGCCTCGGTCCACTCGATCGAGCTGCGATCACCCATCAGTCCTCCCCTGCCCGTCCCCGGCCCCGGCAACGCGGTCCAGAATCCTCAACGACCCTGCCCCGCAAGGGACACCAGCCATCCAACCATCACCGTAAGATCGCCATCCTCCGGCCCCTGCCAGACCACCGAAACCCCGGAACGGAACAGCTGCCGGACCGCACCACCAACTGCCCCATGCCCATCACGCTGCTCCTGCCTCGGGCACGGCCCCACCTGGGGCAACCGATGGGCGGGCGGTGCGCAGCGGGATCGCCCCGGCCCGGGTGGCGCGGGCGACGGCGAGAGCGGCGCGGTGGCGTTCGCGCTGCTGGCGTTGGGCGGGGGTGTTGCCGTTGGTGCGGGCGGCCCGGCAACCGTCGCGAGGACGATGGCGCTGACGGCGCCGAAGAGCGTGACGTACCGCCGGGTGCCTTTCTCGCTGCCGACTACTCGACAGCAGGTGACCTGGAACAGCCAGGCGATGGCGGTCAGTTCGCCCTGCCGATGGAGACTGCAGTTGATCGGTCGGGCTCGGTGGTGTGCGTACGGGCGGGGACGCCCCCGCCGCCCCACGGCCGCGGTCCTGCGGCTGAGGTGCGCTGCCGAACGCGCCCGGTCAGACCAGTCCGTGGGACATTCCCCGGGTCGTCCCCGCCCTCGTCCCACTGCTGTGGGACCCCTTCGGGCGGCGGCAGAGTGGCGGCTGTCCGGGGCGCTCGTTCCCGGGACGTCCGACGACCACACGCCGTCAGGGGCGTGCGGCGAACCAGGAGGGAAGCGTCATGCGCAAGAACCGCATCGTGCTCGGTCTCGCGGGAGCCGGTCTCGTGCTGGCCACGGCCATCGGGACGGCCGGCAGCGCCGCCGCCACCACCGCCTCGCCCGACCAGGCCAGCAGCGTGTGCAACTACACCAACTCCGAGCCGTTCCTGAGCCGGGGCGACACCGGTACCGCGGTGAAGCAGCTGCAGTGTGAGCTGAACTACTCGCTCAACCCCAACCTCTTCACCCCGCTGGTCGTGGACGGCATCTTCGGCCAGGCCACGTCGGACGCCGTCTACAACTTCCAGGGCTGCGTGGGCATCACGCAGGACCGCCTCGTCGGGTCGCAGACCTGGTCGAAGCTGGACTACTGGACGGTGAACCCGAGCTACGCGTGCTGACGCCGACGCGCAGCTGAGCAACTTCCGGGCGGGGCGGGGCGTCAGGATCAACGGGGCCGCCCCGCCCGGGCTCAGTGTTCCGGGCCCGCCGTGCTGGCGGTGGCGCCGGGGCCCGAGGGCGGCGCGGTGAGCAGCTCCGGCGCCACCGGCGCGGTCGCCGGATCGGTGATCACCTGGGTGCATCCCCGGCCCGCCGACTGCTCGCCGCACACCTGCAGGCCGGTATCGGAGGCAGAGGCGTCGACCATCGGCGAGTACGCGTCGTACCCCCAGTGCACCAGGGCCGTCTGGTGGCCGCCCCGCGCGGTGGTGATCGAGGCGGAGTCGCCGGGAGTGGCGCTGGTGAGCTTGGCCCAGGCGGCCCGGCAGTGCGCGCTGTAGCGCACATGGATGGTCATCCGCTGGACGTTCGCGGTGATCAGCGTGACAGCGTCGTCACCGCAGCCGGTGGCCTTCGGATCGAGCCCGGTGCAGGAGACCCCCAGGCAGCCACCGGCGGCGGCCGAGGCCGCAGTGGCCGGCGGCGTGGTCGTAGCTGTGGGGACCACCGTCGAACCGGCCTGCGCCGTCTCCGACGAGCGGCCGGACCACAGTGCGAACCCCAGGCCGGCCGCAGCCGCGACGATCACCATCACCAGTGCCAGATAGCGGAGTTGGCGCCCTTTGCCAGCTTTACCGGGCGATCCGCCCGCTCGTCCGCCAGGGCCCTCCCCGTCGTCCGCGTCATCTGCTTCGTCCGTAGCGGCTACTTCGTCCGCATCGCCCGTATCACCCGCTCCCCGGGACATCGCGGCGGCAAACACCGGCAGCACCGGCGCCAGGTCCGTGCCCGACACCTCCGCCAGCCGACGCAACGCCTCCTCGGTCACCAGACGTTCGCCGTTGAGCCACCGCTGCCACGAGGACTTGCTGTGAAGCGTCCTCGTTGCCAGCTCGACCAGACTCAGCCCGCTGCGGTCCTTCATCCCCCGGAGTACCTCGACGAGCTCCCGCTCCTCCGCGGACAACCCCTCAGGCAATCGCCTCCAGCGACCGGCCATGCGCCCCCCTCGGCACCTCGTCGCCGCCGACAAGCCCCAGCGTCACGGTCAACCGATGCATCCGCCCGCTCGACTGCTCCCCGCGAGCCTCACCGGAGAAGACGAACGCCTTGACCCCACCGCTGACACCGCCGACCCGGCGCAGCTCCAGCCCCAGGTCCACCACGACGTCCTTCACCGTGAACCGGATTCCAGAATCCGCCCCGCTACGCTGAGCGGCGACCAACCCGGCCCGGACAGCCGCGATCGCCTCGGACAACTCCGTCCCGTCGAATCCCACGCATCCCCACGACAATCCCGTTTCTCGGATCGGTCAGCCTATCCGCCGTGTCCACCTCACACGCCGAGAACGGCCAAACCCGTGAACACCGGAACGTGGACGCGGGAGGTGCTGGCGCTGTCCAGACGGACCTGGTGCACGTACCGCCGCCGCACCAGCAGGTCGGGATCGGCCCGGCTCCGGCGATACCAGGAGATCAGGGCGTCGGCGGTGGCGTGACCTGGCAGACGACGACGAGCTCCAGGCGCGGGACCACGTAGTAGGCGAGCAGGCCGCCGGCAACGTCGAGGTAGCGCATCGGCTCCCCGCTGCCCTGATAGGACGCGCCGTCCAGGTAGAGCGCTTCGGCAGCGCGAACGAGCTCGGCCGCCCGCTGCTCGACGGCCGCGAGGAAGCCGGCCGGGGCACCGGCGGTGACGTGCTGCTCGCTGGGGAGGTACTCCCAGCTCCAGGTCACGCGTTCACCGCCGCGTAGGCGGCGCGGTAGAGCTCGGCGACGGTGGTGGCGTGCTCCCGGCACTCCTGGATGCTGTCGGCGTGGTTGGCGAGGTAGTTCGCCCGGTGGTAGGCCTGGGCGGTGGCCGGGTGCCGCTCGATCTCCACGACGGCGGCCCAGTGCGTGACGAAGGCCCTGATCGGCTGGACGCTGCCTGTGGCGATGGCCTCGGCCATGGCCCTCGTCTGCCCGTCGATCATCTCCGGGAGGCGATCCGCGGCGACGACGGCCAGAGCGGCCTTGAGCGCGGCTGGACTCTGCTCGGGCCGGGGGATCAGCTCGACTCCGTCGTGCACGGGCTGACTCATGGCGTCACTCCATCTCTCGTCTGCTGCGAGGCTACTCGCTCCGGGACGTACGGTCGGCGGCCTCACGCGGCACCGCGGGCAGATGCGGGCTCCGCCGGGCGGGTGATGCGCAGCGGGATCGCTCCGGCCCGGGTGGCGCGGGCGACGGCGAGAGCGGCCCGGTGGCGTTCGCGCTGCTGGCGGGCGTGCTCGTCGGCGTTCGGGGTCGGGGAGTCTTCGATGGCGGGCCGGTGGGCGTCCTCGGGCTCACGCAGCCAGTTGTAGTGCTGGCGCAGGATGGCCTCCCGTTCAGCGGCGGCCTCATCGAGTGCGGCCTGGCGGGCCACGGCGTCCTCGCGCATCCGGCGGCGCAGGTCTTGGTAGGCGGCGTGGTCGGCGAGCGGGGGCCGGGCCGGCTGTGCGGCGGGCCGATCGTCACGGCGGGGGGCCGGTCGTCGGGGTCCTGGTCGTGCTGCACGACGGGGGCGGGGCCGACGCGGACGTCGATGGCCACCACGGTGCCGGGGCGTAGTTGCTCGAGGTCGGTGAGGATGCGGCGGTGGTGGAGGCGCAGCTGGGCGGCCCAGGCCGGGGAGTCGGCGACCACGCGCAGGCGGCGGGTGGTCGGGTCGTAGCCGGCGAGGTGCCAGTGGGCGGCGGCGTCGGGGCCGACGATCGTGGGCCAGTGGTCGCGCAGGCCTCCGCCGGCGGTGCCGAGGGTCCAGCCGTGCGCGGCGACCAGGGCGAGGAACACGTCCGCGATCGGCTGGGGTTCGCGCGGGCCGCAGCGCACGGTCGTGGTCGGCCGGGCGGTGCGGGTGCGCTGGGCGGGGGCGTTGCCGTTGGTGCGGTGCGGGCCAGGTCGGTGCCGGTGGTCGTGGTCATCAGCGGCTCCCGGCGAGCTCGCGCTCACGGCGGCGGGCGGCCAGCTGCTCGCGCAGGCTGATGCCCTCGGAGTGCTTGGAGGTCGACCGGGATCCAGGCGATGCCGCGTACGGTGTCTTTGTACGCCTTGCTGGACGCGTAGTGGTGACCGCCGCCAGGACCTGTTCTTGAAGCGTCTACGCTATACCAGCCGGGGGTCGGAGAGCTGACCGCTCAACACCCGGGTCTGCAGCACCTGAGGGAAGCAAAATCCGCCGCTCAGAACACGCCCACGGCCCATGAGGGTCCACCGGGGGCGCTACCGGCTATTTATTTTTTCCGCTGCTTGCAGCAGCTGGGCAATCGTTCGATCGGTCGATTGAGTCATGGTCTTCATTCCGTATGGCTCCTGCTGGGACTCGGAGAGCGCCTCCTCGCCCTCCGGCCCCCGGGAGATGCTCACCATCATGTATGGATCGGTATCGCCTTCAGCAAAATCGCGCCCCTCATGCCATTTGGGTAGCACCCACCATGCGGTCGCATAGTCGGACGCTCGTGCCAGATTTAGCATTTCACTACTGTGGTAGATCTTGGAGTGATAGCGAAAGAATTCATCTCCCGAGTCTGCGACCCATCCGGGGGCGTCTCGCATGTGCTTCTGATCTTGTGTCTCCGGGTCCCAAGAGACTTCGAACGAATCGCTGTAGCTGTTGCCCAGCTTGCATCTGTCGGCCCTGATGTAGGAGACAGTCGAGGTGACGCTGACTCGGCTGATGTCAGAATCCAGCGGCACCTCGACGGTGATGTCGGTCGAGAGGTCATCGCCGGGGTCGAGTCTGGATCCCGCGCTAACGAAGGTCCCAGCTCCCAGCATGTGAGAAGGGGAGAAGGCCTCGTGACGGAATGTGTTATCACCCCGCCCAAAGTCTTTCTTCCAATCGTTCATCCCGCTGGCGTTCTCGGTGAACTTGGTCGGCAGTCCGTTGACTTTCCACATGGTTCCCACGACGTAGATGCGCACGGAGCCAGAGTTGCGGAATTCCAGATGTGTCGGTACATGAAGGATAGTACGCTCGTTGTTCAAGGTCGGCGTCCCGGATGAGACAGTGAAAGGGATTGTTACGGGCATTACGTATGGGATGTACAACTGTGAATACGCGAGGCTCACGGCTCCAATGAGACCTGACACTGCCACGCCCAGCGCGAGGCTCTTGGGGTGGGGAATCCCTTGCCATACCGCCTGTCGGCTCAGCGTCCAGAGCGCCCAGACCGTCCAAAGTGCGAGGCCGATCCAAAGCCAGAGATAGAGAGTATAGTCGCCACCCTCGATCTGCACGATCAGGAACATGAAATCAGTGGCCATTACGGCGCCGACACCCACGAGAACTGCTGCGCCAGAATACGTTATTATTCTCTTCCCCCAGTAGTCGAAAACGGCAACAGTAGAAATTGCCTCGACCAGTGCGGCGGTCATGAAGGTAACCCCCATGACGCGGCCACCATACGTCAGCGCCTCGAAAGCATCCTTTGATCCCACGTAAAACAGCACGGCGACGGATGCGAGGAGCCCCAGCGCCATGACAGCGCTCGTGGCACGCCTTTCCCATGGGCGGTCCGGCCAGCACGTCCTATCCGTCACCCAATGGACGCGGGCCTGATCGCCAAGATCGATGTCCCTGGGCAGACCCATGCGCCGCAGAACTCTGCGTAGCTCCCGAAGCGACCAAGCGTCGCCGACGGGCTCGCCTCGGATAGTAACTTTCCGCAAACCGCGAGCGTCCGGGGCATGCACCACGACAACTGGTTGACTCCCCATGAGCACAGCGTTGTGGCCCGGTGGGGAGCCCGCATCTCGATCTTGCACCGCGAGGGCTCACCCAGGCTGCAGTAGCGGCAGCGGTTGCCGTACAGGACCTCGACAACCGCGACCGTGACAACAAGGTTGCGGGTGATTTGGAAGGCACCGAGCGGCCTTACCAACCGTCGCACCGTCCAAATCCTGGTCCCGGAGTTCGTCCAGCACCTCGGTGTTGATCAACCACGGCCCGCGGTAGCCAGCCAGCGGTTAACAGCAGATAGTCCGGGATGCGCTTGCGGAACTGTTCGTCTTGCGGAGGAAGGGCTGGGCGACGTGGTGGTGCACTGACCCTCGAAGTCCAACGGCGCCGAGTCAGTCGCGGGTCATGTCGACGAAGCGGGAGTAGTGGCCTTGGAAGGCGACGGTGATGGTGGCGGTGGGCCCATTGCGGTGCTTGGCGACGATCAGGTCAGCCTCGCCGGCGCGGGGCGATTCCTTCTCGTAGGCGTCGTCACGGTGGAGGAGGATGAGGACGTCGGCGTCGTCCTCAAGGGTGCCGGAGTCTCGGAGGTCGTAGGTCTGCGGCCTCTTGTCGGTGCGCTGTTCGGGGCCGCGGTTGAGCTGGGAGATGGCGACAACGGGGAGGTCCAGTTCCTTGGCCATCAGCTTCAGGTGGCGGGAGATCTCGTTGATCTCCTCGTAGCGGCTGGCGAACTGGCGCAGGCCATAGTCGAGAAGCTGGACGTAGTCGACGACCACAAGCCGAAGGCCGTGCTTCTTCTTGAGCCGCCGGCACTTCGATCGGATCTCGGTGAGTGTGCGGGGGGAATCGTCGACAAAGAGCGGAGCGGCCGTGACCGCCGGCATGCGCCGGGCCAGACGGGTCCAGTCGTCCTCGGTCATGTTGCCCGAGCGCATGTGGTGGAGCGCGACCCTGGCCTCTGCGCTGAGAAGACGCATAGAGACCTCGTTACGGTCCATCTCCAGCGTGAACAGTGCAGCCGGCAGTTCGTTGCGGATGGTGCAGGAGCGGAGGAGGTCCAGCCCCAGGACGCTTTTGCCCATCGCGGGGCGCGCGCCGACGATCAGCTGGCCTGGACGGAGGCCATTGGTGAGGGCGTCGAGGTCTTCGAAGCCCGTGGGAACACCCGAGATCTGGCCAGCTCGGGAGCCGATGGCCTCGATCTCGTCGAGGGCGTCCTCGACGATGTCGCTGAACGGCGGCATCTCGAAGTGCCGGTCGAGGGCGGTAGCCGACAGCACGGTGTTCTCCGCCAGGTCGACCACGTCGTCGATCGGAGCATCGGAAGCCACCGCGTGATCGATGACCGCAGCGGCCTCGGCCAGGCGGCGGCGCACCGCCGCTTGGTGGACTCGGTGAGCACGCTTGACCGCACGGCCCGCGCGCGAGTCAGCCGACGTGATCTTGTCGAACGCGGCGCTGCCGCCGATGGCCTTCAGATCGCCTCGGCCTGACAGCACTGCTGAGACGGCGGCAGGGTCGAGCGGCCCGTCCCCGACATAGGCTTCCAGCACCGCGAGAAATACCAAAGCATGGGCCGGGCTGCGGAAGTCACCAGGGCCGACGATCTCCACCACGTCCGCAACCACGTTCCGCGAACGCATCATCGCGCTGAGGAGATCACGCTCGTCCTGGAGCTCGGCCTCCTCCTGCCGCGAAACGGACTTCCGGTCCGGCCCGAGCCCGGTCGTGTCGTCACCCACAGCAGCCCCCTTGCCTACCCCGCACTGCCCGGACGGCACACGCCCCCGGGGTCCTCAGACTCTACTCAGCTCCACCAGGCGCGCGGCTCCCCGCCGTACGAAGTCTGGCCGCGGCCACCACCGCAGCTGCCCACCGGACCCGGCTCAGCTCTGGCACTGGCTGAGGGTTCAGGTTCGCCGGCCCTTCCAACCAGCCACGCGGCAACCGCAACAGGTCCTCCCGCTCACGCCGCTGCCGTGCCTCCGCCGCATCCTGACGGTTCAACCGCTCGCGCAGCTGGGCGCGGACGAACTCGTCGTGATCCGGCGCATCCACCCGATCTCCGGCCTCGGCGTGGACGAACGCTGCCTCGGGAAACTCCGGAAAGTCCTCCTCGGCCGGCAGCCAGTCGTCCGCAAGGGGATCGGGAACCCCGGCGACCGGTACTTGAGGCCGCGCGCTCGCCGCTGGGAGAACGGCACCGGAAGGCTTCCCCAAAGTGATCCTCAAGGCCCGGGGTGCCACACCCGCGAGCTCGTGCTGAAGCCTCAGCAGCATCTGCCGTTCCAGAAACTGCACCTGGGTCGCCCAGGCCTGCGAATCCGCGACAAGGTGGAGAATGCCCGAGCGCTCGTCGAAGTGTTCCGGGACGAGGTGCCGACCAAGATCCGGCCCCATGATCGTCGCCCAGTGAGCTCGCAGCACCGCCAAACCCGGAATGACCCAGCCGTTGCTGGCCATGCGCTCCTTGATCAGCTCCGCCAGCAGAAGCGGCTCACTCCCCCGGGGCCTACGAGACACAGCGCGCCGCGCTGTCCCCGTCGTCGAGTGGCCCCAGCGCGCCCGCTCCCGCATCGCCCGCAACAGATCCCTCGCGAGATCAGCCTCGCCACCCCCACCAACCTGTATGACAGCATCCTGGTACATCCGGCGGGGCCCCATTCGCAGAATCATCCGAACTCGGGCATCGGAGAGGAAGACGTTCAGCGGGGCCGGCTGTTCGGGCTGGTTGGTCACCGGTCGCCGTCGGCGGCGCGGAGCCGGGCGAACGCGTCGGTGGCTGGGGTCCACTGCTGGCCGCCGACGGGTGCGGCGAGGGAGTCCATGGCCTCGGTGCTGGTGCGCAGGGTCAGGCGGTGGTGGTAGGTGGCGATGACCTCGGTGACGGCGGCGAGGTCGCCGATCGGGGGAGGAGTCGAGGGCGGTGGTCAGGGACTGCTCGAACAGGTCGCGGTCGCCGGGCAGGCCGTACCTGCTGAGGGCGGTGCGCAGTTCGTGCAGGGTGGCCGGCCTGGCCGGGGCCGGGCTCTGGTGGTTGGGCGGGGTGGTCACCGGGGCCTCCTTCGTGGTGGCGGCCGCCGTTGGTGGCGGGCCGCGTGGTTGACGGTAGCTGGCGCGGCTACGGGGCGGTGTCGGTGCTGGTCGTCTCGTTCGCAGGCCGGACGTCGTCTTCGGCCTGGTGGGGGACGAAGCCGGGGGTTGGTCGACCCGGTCGGTGGTGGGGGTGTCGGCGTAGGCGAGGCGGTCGATGCGCGTCGCAGTCTCGATCAGCCGGCGGCGCAGCGCCTTGTCCTCGACCAGGAGGGCGAGGGCGGCGCGGTGGGTCTCGCGGAGCCAGCGGTCGGCGGGCGGGTGGTGGAGCGGTCCGGGTCACGCGGCACCGGTGAGGGGCATCGGCGGGCGGGCGGAGTGAAGCGGGCGGTTGCCCCAGGGACGGACCCGGTAGCAGAGCGCGGTAGGAGGCAATCACCTCGGTGTCACCCGGTTTCGGCAGGCCACCCGGTCTGGCGTGCGCGCTACTGCGGGCGGTGGCCGGTGAGCTGCTCCCACCGGTCGAATGCCGCGTCCAGCTCTTGACGCGCGCGTGGGATGCGCTTGTCCGACTTCTGACGGGCCTTCACCTTGGCTAGCCGGTCCCTCGCCTGCTCTTGGCCAGCCGTGTCGGCTTTCGCCTCGCGCAGCTCGGCCTCGGCCTGTGGCACGAGCGCCCGCCGCTCGAGCCTGGCCATCTTCTCGTCGGCGGCGGCGTTGAACACCGCCACGACAAACCTGCGCACCTCGGCCTCCGGTGTCTCCTCCAGGGAGACGGACACCATCTGCCGGCGGCCGTCCGGAAGCGCCACGTAGACGTGACCGCTTCCGTCCGAGTACTCGTCACGGACCGAGACCTCGTGAAGCGGGCATTCGACGTCGCGGCCGTCCACCTCCACCACCAGCACGTGTTCGTACAGCCACAGAACGCTTCCGGCCGAAGGCCGAAGCATGCCTCGCCCGGGTGACCGGAGCCGGGCCAGCCGCGCCTCGGCCTGGGCGATGCGGCTCAGGCGTGCATGCTCGGCGGCTTCGACTCC
This sequence comes from Kitasatospora sp. NPDC001660, assembly GCF_053596725.1. Lineage (NCBI taxonomy): Bacteria > Bacillati > Actinomycetota > Actinomycetes > Kitasatosporales > Streptomycetaceae > Kitasatospora > Kitasatospora sp. NPDC001660. The sequence continues at coordinate 19,660 of NZ_JBSFGU010000053.1, read as the reverse complement.
CGCGCGGGCCGCCGCGAGAGCGCGGTCCGCTTCGCGGTGCAGCTCGTGCAGCTTGCCTCGGGCAGTGTCCAGGTCACGCCGCTGCCCGGCATACTCCGTGCTCAGGGCGTACCGCCATCCACCGGGGTAGCGCTGCCGCAACCAGACCGCCACGCCGCCAACCACCAGCGCGGCCAGCACCATCCAGACCACATACTCCATCAGCCCGTCCCCCTGGTCCAGCGGCTGGCAGCTTCCCGGCCAGGCTCAGGCCGGATCGTACGAACCGTCACCGGCCCGCACGCGGGAATCCGAGAAGTCCCGCCCCGGGCGGGCGCGGATACCGGCGCGCGTGGCCGCGAACGCGCCGACTGGACGAGGGAGCAGCGTAGATCCGGTGGTGGGTGTCCGGGCAGGGCAGGACGTCGTCCGCAGTCCACGGCCGGACGTGCGGCGGGGCCGGCTGCTGCTCGGGCTGGTCGGTCACTGGTTACTGCCGGCGGCGCGCGGCCGGGCAAGGGCATGGGTGGTGTGTCTACTGACCTGGTTGCCAGTCTGTCGGTCGGGCAGCGGGCTTCTGCGGAGCGAGCGTGTTCGGCCCGAACTCGTCGGGGGCGGTAGTGGCATGGGTGTGGCCGGCGGCTTGCTGGAGCCTGCGCCTGAGCGCGGCCTGGCGTTCCTGCTCCGTGTTGGGCGGCTGTACGGCGGTCGCGGGTGGTGCGGCGGGTTGGCTCGCTCGGCCGGCAGCGGAGGTACGCAGGCTCTGCCCGCATTGGTCGCCCGCTCGGACCGTTACGGGTGGGGAGGGTTCCTGGGGCCAGACGGCGATGATGTAGTCCTCGACCGGTTCCTCGCAGACCTGGTCGAACGCGGTGTCCCGGCCGCGGGCGCAGACGCGCATCCGGTACCAGCCGGGGCCGGATGCGCTGAGGTTCGGCAGGTGCGGGGCCGGGCCGTGGGCGAGTGAGTCGACGCGCAGGTTGCCGAGCGGGGCGAAGACGCTGGCTTCGACGATGTCCGACCATGGGTCGTCCAGGTCTGCCGGGATCGGTGGTCGCTCGCCGTGGGCCGAGGCCTGGACGCGGACCTGGCCGGTGTCGATGCCGGTGTAGATCCGGGCGCCGGCGGACATCTGGACGACCAGGCCGGTGGAGTAGTCGGATGTTTCCACGGGGATCCGCCCGCCATCCAACACGCCGATTGAGTGGTCGACCGCCCGGACATGGACCCAATCCGCCGACATGGCCAACTCCCGTCGTGAGGTGCTGTCTCAACGCTACGCATTTTTGGTGAGTGGGATGGAGCGAACCGCGCAGTGGCTGTCCGCGGCACGACGGGGTCGTGCTGCGGACAGCCCCGAAGCGGGAGTCAGGCTGTGATCACGACTCGGTAGGGGTCACGGTCGAGAACGCGCTGCCAGCGGTAGAACTGCGACATTGTCCCGCCCTGGGAGTTGTTCTCTCCTTCGGGGATCATGCAGACGCTGACGCCAGTGGGCCCTGTCTGGTTCGGCAGATTGAAGTTGCACCCGTCGAAGGTCCGGCGCGTTCCCCCCGCGGTCAGCCCCTGGTAGGTCGAGGCGAGCGGATACTCGTCGCAGCTGTACCCGGCGATGCTGGGCGCGTCCCCGCATGCCTGCGTCCGGTTGGCATTGGTCACCGCGTCGTTGGTGGTGCGGTACAGCGGCGCATCGAACGTGGCGCCGGGCAGGCCGGAGGCCTGAGCGCGCTCGACGTGGCTGGCCAGCGACGGGTTCGCGGAACGGCTGTACGACACGGGGGACGCGTACCACGGCACGACGCAGCCGACTTTGGGGTTTCCCGCGGTCGCGTTGTCGCACCGGATGTCGTCGTAGCTGTAGGTGGCCTGGATCGGCGAGTACCCGGGGGCTTGCATGGTGAGCTGCCACGTCGTCTTGCAGAAGCCGATCGCGCCGGGTGCGGTGGCGGTGGTCGTGAAGAACGCCTCGCCGAGACGCCAGGACTGAAGCGGCGAGATGCCTTGTGCCGGGAAGTCCGACTTGTTGGTGGTGCACGATCCGCTGGGGATGGCCGTCCCTTCGATGGTGCCGTTGAGGGCATCGCCCCAGCCCGAGTACGCCCCGAGCTCGATCTGGTGTCCCCAGTACTCGAGCCCGGTGTCGGAGTACTCGTAGTTGATCACGTTGAGCTTGGCTTCGCCGGTGGTGGTGATCGCACCGTTGGTGTTCCGGTAGGTGGTGTAGGTCCCGCCGGTGATGTCGCACGCCTCGGTCCGAAGGCCGAGGCGTCCCTTGAACGCGTTATCGATGCACCACTGAGGAACCGGGGCGCCTGCCGCCAGAGACTGTGGTGCTGCCAGAACGGTTGGTGCCAGGCTGTTCGGACTGGTGACGGTGAAGCATGCCGTCGTCTGCCCCTCAGCCGGAAGAGCGCAGGCTTCGGGAGCCGCCGCGATGGCGGGCGCCTGACCTGGCCATGGTGCTGCTTGGTCCCCGTTGTGCACCGGTTTCAGGCCCATCGCGGCCTGCTTTACCTCCTTGTCCTGTTGGGCGGTCGCGCTGCCGGCTCCAACAGTGCACAGAGCCGCGAGCACGGTGATCGTGATTGCTCGACGCAGTACCAAGGGTCCACCCCCAGGAGCGGCACTCAAGCCGGGCGCACTATGCGGACCGGTCCGCCACTCTCGGGAACGACCGTAAGCAGACGATGGGACGGGCAGGGTAGGCATACCCTCTGCTATGTCTAAAAAGTAGTCAACTTCCTTCTAAAAAGCGGTACTTGCATGCCGGGATTTCAGGCTTTCGATTCGTTTAGAGGGTGCGGGGCGAGCTCCGCGGTCTTCAGCTATTCCGTGGGTAGAGGTCGAGGCGCTCGACGCCCAGGCCCAGCTCGCCTTCAGCACCGCCTTCACCGACCCCGCACAGGCCGACGCCGAGCTCGACCTCGCCGAGCAGCGTCTCACCGGCCTCAGCCTGACCGCCACCCGTCTCACCGTCCGGATCGCCGCGCTGGTCCGCGACGCCAGCCGCAACGGCCTCGACGCAAGTCAGACCAGCGGGTCCACGCAACTGCCCTCCGTGTGCCCCGGCCTGGGTGGCCGGGGCACACGGAGGGCGAAGGTCGTCCGAAGGACGAGGGCGTGGGTGCGCACCGCGTGGGCGATCCAGCCCTCCAGCGTGGCGGCTAGCTCGCTCTCTTCCCGTGGCGGCGGCGAGAGCGGCGGGTCATCAGCTGCCGGAGGCCTGGATCGCGTCGGCGGCTCCGACGGCCACCAGCACGTCGCGGCCTGAGGTCCAGGACCTGAGTGAGTCTCCGGCCTTCTTCTGGACCTGTGCCGATTCGCCGGCTCCTTCGATCTTGAGCACCATCCCCTTCTCGGAGCAGCCGAGGGTCACGAACGCGAAGGGCTCCATGGGGCTGGAGGCCTGCGTGTACGTTCCGGCGAGCACGGTTCCCGGGAACTGGTCGTGGTTGTCCGAGGAGGCGGTACCGGCCTCGGGGCGTTGCGCTCCGATCGAGGTGGGTGCCGTGGTGACCTGTCCGGTGGTCTTGTCTGGCAGGAACAGCGCCTGGCAGGTGTTGTTCCTCAGGGCGAGGACCACGTCGGTGGCGGAGATCCGGGCGACGCCGAGGACCTTCGTCGGGGCCTTGGCCGGTGGGGCGTCGACGGCGGACTGGATGGCCGAGTCCACGGGCGCGGCCGCGAGCCCGTCCAGAGGCCATGCGGGAGGTGTGCCTTTCCCCTGGGGTGCCCCGTCGTCGGTGCACGCCGCCGTGGCGGCGGCGAGGAGGGCCACCGCAACCGCGAACCTGACAGGTCGTCGCATGTGCTCAAGACTCCTAGTCGGTCCAGTGGTTGTAGCAGAAGCCTACCGGGTGGAAGGCGTCGCCTCCGCCGACGTAGGCGTTGTTGAATCGGCCGTCGTAGACGTCGAAGGTGAAGTGGTCGAACAGCGGGTAGGCCTCCAGGTGCCCGAACTTGCCGTCCGGCACGGTGTAGCTGCCCGTCTCGGTGTTGGTGGCGGTGTCGGTGACGCTGAACCCGACGGTGGCGGACACGCTTCCGGGGGAGACGCCGACGCTGGCCGACCACTGGCTGGCCACGGCCCGGCTCTGGGACAGGGTCAGCGTCATCGGGCCGGAGCCGGTGACGACGTCGACGCGGTTGGTCCCGCAGGTCTGCCCGCGGAAGACGGAGTTGCGGGCCTGAAGGTAGGGGTTGAAGTCAGTCGTCACGCTCGGGGATTCCCCGGACGGCGCGACGCCGGCCGCGGCAAGGGCCTGGGGCGCTGCCGGGAGCGGTGCCTGCCGGTCGATCGTCCAGTTCCCGGGTATCGCACCGGCCGGAAGCTCGGTGGCCACCGGCGCCTGGCCCGGGGAGGCGGCCGGCACGGGCACCGCCTGTGCCTGCGGCGCCACGAGCACCGCCGCGGCGGCCAGGCCCGCCGCCAGTGCGGCCGTCCGGGAGACGTACCTCTGTACAGCCCTGTTCATGCGATTCCCCTCCTGTTTCATCCCGCCGGGCAGGCGGGCAGACAGGACTCTAGGAGTGGATCCGGCGGTCGTAGGGTGATCTGAGGATAATTTGATCTAGGCATGCCAGAAACCGGTGCAATCCAGCCATGGAACCTATCCATCGCAGACGATCGAGCCACGAATGCAAACGATCGTTGGTCCTCTTACTTGTGAAAAACGTGGAGATTCCCTGCGGGAAACGAGGCGAACTCGTCGGCGATGAATCCCGCTCAACCGCACGACGCGCAACGAAGGATGCCCCCGCTGCGCAACAGCCGCTGTCGGTAACGGCCGGGCCGTTGCTGGCCGCGCCGGCATGACGCCCTCCCGCCGCCCACAGGACCTCACGCCGCTCCGGCCTGCGACCGTGTCGGCCGGGCGGTGCGCAGCGGGATCGCCCCGGCCCGGGTGGCGCGGGCGACGGTGAGGGCGGCACGGTGGCGTGCGAGGAGGTCGCGGGCACGGGCGGCTTCGGCCGGGTTCTGCTCGTCTTCGGCCGGCGGGTGCTGGGCGCGCTCGGGTTCGCGGAGCTTGTTGTAGTGCCGGCGCAGGATTTCCTCCCGGGCGGCGGCGGCTTCGTCGCGGGAGGCCTGGTGGGCCTGGGCCCGCTCGCGCATCTGCTGGCGAAGCTGCTGGTAGCCGGGGTGGTCGCACAGCGGTGGAGCAATCGGGGCGGGCCCTGGTTCGGCGTGGTGACGGGCGACGGCGGTCCGGTCGTCGTCCTCGGCCCGGGCGGCCGGCTTGTTGGCGACGCGGACGTCGAGGGCGCGGACGCTGCCCGGCGCCAGCTGCTGGTCGAGCAGGGCGAGGACCTGGCGGGCGCGCAGGCGCAGCTGGGTGGCCCAGGCAGGGGAGTCTGCCAGGACGCGCAGGGTTCGGGTGGTGCTGTCGAACCCGGCCGGGGCCCAGTGTGTGGCGGCGTCGGGTCCGACGATGGCGGCCCACCGGTCCTGGATGCTGCCGGCGGCCATGCCCAGGGCCCAGCCTTGGGAGGCGGATGGCACGGGACTACTACCGCACGTATCAGTGAGCGAGCAGGTCCCGGTGTACCCGTTTCCGCTTCAGGTCCACCACGCCGCCGAGGGATGCAGCAGGTAGTGCCGTCCCCGGCTGGACGAGCGCAGATGGCCCCGAACGCGCCCCGGTATCGGAGTGACGACCGATGCCGGGGCGTTCGGCGTTCCGTTGAGCAGCGTGAACCAAGCACCTGGAGGGCTCTGTGGGCAGAACGAAGGCGAACAAGGCCCGGCGGCGGCGTGATGTTGCCGACCACACCTTGCGGCAGTTGGAGCCGCCCGGGTACGACGAGTGGTTCGAGGTACCGGCCCGGTACAGGCCTGAAGCGGCTACGGCGGATCCCCGGCTTCTGCCCGATGACGTCGACCTGCTGGGCCGCCTCGCCCGATTGCGGCCGATCTATGGCGCGGTGATTCCGCTCCAGGCGATCTACCTGGACCACATGATCGACATCGGTGTGATTCCGTTGAGGAGCGGGGAGGACGAGGCGAGCCTGCTGCCGTTGGAAAACGTGGGCACGGTAATCCCCGGGATGTCGGGCGAGGACCTACGCGGCAGTGTGCACCGGCTGCATTCCGGCGGTGCACTGCTCGTGGACGCCCAGGATGAGGCGGTGATGGTGCGGGTCGTGGCTCGTCGGCCGGCGCTGCCGGGCGACCCGTGGCTCTTCGAGGACGATGAGGAGGCCAAGGTACTGCCCAAGGTGTGTGTTCCGGTGCATCCGGACGAGGTCGGGACCGAGGAGTACTTCGCGCTGGCGTATCTGCGGAGCGCAGAAGCTTCCGGCACCGTGTCGGTCGAGGATTTTGCCGACCGATTCTGCGCAGGAGACACCTCGCGCGCGCAGGAGGTGTTCGACTCCGTCGCTCATCTCGTTGGTGTGCGGGGATGTCCGGCCTGTCCGTCGGGACACCTGTGCACCCGGGAAGAGACGTGACCACCCGTTAATCCGCGCCTTGGCCGGTCCGCCCCCCAGGCGAGCTCTGCTGGTGGACGGTGGTCGTCCGGCGCGCGTGCGGTTCGAACCGGAAAGGCGTGGCGTCTACGTCAGACGCCCTGTGCGACGATGCCCCCGTCCGGTGGTCCGGCGCTGTCCGCTGGGCGGATCCGGTTTCGTCTGCGGTGAAGCGGGCGCCAGCAGGCTGTGTCCGGCCGCTTCCGGTGTGCCTGTCGAGTGGGCGCCCGCCGTTGTAGGCCCGGTGCGCGTCTCGGGGACCAGGGAGCGCTTGCCGACGAGTTGTTGTCTGCTGCCGTGGACTCTCCACGGCAGCAGACCGTCTTCGAGGACGGGGACCGGTCTGGTCGCTGTCACGAGCGGGAGCCGGGCCGCGGTCCTTCAGGGAGGTGCTCAGCTCTCGTGAGGGTGATCGTCGGCGGGTGCGGTGTTCTTCTTCTTCGGTGTCGCGGACGTCCCGTGGTCGGAGCGGTAGCGCGGGCCCCGGCCGGTGAAGTACAGCGGCACGTCGACTCCCGCGGCGGCGAGTCCCTCCCGCCAGTCGAACGGGAAGGTCGGCGTCCAGGGCTTGATGCGCCCGCCTGGAAACAGGGCGGCGATCCGGCACACCGGGCAGTTCTCCGGGTGGCACCGCCAGCCGCAGGAGGCGTCCATCCTGACCGGGTTGAGCCGGTCCTCACCCAGGATCATCACCCGCGGCGATCCGCAGCGGTGGCAGTCGCGAAACCGGTAGCCGACCTCACCCGGGTGGGGGTTCCTCGGCCATGAGCTCCCGGGGTCGTAGTACTGCCTCCTGAACAAGCCATGGGCCCAGTCCTGGGTGTCCGGGTCCCCGAACCGCAGGTCTGCGCTGCTCGGATTCTGTGCCATGTGCGGTTCAACACCCGCTGCACCATCCGGTTGCGGCAATTGAGCCGTCCGGGCGGCCGCGGCTCCCGTCACGCCTCGTCACGGCCCCAGACCCCCCGACCGCCCCGATGATGCAGCCATCCAGGGCATCCGCGTTTCCGACACCGAGCCGGCGGCGTTGACTCCACGTCGCCACAGAACGCCACAAGGGAAAGCTCGGCCGCTTGCAATCGCGACGGAGGACTCGTTGACAACCGGCTCCATCGACGACCTGCCCCGGGGGCTGGCCCACCACCGCCCCGCAGTCTCTTATCCCGAAAGGATGTCCGCGGAACGGCGCCTTGGGCCTGCAACCCAGCATCGGGCCGGCGGGCCCGGTCTCCCGCCGGGCCCACCCGAGCGCACCCCCCGTACGAACCAGATCGCGTCGGCCGAAGGGTTGTTCGTCCTGGAACTGTGCTGCGAGACCTGCCCCAGCGCCCCGGTCATCGAGGTCTACAAGATCACCGACCCGGCCGGATCGCTGGGCGAGACCAGGACCGACCGCTGCCTGCGCTGCCAGGAACGACGCCTTCCCCTCCCGCATCCCACCGACCACCTGTGTGGGGTCTGTCGCACAGAGTGCGTGGTCTGCCGGGCCCCCGTCGGCAGCAGTTCGCCGACGAAGGCCGGCGACAGCGAGCGGGTACGGGGAGGGCTGTGCCGCAGGTGTCGCGGGCTCTGCCGAACCTGCGACGCCCCCACGACCCAGGCGATCTGCGCGGACTGCCTGACCAGCGCCCATGCCGACCCGATGACGCTCGTCATGCTGTCCTTCCCGAACGGCCTGATCAGTCTGTGCGGCGGGCAGCTCCACGCCAACGTCGTCGCCGTCGTCCGCGCCGAACTCTCCCGGATCCCCGCCCGCCGGCTGATCGAGCGAATCGAACGCCGCTGGTGGCGGACCTGGGCCCACCTGCGCCTCACCTACGGTGCCGACGACATCCACACCCCCGACGAGTGCGCCTACCACCTGGTCGTTCCCAGCAGATGCGCCGACCCGGACTGCGAGGACGGCTGGCTGTCCGACGCGGACAAGAATTGCCCCCGCTGCTACGCCCCTCTAGAAGACGACAATCGCCGCCCCGAACGGCCAGTGCGCGAGGTCCTCGCCACCGCCGGAGCCGACGGCAACCGGGCAGGACCGCAGCGCACCGCGGCTGCGGCCGCGCTGATCCGCCAGGAGCTGCGCCAGCGCAACGGCGCCTCCCGCAACGACCGCAGCCCGCTGCGCCGGGCGCCGCTGCCGAGTGCTGAGGTCCGGTCCGAGCCCCACACCGTGCGGGAGAACCCGTCCGCATGGCCGCCCGCCGAGCCCGACGGTGAGGACAGCCCCGTCCTCAGGGCCCGTCAGGAGCAGCGGTCCGAGGTCCACGAGGCGGCGGTGCAGCGGGCCCGCCGGGAGAAGCTGGTCCGGGCCCGCAGGGCGGAGAACCAGCCCGCTACGGAACCGAGGTGACCGTGGTTCCGGTCATGCCGCTCCGGCCTGGTCGGCGTTCGGGGTGCCGCGGGCTGTGCGTAAGTGGATGGCGCCGGCGCGTTCGGCGCGGGCGCGGCGGACGGCCAGGGCCTGGCTGGTGGCGGCGGCCGCGGCCCGGTCTTGGGCAACGGCCTGGTCGGCCTGGTAGGCGAGGGCGTCGGCGAACGCGTTCTCGGGTTCGCGCCGCTCGCGCAGGGCCTGGTCCTGCCGTTCGACGGCGGCCGCGATGCCCGGGTCGATCCGCGGGGGAGTCCTGGCGGCCTGGAGCGCGGCGAGTGCCTGCCGGTACCCGGCCGAGGCGCTGTCGCGGGTCCTGACCGGGGCCGGTGCGGGCGGCGGGGCGACGGTAGGGAGCGGGACCGGGGCGGCGGGCGTGCGAGCGGGGCCAAGCGGGCGAGGGGCGAGGACCCGGATGCTGCGGACGGCCTCGGTGCCGAGCTTCGCGTTGATCCGGGCGACGAGCTGGCTTCCGAGCAGGCGCAGCTGGGTGCCGTAGGCGGGGGAGACCGGCTGGAGGTCGAGCCGGCCGGTGGCCGGGTCGAAGTGGGTGGCGGTGACCTTGTCCACGAGCTCGGGGGCGATCGCGGGCCACTGGTCGAGCAGGTTCCCGCCTGTCGCGGACAGTTCCCAGGCGCGTTCGGCGACCAGGCCGGTGAACACGGCGGCGAGACCGACGGGTTCGCGCCCGTCCCGGACGGCAGCGCGCCGCGGCTGGCGGGCGGGCGTACGTCGGAGCGGATCGGCGGTGGGCCGGTGCCGGGCGGCGGCCCGGGCGGCCTGCAGGGCGGCACGGGCGATGTCACTACTCACCTGTTCCTCCCGTGCCGGTTGAGGGCCATGCGGCCGGTGCCCTTGATCCGCAGGACACGGTCGACCAGGACGTTGGTGTAGAGGCGGCGGGCGTAGTCCTCGCCGGCCTCCTCAATGGTCATCGTGACCAACGACCAGTCCTGCTGGGCGGCGACGCGCAGGTCGATGATTTCCTCCCGGCTGAGTTGCTCCAGGAGGACCAGGCCGTCTTCGCCGCGCTGCAAGTCGGGCAGCACGTCCGCGTCGGGGCCCGGGCTGGCCGGGGCCACCGCGGCGGTGACCATACGGGCGACGGAGACACTGGTGGGTGCGTGCCAGTCCTGGGTGCTCCACGTCGACCGGGCGCGGTTGTGCCGGGCGTGCGCGGCGTGCGGGGAGTCGTTCCAGCGCTCGACGGTACGGGCGCGCTGCTCCGCGGTGTCCCAGCCGGGGAGCAGGGTGACGCCCTTGAGCCGGTAGGCGAGCAGCCCGGTGGGGCGGCGGGTGCCGTTGAGGGGCTGGTCTGTGGTCTCAAGCCAGGCCATGACCTCGTTCGCGGTCCACCCGGCGTCGGCGACCTCCTGGATCACCCACGCGACGCGGGGGACCAGGGCGTGATGCAGCCACGGCACCTGCTGCACCAGCTCGAACGCCAGCTGGAAGCGGCGCCCGACGCGGTTGAGCTTCCGGGGGCTCCGGCTCGTTTTGCCGGACTTCTTCGAGGTGGTGGAATTCGGCCCCCCGCTCGCGAGCTTGCTCTCAGAGGGAAGAGGGGTATCACCGTCAGCAGAACAGAAACAGCAACCACCCTCCATTGGGGTGCAACGGCAGAGCGCTGCTGAGGTGCCGTCAGCGGCGTGTGGCACCCGGGACGAGGCACCGGCCGGAGCGGCCTGAGGGGCCGTCACCGAGGCCTTCGCGGAAGCCTTCACCCGGGCCGCCCGGACCTTGCGCGCCGCCCTCTTGCCGAGCACCGCCATCACCGCCCGCCCGGCTTCCGCGATCCCGACCATCCGACGCCCGGTGCTCTCCCCGACGGTCCGGACGCCCAAGGCGGTGTCGAACGCCACCGGGATCACCAGGGCGAACTCGGACGCCCGGGCGCGCTCGCCGCGGACGCGGGTGCCCTTGACGATGTAGGCGAGCAGGCCGGCCTCGCGCAGCATCCGCAGATGGTTCTGGACCGTCCGATCCGTCGTCTTGAGCTTGCGGGCCAGGTACTCCACCCCCGGTCGGCACGGCGACAGCGCGGCCAGCTCCTGGGCGACACGGACCGTGGTGCGGCCCATCTCCCGCGGCCCGTGCGACCAGGCCGGGGCGTAGCAGCCCGACGCGACCACCCAGTGCACCGCCTGCATCCAGCTGTATGGGTCCAGCGCGATCCGGCCGTGCGTCGTCGATACCCACTGCTCCGCCGCCGACACCAGCAACCGGGGCAGCACCTGTACGCACGGCACGAACCGTCGTGCCTTCTTCGGCACCGCCGCAGCGGTCGCTGACGCGACGTCGACCGACTTCTGCCGCTGGCCAGGAATCATCGGAGCATCCGGAACTACACCCGCAAGAGCGTCAACCGGGAGACCGGCACACTCGCCCGGGTGGGTGATATGCGTCACGTCGTCAAGGTGGTGAGGCCGCGGTTCGGCGGACTGTGCTGGTAGCGAGCTGGCCTCACAGACCAGGCACGAAGCGGAAAGCGAGTCGACTGGACGGTTGGAAACGGTGCTGGCGTCGCCGAAAGCCGTGGAGTCGTCGACGACACCACGAGCACGGCGGCACTGGCAGCCCGCAGAGCGGTGCTGCAAAATGGCAAAGCCTCCTAGCAGTAGGTGGGCACGCTAAAGGCGCCCTTCGTGGGTGCTGGGTCCGCGAGAACCCTGAAAGTTCGCCGGATCGACCGGGTGGTACCGGGAGATCTGGCCCCGCCGACCGAGGTGGTACTCGGAGAGCGGTGAAGCAGAGGGCCGCAGAGCCTGGTGGTGGTACACCAGCAGCGGCCGGGCGGTGGAACCCCTTGCCGGGGGTGGCAGCCGCCTGCGACGGCTACGTCATCTCAACCCCCTTCGGGGGCGAGGTGTATCCGCATACAACAACGACGGCACCCCGCCGGAGCGACCCGCGAAGGATCGCTACCACGGCGGGGTGCCGCGCGTGTGCCTGAGAACGGGTACGGGTACCCTGAATCACGTCGTCACCTCCTCTTAGGTACGACCACGGGTTGGGCCCCTGCCAGGGGGCGCCGGCCCACTCCGACGCCGTCCGGACTTGCCTAAGGTCCGGGCGGCGAAACTCTTTGTGGATCTGGGCCAGCCTACCCCTTCGCAGCGCCCTGTACGTGCCTGCCGACCGCCCGTGTCGATCTGACGGGGCGGAGTTCTGATGCCCTGACAAGTACGACGGGATCTGACCCTCGAGCGTCATGGGTGTACCTGAATGAGGGCGTGCGTACCGGCGGTCCGCCAGCCGATCCCGGATCGGTCCAGCTCGCCCAACTGCTCGGCCCCGATTCCAACGACGACGTCTGACTTCAGTGTGCGCAGCGTCGCGACTTGACCCGGGAAGTAGCCCGTCACCTCGGTAAAGGGGAGCGTGGGCTCCCACCAGCGGTCGCCGACCAATCGCCGGTAGTTCAGGTCGCCCTTCAGGATGGTCAGGGTGGCGGCCGCGAGGTCGGATCTCAGGGACTCCGGCATTGCGGTGAAGTCGAATGGTGCGCACCAGAAGGCGTTGGTGCGCACCCGCAGTCGGCCAACTGCGGCCGCCTCGCGCAGACGTTCCCCGACAGCGTGGGCCTCGCCCTTGCCGAGCAGCAGCGCCCGCAGGCAGTCTGCGACGTCCCCGAGTGTGGCGTCGGAGACGTAGTACGGTGCTGGCTTTACGTGCAGCACCATCTCGCCGGCCAGTCCGTGGGCCAGCAGGTGGTCGACGAGGACCAGGTCCGCGACCATCTCAGAGCTGGCATTGTCCGCAATCATGGCGACCGTTCCGCCCGGGGCGGAACGGAGCAGCTCCCACAGGCGCTCGCTGTCGTCGGCCACCAGGCCGGAGGCCTGGATACCGCGACCCGCGGTGATCTGGAGCGCCAGATCGGCGCGGTTGCCCCACAGGCTCGACAGGAGTAGCGCTTGCCCCCGCTCGTCGGCGGCCAAGTCGGCGACGTCGTCGAGCGCAGAGATTTCCGCTGACACCACCTCGCCTGCGAGCTCGGCCTGCTTGAACGGCGCAAACAGATCGACGCCCTGCCATGGCCCGGGCTTGAAGAAGCCGGTGGCCTCGAGCAGGCGCCGGTAAAAGAAGCTCTCCGCCCAGAGGAACGGCGCCTCCGCCCACCGGCGGCCATAGTAGGCGCTCCCCCATTTGCGCCAGAGCTGGTAGTCGCTGGCGCTGTCAGGCAGCGGACGAATCACGCCGTGGACGCCCTCCTCGGCGAGCTCGGACAGCGCCTGCCGTTGCCCGGGCTCGAAGGGCCAGGCCCCGGTGAGCCGTTCAATCAGCGCGGGATGCCGCTTGGCGAACACGTCGCTAGCGAAAGGCGACTCACTAGAAATGATCACCGGGGCCTGCTGGGACATGAGCGTCTATCCCTCTCAGAACTGGTTCAGGTCGAGGTCCAGGGCGACAACGCCAGCGGCGCTGCCGGCGAGGATGCGGCCGTGGACCGGGTCGTAGGCGGCACAGTTGAGGCTGCCATCGATTCGGACCTCTGCGAGCTGCTGCTGTTCGGCGAGCGACCAGAGCCGGACGGTGCCGTCAGCGGCAGCAGAGACGAGCCGGTCCGGGGCGCTGGTGAAGGCGACCATGAGGATGCGGCCGGAGTGCCCGCTCAGCTGGGCGGTGAACCGGTCGCTCGCCAGGTCACGGACTGCAATGTCGCCAATGCCGGCGCCGACGGCAGCCCGGAAGCCCTGATCGTCGAGCGTGACGGCCCGGGCCCAGCCGGTCGGGCAGGTGAACCGGGAAACGAACTCGCCGTCGGCGGCCCTCCATACGCGGACGGATCCGTCTCCGCCGCAGGCCGCGAGGACCTGGCCGTCGGCGTTGAACGCGGCCGAGCGGAGACGGCCAGCGTGGACGTCTTGCGACCACAGCAGATTGCCGCTCGGGAGGTCCCAGCAGCGGATGTGCCCGTCACCGGTGCTCGCCGCCAGCCTCGGAGCGGTGCGGGCCATGGCCACCGCCCAGGTACGGTTCGTGTCCTGGTTGAGGGTCAGCTCCCAGGCCTCGTCCGCGAGCGACCAGGCCCGAACGGCGCCGTCGCCGCACGCGGCCGCCACCAGGTCCGTGCCGGAGGCGAGGGACCAGACCCGTCCGTGCCCTGCTGGCAGCCGGCGCAGCAGGGTCGAGTCGGTGGCGTCGACCAGGTCGACCCGCCCCGCGCCATCGCCGATCAGCCCAACCGTGCCCGTGCTCGAGTACGCCGTCGACCAGGTCGTGTTCGACCCATGGGCCAGTGTCTGCAGCGGACCGCCGTGCATCGGCCACAGCCGTACAGCCCCGTCCTCACAGCCGGCGACGACCGTGCCATCACCGCTCCGTGTGAGCGAGCGGACCCAGTCGACGCCCGGCGGCAGCGCGGTCTTCCCGGCCTCACCGTCAACAGTCAGCGCGTGGATCGTCGGCTCCTCCGTCGCGGCGAGCACGAGCCCGCCGTCCAGGGATGCGACGACGGAACGCACCCGGCCAGGCAGGTCCGTCGTGCGCCGGACCGGGGTTAGTGTGCCGCCCTTCGTCGCCCACACCACCACCGATCGGTCACCGGAACCGGAGGCCAGTAGGCCCGAACCAGCGGCGAACGCCACCGATCGCACCCAGTCCCGGTGCTGGGCCTTCTCATCCAGCAGCCGCCCGGTGGCCAGGTCGAAGAGCCGGACGAACTCGTCCTCACCAGCGACAGCGATCGCCGGCTCGTCCCCGCCGCCGACCGCAACCGACCACACCGGCGTGCCGGTGGTCTGCATCCGGCGGAGCAGCAGCAGCCGCTCGGTGTCCCACACGCACACAGCCCCGTCCTCGGCGCCCGAGACCAGCAATGGCTGGTCCGGCGCGAACGCCAGGGCCCGGATCCGGCGGGAGTGCCCGGCCAGCACACCCACCGGCGTGCCGGAGTCTGTGCGGTACAGCCGTACCAGGCCGTCATCCCCGGCGGAGGCGACGACCGTTCCGTCCAGTGAGAGCGCGGTGGCGAATACCCAGCCCGTGTGTGCGCGGAAGGTACGCAGCGGTTGACGGGTGTCGAGATCCCAGAGCCGCACAGTGCCGTCCTCGCCGCCGGAGGCGACGATCCTCGCCACAGTGGAGACGCTGACGATCGCTCCCACGTGCCCGGCGTCCTTCGACTCGGCCGCCGCACCGCGGTGCAGCCACCCGGCGGTGAACGCTGCCCCAAGCGAGGCGGCCTCGGCGAGCGCCTCCGGCGACGCCGGCGAGGGCGAGCGGTGCAGGGCGATCGACAGCGTCGCGGCCACATCGGCCGGCTCCACCAGACCGGTCAGCAGATACCCGGAGCCCGCCATCACCCGCGCCGCCGTCCACGCGGGCGAGCGCCGCCCTCCGGACAAAGCGTCGAGGACCGCCGCGTCGGCGACCAGCGACTGCTCCCCCACCAGCGCGACCTTCCGCACCACGTAGGAGGGAGAGGAGAGCAGCCCGACCAGCTCGTCCTCCAGGCCAGCTTCACGCAGGTGGTACGGCAGGTGACGCCAAAGGTACCCCTGCTCGGCGCCCAGCTCCTCCCACCGGCCGCCGGTCGAATCGCGAAACGCATCCAGCAGAGAGCCGTGCAACTGCGCCCAGTCATCCGCGACCAGGTGCCGCAAGTAGGACCGGAACACGTCATGCAGCGTGATCGTCTCCGTGTCCGCTCGGTAGCTGCTCACCAGCGACCGGTCCGCCAGGACACGACAGAACTGCCTGGTGGCGTGCGGAGACCAACCGAACGCCACCTTCCACCAATGCGTCAGCGCCCGGACCGGGATCGCTGTCGCCGGCGGGAACACCGCCAGCGACATGTACCGCGCCCGCAGATCCGACGCGCCGTTGAGCACGACGCTCTCCTCCAGGCCATCCAGGCTGGACGCGATCGCCTGACCGATCGCGCTGCGCCGCTGGACGGCGTCGAGCACGTCAAAGGCCTGCGGCCCGTAGTCGCGGATCGTCTCCGACGTCTCCGCCACAACGCGTCCAGAGGACGCCCCGGAAGCCACGTCCTGGCCGACAGTCGAGCCGACAATCTGCGCAAGTAGCGGCCAACCGCCCAGCAGCTCGGCGAGCTGCTGGGCCTCCGAGTGCTGCAGCGAGGCGACGTTTCGGGTCAGCATCTCGCTGATCTCGGCCGCCGTCATCGGTCCGAGCCGCACCACCTGCGCGGTTGACGGGCACACCCGGACGTTCCGCGTCGTCACCAGCCGCACGCACTCCTCGCCGCCGAGGAGGAACGGAGACAAGTCGGCAGCGGACCAGACGTTGTCGATGACCAGCAGCGCTCGCCGATCCTGCAACAGTCGCGCGAGATGGAAGCCTGCCTGCTCCGGATCGGTCAGCGCCGGGCGGGTGCCGCTGAGGTGGACACAGATGTCCGAGATCAGCTCCACGACCCGGGCCGGCGTGCAGCCTTCACCGGTCTCCACCCAGAGGATCTCCGGATAGAGCTCCTGGATCCGCTCGTCGTTGACCAGCTGAGTTGCGATGGTCGTCTTGCCGAATCCCCCAGGACCGACGACAGCTACCGCCGCGATCCCCTCAGTGTTGCGGGCCTCCTCCAAGACGGAGATGAGGCCATCGAAGTCAGCGTTCCTGCGCACCAGACTTGGCTCCGCGTTCGGGATGGGGAGGAAACCGCCCGGTGGCGCCGCGGCTTCTTTGGGAGCTCTTGGCATCTCGCCGATTGCTTCCCAAAACCGCTCCTGCTCTGCCGGGCTGCATCGCTCCAAGGTTGAGTCCAGTGCCTCCTGGAGAGGCTTACTGATCGCCTTCGGGTTGGAAGGCGACTCCCAGTCAGACACTGTTCGGCTTCCGACTCCCACGTAGGCCGCGAATCCCCGCACCGACAGGCGCTTGGCTTCCCGTAATGCGCGCGATTCCCTTCCAGTCCAGCGCTGCACCGTGCCCACCGAGACCCCCTCGACCGACTCTCCGACGCTAACAACCGCTTGTGCCAAAACTCCTGGTCGCGGGCGTACTCCGCAGCACACTCGCAGCACCACCGCCACGCCTGGCCGACAGGGCGGTGTGGAGCACGAAGTAGATCTTCCCCGACGCGCACCCCAGTCCGCAGCGCCACCGCAGCACTGCACCAGCCACAACACCAAAAAGCCCAGGCACTCTTCTGGGCAACGGAGCAGCGCTACTCCGCTCCGCTATCGCATCGGCAGGCCGGGAGGGGAGAAGTGACGGCTCTGATCCGACGTTGGAGTTCAAGGCTCAGTCCGCTGAGCTCGTTCCAACTCCTCGACGCGCTTACGAAGCTCGCCAAGTTCACGTGCCAGGTCCTCGACCGTCGGTGCTGCCGATGGCTTGGAACCCGGGGAGCTCACGAAACTGCCGCGCCCTGCCTGGGAGTAAACGACGCCACGGGAGCGCAGCTCGGCCACGGCTCGCTGCACCGTGCCGGTTGCCATGCCGTGCTCGGCCGCCAGCTGGCTGGTGCTCGGGAGCTTGTCGCCCGGGCGGAGTTCTCCGCTGCGGATCTGCGCAAGGACAGCCTGCACCAGCTGTTGGTACGGCACCTGCTGCCGGCTCGGGTCGCTACTCATGTGCGACATCGTACATCCGCCACCCCGCCATAGATAGCTATGGCAAGGATGTTGACATGGTTGCCAATGGCGATTATGTTGATTGAGCAAGGCCGGCGCTGAGGCCGGAGCAAACACGCAGGTAGTCGCCGCCCGAGTGGGCGCCGGGTAGCTCCACCAAACCCATGCGACTGCCTCACAGCAGTGCTGATGCGCTGTCCGCTCCCCAGTGCGCCGGGATTCCCGTGCGGCCTGGCGGGCGGAGAGAGCACCGCAACGCGGCCCTCACCTTCCTCCTGACAGACGAGGAGCACCTGATGACCACCTCGACCGCGATCCCCACCGCCCGGCAGCGCAAGAGCCGGACCCGCACGACCAACGTCTCCTCCCAGCCGGCGCTCCTGGTGTCGAAGCTGCCGCTCAACTCGGTCCAGCTCACCCACCGCGCGGAGGTCCTGGCCTGCCCGGCCTGCCAGACCTGGTGCCCCCTGACCCTGAACAAGGGCACCAAGGAGTGGAAGATCGCCCCGCACCACACCATGAAGGCCGGCACCCCTGGTGCCCGACGCTGCAGCAACTCCAACCGGCTGGTCATCATCGACGTGACGCTGGTTCGGTGGCAGGAGCAGCGGGTCGAGGCCAGCGCCGATGTCGCCGCCCGCCGGCCGACCAAAGTCCTGCACAAGGTGAAGGCCCCGCTGCCCAAGGCGATCCACCAGCTCACGCCGGCCGCGCCCACCGCCGAGACCGCTCACGCCGCGTACGTCGGGCACCGCAGCCGCTGCGCGGCCTGCACCGACCCGAAGAAGCGCTGCACCGACGGCCTGCGCCTGGGCGCCACCTACCTCGAGCTGCTGCGCCAGGAGCCGGAGCGCCGCGCCGCCCAGGCCCGGGCCGAGGAGGAGCAGCAGCTCGCCGAGCGCCGCCAGGCGAAGGAGCAGCTCAAGCAGCGCGCTGCCGAGTGGCCGGACGCGCAGGTGGACTTCCTGCTCGCGAAGCGCCGCCGGGCCCAGCACATCACCGGCCGTCTCGTCGAGCCGATCCAGGGCGCGGCGGTGCCGGTCGGAGCCCGCCCGATCGGCGCGGTGCGCAGCGCGGAGGACGTGCTGGCCGAGAACCCCATCCGGAAGCGCCAGCAGCTCTCCGCCTGACCAGCACCACGCCGGGCCCGGCCCGTTTCCAGAACTGAACAGCCCCCACCAGCCTGCGGCGGCCCGGAACTCTCCGGGTCGCCGCTTCGCATCCCGGAGGTTTTCCGTGCGCTACGCCACCATCTCCCGTGAGCTGCTCCCGCTGCTCATCCGGGCGCTCACTACGCCGGAGCCCCGCCCGGCCAGCATCACCACCGTCGACCAGCGGCGTACCCCGACCGAGGACAGGCTGGTCGCCGCCGCGAGCCCGCTGTGCTCCGGCCCCCGCTACCGGCCCCGTCGGCTGGCCGTCCTTGCCGCTGCCTGACCGCGCATCTCTCCTGCGACGCTGCCCGTCGCCTCCGCCCTCGACCCGGGTGCGGCGACGGCGGGGGGACGGCAGGACCGGGCCCCGCCAACAGCGACGGCCCCGGGTTGCGCCCCGGGGCCGTCCACGTCGCCTGAACTGGAGGCAACGACCTTGCTGCACAACATCATCGCACGCTCCACGCTGAACACCGCGCCCGGCGACAGCGACCCCGACATGGACGAGGCGCTGCGGCGGGCCCGGGGAGGTGGCCGGTGATGGCCACCACCACCTTCGGCACCGGCACCGCGCCCGACCTGACCGCGCAGGAGCCGATCCTGCCCGCCCCGCGCCCCGGCCTGTACCTGGTCCCCCGCCTCGGCGGGATCACCGCCTACCTGACGGCCGACCAGGACACCGTGCAGACCATGCGGGCCCTGGCGCTGACCGTCCTGGTCGCCCATGGCGTCGACCTGGAGACCGCCGAGTCCGCGCAGCTGGTCCTGTCCGAGCTGATCGGCAACGCGGTGCGTGCCTGCGGGCCCCACGCCCCGTTGGTCGTGGAGGTCTACCGCTCCCGCGGGGCGGACGCGGTCGTCACCGTCCACGACCCGCTCGTCGGCACCGGCCCCCGCCGCACCGACACCGCCCCCGACAGCGACGAGGCGGAGACCGGCCGCGGCCTGCTCCTCCTCGACATCCTCGCCCCCGGCTGGACCGTCAAGCCCTCGCCGATCGGCAAGCGCATCCGCTGCCGCATCCCCGCGGCCGGCTGACCGACCACCCCTCCCCCGCGCCCGCTGCGCCCCGGACCCCGGCCCGGGGCGCAGCCTCATCCGCAAGGGTGCCGCGAACGCCGTCGCGCAGTGGGTCGTGCGGTCCGGCGGCC
>NZ_JBSFGU010000052.1:0-50757 GCF_053596725.1 Kitasatospora sp. NPDC001660 | reverse complement strand
TGCCGCGTCGGCGACGGCCCGCGCGGAGTCGGCGGAGGCCGAACGCCGGGCCGCCGACCAGCGCACCAAGGCCGCGGAGTTGGCCCAGCACCAGGCCGAGCGCGACCGGGACGCCGCCGAGCGGGCCAAGGACGATGCCGAGCGCCGGGCCGCCGACGCCGAAGCACGGCAGCGGCAGGCCGAGCAGGACCGCACAGCCGAGGCTGGGGCACGGGTCGCCGCCGAGCTCGCTGCCGCGTCGGCGACGGCCCGCGCGGAGTCGGCGGAGGCCGAACGCCGGGCCGCCGACCAGCGCACCAAGGCCGCGGAGTTGGCCCAGCACCAGGCCGAGCGCGACCGGGACGCCGCCGAGCGGGCCAAGGACGATGCCGAGCGCCGGGCCGCCGACGCCCAAACCCGGGCCACCACCGCGGAGGAGACCGCCGCTCGCGCGGTCGACGCTGAGAGGAGCGCGGCCGCGGCGAAGGCCGCCGCAGAGAAGGAACGGGAGCGCCTCGCCGCCGAGCTCGCCGAGCAGACCCAGGCCCGCGAGCTCGCCGAGACCGACCGCGACGAGGCTCGTCGGAATGCCGCCGACACCCAGCAGCGGGCGGACGCCGCGGTGGCCGCCGCCGACAAGCGGGCCGAGAAGGCGGAGGCCCGCGTGGAGAAGGCCGAGGAGCGGGCCGAGAAGGCGGAGGCCCGCGCGGAGAAGGCCGAAGAGCGGGCCTTCGACCGCGCCGCGGCGGAGAACACCGAGGAGGCGAATCCGGCATGAGCAAGATGCCGTGATCACCGCCTCAACAGGACCGGCCCCGAGCGGAGTTGTCCGCCCGGGGCCGGTCCGTCCCGCTCAGCCGTCCGTCACAGCGCGCCCGGATCAAAGCCAGTCGCCGGGCCGCCGGGTGCCGAAGCGGCCGGACGCCCCGGCGAGGACTGCGCGGGCGAAGCCGGGCGGCCGGGAGCGGGCGGGACCGGTCGCGTCGAGGGGGAAGCCGGAGCCGGGCGGCCAGGAGCTGGCCGAGGCGGGGCCGGGTGGTGTCCGCCGGACGGTGCCGCCGGCCCCCGGCCCGCCGAGTCGTCCGCCTCGGGTGTTTCGGGGCCCGCCGGTGAGGGAGTGCCCGGGTCGGGGCTCGGGGGCGGCAGCATCGGCAGCGTGGTGGGCGTGGCCACCGGCGACGGGACTGGGCGCCAGCCCGCGCGAGCTGAACGGGCGTCACCGTCCGGTGGGCGGGCCCGGGTTCGGTCGCGCGGGCCGTGCTCCTTCTATTGACAACGGCGGGGTGGATACCTACTCTTGTCGAAATCCCAATCCGCCCGGGGCTTCAGCATGCCCGCGTGGATCGGGAATTCCGGAGCGCTTGACGCGTCTCCAGGATGAGTGGCAGCATTTTCGCCAGAGAAAAAGGAAAGGAGAAAGCTGGGCTGTTTTTGGCATTTCCATGTTTAATTTCGGCAGGGCCATGTCCCTGCCTTTCGTGTTATCTGAGACAAAGTGAGGGCGCAGGAATGAAGAATAAGAAGAACAACAACAACCAGGCCTTCCGGTGTGAGTGGAAGACGGCCGGCAGTCGGGGGCGCATGAACGTTCCGCTTAACCGCAGGTCAGAGGCGGTTTACCGACGTTTCGGAGCACTCGCTGCGGCGGCGGTGAGCGCCATCGTGGTCATGTGGGGGAGTCAGCATCAGGCGACACCCGCGCCTCCGGGAGTGACCGTTACCCAGAATGTGAACATCAACCAGGGGGCCGCGCAGCCCAGCGCGCCTCCACACTGACGGAGCCGGTCCGGTCGACTCCGCCTGAGCATAAGCTCACAGCGGTTTTATTTTTGCCATTTTCCGATCCGGTGAATCGGATTTAGAAAATGTGGCGGATTTCCAATCTTGCGGTTTTTGGATTCGGGAGAATCAGGTGAGGAGGGACGAGGTGTTCGACGCGCGGCCGCCACGAGCGGCCGACCCGGCACCTTGCCCCCCTCGGGCTCCTGACGCACCGCTCCCTGACCTGCCCTGTCCGGGGGCGGTCAGATCAGGGCCACGGTGCCGTTGCTCTCCCATGGCGGCACGTCATCGAGGTAGCGGCCCAGGGACCGCGACCCGGGCCGGTACCGCCCGTGCTGTTCGATGATGTGCCGGGGCCGTCCCCGCCGCTGCATCGCCCGCAGGCAGCCGCGCCGCATGGAGTGACCGGTGTACCGCGGCCGCGACCGCCGCAGGGCCCGCCGCCGCTTGCGCAGGTCGGCCCGCAGTTCCTCGCGCCGGTAGGGGTCCGCGACACCGGCGAGCGCGGCCCGCTCGGCGGCCGTGCTCAACAGCTCGCGCTCGGCCGGCCCCCAGGCCCGGACCAGGCCGGCCCGCTCCGCCGCCGTGGCGATGATGTTCCGTACGGTGCGGTCCCCGATTCCGTACGCCCTGGCCGGGTCGGCCGGTGGCCGACCGGCCACCGGCGCGGTACCGCCGATCCTCCCCCACCGGTCGATGCGCCGCAGCAACGGCCCGCCGGGCGGCACCTGTTGGGCGTCCAGGAGGGCCGTCCACGCGCGGTGGGCCAGCACCGGGCACAGCTGCGGGTCGTCCTGGCCGACGATTCGCACGCGCTGCGTGTGTCGGCCGTACGGATTCGTCTTGGACGTCCGCACGGTGATTTCCAGGGCTGGGCGGACGACCGGCCGGCCGGTTTCCGGGTCGCGGTAGCGGGCCGTCACCTCGGCCACGTCCAGGCGGTTGAGGGCGGCCGGCTCGCTGCAGCGGCCCGCCATGAACCAGTCCAGCAACATGGTGTAGGCGTCCCGCGCGCCGCGGGGCGTCGAGCGGTGGCAGGTGCCGACCATCGCGGCCAGGTCCTCCACGGTCGCCTCGGTCGCCTGCAGCGGGCCGGGCGCCTCGGAGCCGTCGGCCGCCTCGGTCGCGGACCGCTGGTCGACCACCGCCCGGCACAGCCGTCGGTCCTCATCGTCGAGGCCCTGGCCCGTCATCGACAACCACGCGGCCAGCGTGCCCAGGTGGGCGACCAGCGTCGCGGCCGGGTGGTGCAGGTCCGCTAGGTGTGTGAGGTAGTCCGGCACCGTGCCGCCGTCGGTGGCGATCCGCCCGTGGTCCCGACACCACCGGGTGAACAGATGGACGCGCGATCTACGCGCCGCCCGGGTGCCCCTCGGCACCGAGTTGGCCACCCGCCAGGCTGTCCGGCCGGAGATGGTTTTCCCCGAGGCCGTGACCACCCGGGCGCCGCGGTCCGGGTAGCCGGCGCCGTCGAGCAGGGCCACCGCGCCGTCCGGCTCGCGCGCCACCAGGTCCGCGCTCACCGCGAGGCCTCCGCCGCCGTCGGGACCGGGCGGCCGCAGTCCACCAGCAGCTCGCCGGGCACCCCGTGCTGCAGCCACTCGCGGCACACCGCCCCGTGCGCCAGCAGCGGTTCACGGTGGTGGCCCATCAGGTCGGAGGCGGTGCGCGGGTCGACCGGCAGCCCGAGGTACGCGGCGGCCGTCTCGCGCCACGTTGGGTCGAGCGCGCGGCCGTGCGGGTCGCCGCACCAGGCGTGTTCCATCGGGAACATGCCCGTCCAGGCCATCCCCTCGACATAGGCGAGGGTGTCCGGCGAGCCCCAGGCCCAGGAGACCGAGTCGACGTAGCAGCGGCCCGGTTCGCCGGGGATGCCGTCCGGGTGCGGCCACGGTGTCGGGGTGAACAGCCGGCCGACGTCGAGCAGCAGCGCGTACACCGAGCCGTACCGCCAGCCCGGCCGCGGCGATGCGAACGAGGCCATTCCCCGCATGTCGTCGACCATCAGCGCCTCGGCCGACGACAGCGCGGCGTCCGTCCCGCTCACCGTCCGCTCCGGCCCGCGGGCATCAGGTGCCGCAGCAGCCAGCCGGCGAGCGCGCCCCACGCGCCTCTGTAGAACGTCAGGTAGGTGACGGTCGGGGCGTCGTCGGCGCCGGTCCGCGCGCACAGCAGAGCGGTGGCGAGCGCGGCGACGACCAGGACGAGGGCGAGTGGTGCGTGCTGGGTCACCGGCTTTCCTCCGGGACGGGGCCCCGGCCGAGTGGGCGCCGCTGCGGGTGCGGGCCACCGGGGGCCGGGGCCGGGACCTCGGCGACGTGGGCCCGGTGATGGCGCCGCAGTTCCTCCATGTACCCGAGCGCGTCCCGCAGGCCGGCGCGGTCCAGGCCGTCGCCGGTGCTCTGCTCCGTGTTGTCCACGGTGCCTCTCCCTCCCTCGGGACCGTCACCCAACGTACCGACTATTGACGATCCGTGATTACCGATAAGGGCAGCGTATCGGAAATCAGAACCGCGAACGGGGGTTGACCACCCCTCAACCAGGGGTTCCGAAATTGGCCGCCGTCCGGCCGAACCGGTCGCCGTCCGGTCGGCTCGTGATGAGCCGTGGCCGGCTCACCTCGAGCAGCCCGGCCGCCGAGGGCGTTACCTTCCGCGGCGCCGACGCCGGTTCAGCTTCCCTCCGCCAGCGGCCGCAGCCAGCGGGCCGGTACCACCCACCTGTCCGCGTCCGGGAGCTCCACCCGGTTGCTGGCGGCATCCTCCACGGGCCCCCAGATCGTGTATCCCATCCCGGCCGGCAGGCCGAGCGCCGCGGCCTGGTCGTCCGTCAGCTCCACCCGCGCCTCGGGACCGGTGCGGAACTCCAGGCCGGACCGCACTGCTGCATCTCCCTCTCAAGCCCATAATCTCGCTGGGAAACCGTGTCGGCGAGCGGGAAGAAAATCAGAGTGCGGCGCCCCTATTAATCCCAAGAGCAACCGGCGAACCGGTCCACGCGACCGGTCCGGCGGCTCTCCGGGCCCGGCCCGGGGTCGGGCACCGTTCCCGACATCCGGCCCGTACGGGGGCCTGACGCACCTTACGGCCCGCAGCCGCGCTGACTGCCCGTGCTCACCGGTGCGGCGCCGTTGAAGAAATGCGCGGCGGGGCAGGCGTGGGGGTGGACCGCCGTTACGGATCGGGGATGTGTGGTCGCTGCCGGATCGGGGGCCGCTGTCCGGCGCGGGGCGCCGACCGGCTCTGTGCTCTCCGCATCGGTCTGCCGACTCGGCCGCCGGTGGGGGTGACCCTTCATCGGTTGATCTCCGGCACGGGCGCGGAGTTAGGCCAGGTCCGGCAGGGCCGATTGTTGACCGGCGTCAGCTCCGGTGGCCGCCCGGCCCTGCCGCCGGCTTTTCGGCAACTGGAAGCCGGCCCGGCCTACTTGCCCTTGGCGATCTGGTCGACGCGGGCGGTGGAGAGCCCGCCGAGCTTTTCGCCGATCTCGCGCAGCGTGAACCGGTCCCGGCGGAGCTCCAGGACGGCCCCCTGCCGGATCTCGCGCGCGCCACGGGCGATCTCCGGCAGCACCACGTCCAGCAGCTGCCGGGCAGCGAGCTCGCGATCAACGGGATCGGTGATGTCGGCGATCTCAGCGAGTGCCGTCCGGGCTGCTGCGGCGACGTGGTCGCCAGGGGTCTCTGTCATGGGTGCAGCGTAGTGCATGCCCTGAAGATTTTTCTAGACTGGCTTGAAATCCATCTAGTCACACTATAAACTGGAGTCACAAGGAAGAGGGAAGGAGGGGGAAATGCACGAGGAGATTGCGTTCATCGCGACCATCGTCGGTGCTGTCGCAAGCAGCATCGGCGCTGTGTTCACTGCGTGGGGCGCGTGGCATGCTCGCGAGGCCAACAAGGCTCGCGGGAAGCACCGCCGCTAGCAGAACCGGGGAGGGGGCTATCGCAAGTAGCCCCCTCCCCGGGGCTCCAGTCTCCCATACCAGTACCCGAATTTGAACCCAAGGAGAAGGACATGCAGGCGCGAAAACTCACCCGGTGGGCCGGCGGTTTCACGGTGGCCGCCGGCGGCGTCACCCTGGCTGGTGCCGCCGGCCTTGGCCACGTCGCCGCCGGCTGGTGGATCCTGTGGGCGGTGTGCGTGGCCATCACGGCCGCCGCCTACGTCGACCGCCACCGCTCAGAGCGAGCCGGCTGAAGCGCCACCAGGAGGAAGCTTGCGCGGCCCGACCAGCGGCAGGTGCGGACGGTCACCGGCGGAGGCCGGCCACGACCGAACCGCACGGGTGGGGCCGCCCCCATAGTGGCCCGGGTCCGGGGCAAGAGGCCGGCCGGGTCAAGCCAGCGCGCTAGGTGGGCCGGGCGAAATAAGCGAAGCGCGTCCGGCTCACCGTCGCGCGAGGGCTTGAGGCGGCCGGCCGGGCCCCGGATACTGGCCGCTAGGGGGTGGTCACACCCGCACCCGACAACGAAGCCCCGCCCTGTCTGACCCGTCGTTGACGGAGCCAGACGGGGCGGGGCTTTGCCGTACCCGCAGGATTTTTCTACTCGCTGGAGCTCTGCCCGCCGACGGTCGGCGAAGCCGCGCCGGCCTCAGCGCCGGCACTGGTGCCCTGAACGGGAACGCTCGACGACTTCCGGGGCCGGCCCCGACCGCGCTTCGGCCGCACCGCCGGCTCGCTCGCGCCCATGCTCGCAAGCTGCTGCACCGACCATCCGGCAGCCTCCGCCGCCGCGTACGCCTCACCGTACGGGCCGTCCGTCTTCGCCAGGGCGTCGATCAGGTCCTGTCGCTGCTTCAGGATTTCTTCCAGCGGCCCGAGAGCATCGAGCATCGGCCGCAGCTTCGCCTCAGCCTGCTGCCGCAGCGAGGCAGGCGCGTCATTGGTCGTCATGACCGCCATCGTAGCGGCCGCCCAGCTCCACGCAGGGGAGAACTTCCCGTCCTTGCCGAGCATGATCGCCGCGCGCCGGGGGGCACATCCCCCCGGACCCCCCTGGACCGGACCTACGGCCCGGGCACGACGCCCGACTTGGGGCACCGCACACCACCCTTTTACAGACGAGCGGTACCCCAACCCGGGCGGAGCAAGATATTGCTTAACGTAACGTTAAGCATGATGCGCGCCCCCTGCCTCGCTATGCTCGGCGTACCGGGGTCGCGCGGCGGCCCAGGGATGGGCCACCTTTTGGGATGGGATCGGATGAGCGATCAGACTCCGTCGGTGCCACGGCGTCGGGCGCGTCGGCGCGGCCGCGACGTGCCGCGACCGCACCGGGTGAACCTCGCCTTGTCGGACGACGAGCACGCGGTGATCAAGGCCGCCGCCGCACTTGCCGGCATGACACCGGGCGCATGGGCGTCGGACGCCGCGGCGGCGGTCGCGCGCGGTGAAATCGTGCCGATCCCCACGGGTGAGAAGGACACACTCCACGCTTTCATGGAGGCTCAGAACCAGGTCCGCGCCGTCGGTGTGAACCTGAACCAGGCCGCTCGAAAGTTGAACATGGAGGAGGCAGCGCCCGAGCTTCCGCGGATTCTCGGCATGGTCGAGCGTGCGATGGAGCGGCTGGACGAGGCCATGGTGGCCGTGCTCGGGGGGCGACGGGGACGATGATCTTTCGGGAGCTCAAGCGCGGAAAGCGGACCCTTGGCGCACTGCTGTATCTGTACGGTCCGGGCAAGGCCAACGAGCACACGAACCCTCACTTGGTCGGTGCGTGGAGCGACCACGTGAAGGACCCAGCCCGCAGCAGCGAGAGCAGCTTGGAGCACCTGGCCATGTTGCTGGACATGCCTGTGCACGCGATGCGGGCGAAGAAGCTGGATCAGCATGTCTGGCACGGCGTGATCGCACTGCCGGACGGAGACCGGCAGCTCACTGACGCGGAGTGGAAGGAGATCACCGCGCAGGCCGTTCAGGCCGCCGGTCTTACCGACGGACCCGACGACCCCGGGTGCCGTTGGGTGGCGATCCGGCACGCCGATGACCACGTTCACATCCTCGCGACGCTTGCCCGGCAGGACGGTACCCGGGCCACCAGCGGCGACCGGATGAAGAACAACTGGCTGCGCATGCAGGAGGCCGCCGCCGAGTGGGAAATCCGGTACGGCTTGCAGCAGACGCCGAAGGCGGAGCGGACGGCGAAGAAGCGTCCGACCCGGGGCGAGGTCGAGAAGGCCCAGCGCAATGCGCGCCCAGAGACGCCGCGCGAGACGCTGCAGGCGAA
This sequence comes from Kitasatospora sp. NPDC001660, assembly GCF_053596725.1. Taxonomy (NCBI): domain Bacteria; kingdom Bacillati; phylum Actinomycetota; class Actinomycetes; order Kitasatosporales; family Streptomycetaceae; genus Kitasatospora; species Kitasatospora sp. NPDC001660. Next base: position 42,764 of record NZ_JBSFGU010000052.1, on the reverse strand, counting down.
GGTGCGTCAGGCCGCCGCCGTCGCACGATCGGACGACGAGTTTTTCGCAGCGCTGCAGAAGGCTGGCCTACGCGTTCAGCGCCGCGTGGCGCCGGACGGCAGGACCACCGGCTACTCGGTTGCGCTGCCGGGCGACCGCACGGCCAGCGGCCGGGCCGTGTGGTTCTCCGGCAGCAAACTCAGCCCGGATTTGTCGCTGCCGAGGGTGCGGGAGCGATGGGGAGAGACCACGCCCCGTGCCGCCGGCACGCAGGAGCCGGCGGTGGCGAGCCGGGCCGAGGCGTGGCAGCGGGCGGCCGAGCACGTCCACCAGGCCGCCGCGCTGCTTGGCCGGCAGGGCCAGGAGGCGGCAGCCGGGGAGCTCGCCGCCCTCTCGGACTTCCTGACGACCTATGCGACGGATGCCCCGCTCGCCGTGCGCGACGAGATCAAGGCGGCCGCTGTCGCGTTCGAGCGGGCCGGACGCGCGCCGACGTCGCGGCGGCTGGACAGCGAGGCGAGCCGCCATTTCCAGTCGGCTACCCGCCTGATTGTTGGCGGAGCCGCAGCGGTCGCTGGCGGGGGCGAAGCCGCGGCCGCCGTCGCGCTGCTGGCCGCCGCCGCGCTCGCCATCATCGCCGCGATCAGGTGGCACCAGGCCCGCAGGTTCGCAGCCCAGGAACAGGCCGCCCGCGCGGCCGCCGTCCACCTCAGGGCCGCAACCGAAATCGCCTACGGCGCGACCTCCGGCCGAGGCCGTGGCGGTGGCTCGATGTGGCACCGCACCGCGATGCAGCCCGCCGGACCCGAGCTCACCGCGCACTACGAGCAGGCTGTCCGCGCCGCACTGCCGCAGCACGCCGGCACCATCGTGACCGAGGCCGCGTGGCCCGCGCTCGCCGCGACGCTCCGCACGCTGGAGAACGCCGGATACGCACCCGTCGACGTGCTCTCCCAAGTCTCCCGCGCCCGGGGATTCGGCGACGCCGACAGCATCAGCGAGGTTCTGGTGTGGCGACTTCAGCGACGGATGGAACAGGACGCTAGGACCGGCCGACTCCCCCAGGCCGCCGCCACGGCCGCCGCCGCCGGCACCGGAAAAGACGACGCGAGCCCTGCACGTCCCACCCTTCCCGGGCAGTCCACCGGACAGCCCGCGGAGACCATGCCGGGGCATCCGCCGATGCCACCAGTGACCCGGGGTCAGCAGCGCGGACCGGCCGACCCGGACACCCGCCTTGGCGACGCCGACGACGCGCTGACGCTCGCCGAGACCGTCCACCAGGCCGTCCCCGAGCACGCCGCCGCAGTGCTCGCCGATCCCGCCTCAGCCGCGCTCGCCGCGACCCTGGCCACCGCAGCCGGCCAGGGCTACCGGCCCGCCGAACTCCTGGCCCAGGTAGCCGCTGTGCGCGAACTCGACAGCGCGGACAGCGTGGCCGAGATACTGACATGGCGGGCCCAAGGACGCATGCGCCGGGACCAGCAGCCTGCCCCGCGCACCCGCACCGCCCAGGCCCGCACAACGCCTCCAAAGAGCCCAGCGCCGCGCCGCACACTCGGCGAGCAGAGCCCCGCCCAGCGAGCCGCCCAGCAGGCCGCGCAACAGCGCAACCAGCCCCGCCGGCATGGCCGGTAATCCGCCGTCAAATGAAGGGAATCCCACTCGGAGAATTACGGCATCCAGGCCTTTAAAAACCGCTACCGTCGAGCTATGACACCCCGCCGAGGAGGACGCACAGCCATGCGAAAAGGGGCGATGATCGAATGAGTGATGTACAGGCGATGGACAACGCTGCCGCCCAGGCCGGACAGAGCGCGAGCATCGCCCTGCAAGCGCTTGTCCTGTTGGCCCGCGCCGCCGCGAACCGCAGCGCGAACGCCGGTACGAAGACGGCCGATCCGGAGTTGGCCCGGTACGCCCAGGCCGTCCGCGAGCAGATCCGCCCGGAAGCACTCGCCGAGGCGGTGCTGAACAGCCCGCAATGGCCCCAGCTCGCCGCCGAACTCCGGACACTGGAACGGAGCGGCGTCGACGTCCGCCAGTTCCTGAAGGACGCCGCGCCGCTGGTTGCCCGGATCGATGCCGACGTGCGCGCAGCGGCGCCGCATCCCGGGGTGAGCGTCCCGCCGCACGCCATGCAGCCGCGCGACCCGTGGGCACCGCCGCCCAACGACCGCGACCGCGACCGCGGCAGCGACAAGCGGCCCGGCCTCGGTCGCCGTGCCGTCGAGCGCACGACGAGCCCGATCCGGGAAGCGTGGAACCGGTGGCGCGAGCGCCGCAGTCCCTCCGCCCTCGGAGACCGCGCCGGCGAGCTCGCAGCCCAGGGAATCAGCCCCCAGGTCAACGCCCGGTTGGTGATCACGGCGCGTGAGGCCATCGCCGACGAGCGCGTGTTGGGATCGCTGGTCACGTCCCGGCAGTGGCCCGCCATCGCCGGCCAGATGAACCGGCTCCAGGGGACCGGCCGCAACCCCCGCGAGGCCCTGGCCGGAGTTCCCGCGCGAATTCAGCAGGCCGCAGCCGCCGGCATCCGGATCAATGCCGCCGAAGCCGCCCAAGGCCTGCTCACCGAGCAGGCGAAGACGCCGCCCACTCCGACGGAGAATATGCGGCAGACCAACGCGGACCGGCGAGCCGAATCCCCGGCCGTCCAAGCAGCACCCACCGCCGTACCTGCCGCGCCCACCCCGGTACCTGCTCCCGCGGCAGCCCCCGAACCGGCACAGAACGCGGCCGCCCAGAACACCAACCGTGAAGTCTCCTACCGGTGGGAGATCACCGCTCCCGGGGAGAACCAGGCCGAGACACTGGCCCGGGGTGAGGCCGTCGTCCCGGCAGGCCCGGGAGAGCGTGCGGCGGTCGAGGCGGTTGCCGCTCAGCAGCTCGCCAACGCGGCGCGGAACGTCCCGGCCGGCGATCCCCGCCGTGGGGATCTGGTGTTCTCCGCGATCGGCCCCGGCGGGTCCGCCGGGGCCGTCAACATGCGCGGGAACGACCCCAAGGTGACGGCAGCCGTACCGCAGCCCACGTCACCTTCGGCGCGCACCGCCGCTCAGGCCCAGGCCCGCGCCGCGGCCGCCAACGCGCGGTCCACCACGGTCCCGCCCAGCGCGGCGCCCGGCCGCAGCCCCGCCACGCCCGCCCCCGCAGCGAAGCCGCCCACGCCGCTGCCACCCACTCGCAGCCGGACCCGCTGAGAGGAGGCAGCCATGGCAGACCAGCACCGCATCTCCCACCCTGGCCGTGACCGAGACCGCCCGGCCGACGCCGAGCGCCGTCCCCAGCACGCCCCCGGCGGCGCGGCCGCGCGGGAGGCGGAGCGGGCCGCCGCCGCAGTCGCCCGCAGCGTTGCCGACCATGAGGACCGCTCGGCGCTCGCCTTCGCCGCCGCTGACGTTGCGCGCGGCCGCTCCGACGAGGCGGCCGCCCGGGGGGACTTCGGCCTGGCCGCCGCCGCGTGGTCGGACGCCCACGCCTTCGAGGTGATCGGGGCGGAGGAGCACGCCGACGCGATCACCGTCCGGGCACAGGCCGCCCGCGCCCAGTCGAGCACCCTGCCCGCCGACGGGCCCAGGCCCGGCCCGAGCCCCCAACCCGCCACCGGTGCCCGCTCCGTCCCGGCCCCGGCCCGCGTCCCCGGCCGGCAGCGGACGAGCTGACCGGGACACCGAAGAGGGCCGGAGGGAACATCCCTCCGGCCCTCTTCGTGTTGTCCGCCCGTCAGCTCCCAGACCCAGGGGCCGGGAACGCCGGCAGCGGCACGGGCGCCACGCCGGCCGGCTCGCCGTCGGCGCCCGCGGGCACGGGCAGTGCGTACGGGAACGGATCGAGCAGCGGCGCGGGCAACGTCCGGTGCTGTGCCTTGTTCGGGGTGACCATGCAGGCCGCGAACGGCCCGGCGGAGTCCCGCAGTTGGGCCACGGCCGGGTCCAGGTGGTCACGGTGCCACACGCTCGGCCCCAGCCGGCCGCCCGTTTCCGGGTCGGTCAGTTCCTGCCAGGCCAGCCACAGCCCGTGCAGCCGGGCCACCGCTTCCTCATGCTCCCACCAGCGCGGACACCACGGCGCGAGCGACCCCGGTTCCCGCATGTACACCGGCACCAGGACGTTGGCCACCCAGTGGGCGAGCGCTGCCAGCTCCAGGGCGTACGGGTCGCCGTCGAGGCGCAGGATGAACGGCGGTACCGGCGCCTTCTCCTCCTTTTCCTGGCCCTTGCCGCGCTTGTTGCTCTGGCCGGTGTCCTCGGCCGGCTCGCCGCCGTCCTGGCCGCTCTCGTCGTCGGTGGCCGGTTCCTCCGGCGGGAGCTCGCGGAGCTCGTCCAGCAAGTCCTTGTGGAGCTGCAGTTCCGCGGCGAAGCCGTCGCGGTGGGCCTGCAGGTCCGCGATGTCCTCGGCCAGGCTCTCCAGGGTGGGCCCGCTCATTCGCCGATCACCGCCGCCACCGCACGCCGGGCGATTTCCGCTGTCTCGGTCTTCTCGCTCGCCGCGAGTTCCGCGGCGTCCGGCTCGTTGTACCAGGGCCGTAGTTTGATCATCGCGACCCGGGTCCCGGTTGCCAGCAGCAGGGCCCGCCCCTTGGGCATGGCGCGGATCTCCGCGGCTTCCATCACCCGCTCGCGCCGACGACTCGTGCTGACCGATCGGCCGGAGGACGAGCGGGAGACCGAGGTCTCCGTGACCAGGTGAGTGCCCACCAAACTGGAGATGTCTTCGGCGAACTTCGGGTCGTCGATACCCGACCCGAGAAGCTTGATGGTGGCCGCCGACCAGAGCGCCGCCATGCCCGAATCACCCCAGACCCGTTCGCCCTGCCGGTAGGACTGCAGGATGGTGAGCGGGAAGATTCCGCGCGAACCCAGGTGCGAGTACAAGTCCGGGAGGTCTGCGATTTTGCAAATATTCGCCGCCTCATCCAGCACCGCCACCAGCGGCACCGGCATCCGGCCGCCGGCCCGCTCGGCCGCCACGACACCGGCCCGAAGTACGGCATCAGCGGCCGCCGCGATCACCGGAGCGGCACCGCCGCCACCGTCCTTGCTCAGCAGGTACAGCGTGTCCGAGGACTTCACGAATGCGTCGGGCCGGAACTCCGGCACCCGCGAATCAGGGGTCACCCACGCCGCGATCTCCGGGTCGATCAGGCAACTGACCGCCTCACGCGCCGTCTGGTAGATGCCGTCACGGGTCTCCGTCGAGCCGGCGATGGTCGCCGCCAACTGGTCGGCCAGCGCCTGCTTTCCGTACGCGGCCAGGGCGTCCGTCGAGGCACGATCGGCCGGGGTTGCCAGCCACCCCATCACGTCCGCGACGGTCCCGCCGGACAGCGACGCCGAGTGGAACAACGCCGTCAGCAGGTTCCGCGCCGCCTTCATCCAGAAGTCGTCATAGCTCTTGTCACTGCCGCCGCCGAGCGCGAAGTGACCGGCGAGGCGCCGGGCCCCCTCGATGGTGTGCGCCATCGCGAGCATGTTCCACCACATCGCGCGGGGGCTGTGCGTCACGCCCTGGGGGTCGAGGTTCCACACCGTCCCGCGCTCGCGTCGGCGCCCGACAGTCACGGTGTACACGTCGCTCTTGTTGCTGGTGGCCACCGCGGCGCCGGGCGCCCGGACGATCGCCGGCACGGCCAGCGTCGTCGTCTTGCCCGAGCGCGGCGCCATCACCGCAACCGCCACGTCCTCCCAGGACGCCCGCAGCTCAGGACCCGCCACCGCATCGAGCTCGCCGAGCAGGACACCCAGGTCATCGGGGCGGATCTCGTCCTGATCAGCCAGCGCCGGCCGCAACTTGCGCGTCTTCGGCGTCAGCACCTTGGCCGTCAGGTCCCGCACGTCCCGCAGGCTCGCCAGGCCCGAGCGGTGGCCGAAGTAACGGCGCCCGTACCACCCGGCGACCCCGAGACCCGCGAGCACCAGGACGAGGACCAGGACGGCGCCGACTGTCGCCGCCGTGCCGTGACCCGGCCACAGCCGGCCGGGCCCGCCGCCCACCAGGTCGAACAGTGCCGACACGGAGAACGCCGGCGGCCGCCAGCCGCCGCCAACCAGCAGCACGCCGAGCGTGCCGCCGACCCAGGCGCCGGCGAACAGCACCGCCGAGCCCGCGATCACGCCCAGGATGATGAACGGGGCAGCCTCACTGCCGCCCCGGGAACCGTCGTTCATGCCGTCGCCCCCTTGTTGCGCATCGCCGCGTCGGTGTCGTACAGCTTGAGCTCGTCCGGCGTCAGGTCGAGCCTGGCCGGGGCACCGGCGCGGGTGCCGATCTTGATCAAGTAGCGGCCGCGGCCCGGGTGACGCTGTGCCGTGCCGTCAATCCCCGTGCTGTTGGGCGCCGACCAGGACGCCACCAGCTCGCGTTCGGAGCCGGTCAGGGGTTTCTGGGCGTTCACCCGTTCCAGCTCGCCGACGCTCAGCGCGCCGAGGATCAGCGAGTCGCACCGTTCCATCAGGCCCAGTGCTTTAGCCCTGTCCTCGGGGGTCGGGAGGCTTTCCGGGTCGCGCAGGCTGTGCGTGATGAACATGGTGACCTCGCCCTTGGAGCGGTTGAGCCGCGTCATGGCGTCCATCGCGTCGACCATGCCGGGTCCGGCCCGCAGGGCCCGCCACATCTCGTCCAGCGGGATGACGAGCTTCTGTCCCATCATGCCGAGCGCGCGGGCCGAGTCGATCGCGCCGTAGGCGTATGACCAGGTGGACAGCAGGCCGGCCGCCACGACGTGATCGCCCGTCGTCAGCAGCGCGGACAGATCGACGGACAGGGCCGGCGCTTCCAGGTCGAGCGGCTGCGTGGTGGGCCCGTCGTACAGGCCGGCCAACGGGCCGTCGCACAGGTTCTCCAGGGCCATGGTCACCTCGCGCACGAGGGCCCGGTAGTCCTCGCGGGTGTCGACGAGGAGACGGGCCCACAGCTGTTCGGGCCCCTCCCGGAGGATGTTCACCACGTCCGGGATTACCGGATCGTCCGCCAGTTTCTCCGCCACGAGCGAGATCGCGCAGTTGACCACGTTCGCCTCGGGTGCGGTGGGGCGCCTGTTCAGCCCGTGCACGGTGGCGAGCAGGGAGTGGAGCAGGTCCGAGCGGCGGCCGTTGATCTCCGCCCGTAGCGTGGCCTGTTGCTCGGCCGGCAGGCTGGGCAGGCGCCGCCGCAGCGGCCCCGAGTCCAGCGGGTTGATGCGGTCCAGGCCGCGGCCGATCTTGACGACCTGCCCGCCGAGGCGGTGGACCAGCGGGGAGTACTCACCTTTGACGTCGCCTGGCACGACCAGCTTGTACCCGTACGCGGTGTAAACGGTCGAAATGCGCTTGGCGATGGCGGACTTGCCCGACCCGGGCTGAGCCATGATCCAAACACCCGGGTTCTGGACCAACTTTCCGACCCAGCCGCCCGGGTCGAAACAGACCAATTCGGCCGTCAGCAGGTCTGGGCCGATCGGGACCCCCTCGGCCGGCAGGCTTGCCCCAAGCACGAACGGGAAAAAGCCGGCCACCTGACTGGTGGACCCGATGTACACGGCCCCCTTGTCGACGTGCGCGGCCCGGCCGGCACCGGCACCGGGCCACCCCTTGCGGGGGGCGACCACCGACGCGTTCAGCCGGAAGCTAGGCTGTTCCTCAGCGGTCCCGGCCCCTTCGACGGGCCGGGACTGCACCTTTGACCAGCGCTTGCGTCCTGGCATCGCTCCTCCTCTCTACTGTCTTGGTGACGGCCCGTCAGGCCAGCGGGTGAATGCCCACGGGCAGGCCGTAGACGAAAGCGGCGGCCTGGCCGCCGTAGGCCGGGCGGAACCGCAGTCCGCCGGCCCGCCGGGCGGCGGTGCGGATCTCCCGCTGTGCTTCCTTCAGCCGGGCCGCGTCCGGGGCCGTGACGGTGATCGAGATCGTCCACTGCACCAGGCCGGCGCCGTACGCCTCTTCCTCGGCCGTCCGCTCGGCGGCCGCCGCGTCGGCCCGCTCGCGCCGGGTAGTGGAGCGCTGCGTGCGCCGCCGGTACTGCTCGCGCGCGTCGCTCGCGTTCAATTCCCTTTCGACGACCGCGGCCGCTTCCTTGCTGGAGAGCACCCGGTACCCGAGCGTCACCCGGCGGGGAAACTGCCCCGGCGACAGCAACGGCAGCAGCACGTCATAGGTGATCGGCCGACGCGGCGCCTCCCGCAGGACGTAGCTGACCGACACCGCCCCGTCGTGGTGGTAGGCGCCCCACAGGTCCTCGGCCGCCACCGGGCCGGCCTGATCCCACGTGAGCTCGCGGACCTCGGCCTCCGGCGCGTCGCCGTCCTCGGGCCGGAACGCGCCGAGCACCAGGCGCACGATGTCCGTGTCCGTGGCCCGGCGCACCACGTCCGCGCCGGCGCCCATCAGATCCACACCGTCCAGGCTCCGCAGCGTCTCGGCCGCCGCCTCGGCCGGGGTCCGCGGCCGGTCGGCGCCCCGGCCAGGTGTGGTCACCAGGGTGAACCAGGCCGCCAGCGAGGACGAGGCCCGCGGTGCGGCGGCGACCAGCTCGCGGACGGTGGCCGTCGCCGCCGCGGGCGCCGACTTGTCGAGCCGGTCCCGTACGTGATCGGACAGCGCGGCACCGCTGTTCGGGGTGATCTGCAGCGTGAGCGTGGCAGCGTCCACGTCCGCCTCATTGGCCAGACCGGCCAGCGCGTTGCCCCACGACGCCACGTTGACGTCCACCTGCGACCTGTTGGCCAGCAGCGCGCCGTTGGAGGCCAGGAGCAGGGTGCCGGCCATTTTGCCGGTGGCCTGATTCCAGACCAGGCCGACGCGGCCCGCGCGCGGCCCCGAGGTGTCCTCAACGCTCAGCAGCCGCGTGGGGGCCGCGACGCCGGGCAGGTCGAGCGCCTGGGGGTGGGGCAGGAACTGACCGCGGAACGACGTCTCGCCTTTCAGCGCGGCCAGCTGCCACCGGGACCGGGCGATCGCGAGGTCCAGCAGCGGCATGCCCTGCCACTGCCAGCACGCCAGGACGATCACGACCAGGGCGACCGGCACCGTCACCGGGAGGGTGGTCTCCCAGCCGACGAAGTTGCCCAGCATGATCGGCGCGAGGATCGCCGCGACGACGATCGCCGTCTGACCGGTGTTCAGCATGCCGATGCCCATGGACCGGCTCCGGCGCCATCCGCCGTAGAGGCGGACCTGATTCTCAGGCGCGGTTGTCACTGCTCCGTGCTCCCTTCCGAGACGGTGTTCCCGACCTGCTGGATCCCGCGCGCCCCAGCCTCGGCCGCGCGGAACGAGACCGCGATCCCGGGGCCGCCCGACGACGACGGGCCGGCCGGCGCCGGGGTCGTTCCCTGGCCGGGCCCGTTCTGGCCGGACCCGCCCGCCGGGCGGGATTCGCCGTTCTGGCCGGACTTGCCGCTCTGGCCGTTGCCGGCCCGGCCGGACTCGCCGTCCTGGCCGCCAGCGGACTTGCCGCCCTGGCCGCTGCCGGTGGACTGCTTGGGGACGCCGGCGGCCGGGTTGTCCGCGCCGGACACGGCGTTGCCCGCGTTCTGCTTCGCCTGGTTGACGACGCCGACGCCGGCCTGAACCGCGGCCGCCGTCGGGTTGGCGGCCGCCGCCGGATTGGTGCCGCCCTGCTGCGACATGTTGGAGGCCTGCTGCACGGCGGAAGTCTCCGAGCGGCCACCGTCGCCGGACTTCCCGCCGGCCAGCTCGCTGAACGAGGCGGCGCCAGCGAGCGCGCCGGCGAACCCGCCCGCAGTCGCCCCCGCCATCGACATGCCCAGCGGCGCGAACAGGCCCATGAGCGACTTGAGCGCGATCACCGATAGGAGCAGGGTGACGATCCCCCGGATCCAGTCGACGGTCTCGTTGCCGTTCGCGATCTCGACGAATCCGGCGGAGATGATCAGCGCGGCGAGTGGCTTGTAGGCGATCACGGCGAAGATGGACGTGTAGAGCCGGGGGAGCCACTGCCGGGACTTCTCCCCGCCGACCTGGCCGGCCCCCGCGATCGGCAGGAGTAGGGCCTGAATCGGAATACTCGCCTGACGTAGGAACAGGAGGCAGAACTGGATCAGGCCGATGATCAGGACGATCACAGCCATGGTCATCAAGCCGATTGGATTGCCGGCCTGCGGCAGCAGCATCGCCAAAACGCGTTCGGGTAGCTTGTCGTTGCCGTGGAACGACACGTTGATGATGGTGGTTGTGAGCGCGTCGGACGCCACGAGCAGCGCATCGATCACGGCAATGCCGATGACCCCCACCAGCGCGTTGACGAGTAGCCCCTGCAGCGCTTCGACCAGCGGTTTTCCCTTGCGCTGGATCATGGTCCTGATGCCCTGGAACATCAGCAGGATGACGGCGATGACCTCGCCGACGCCCGCGCAGATTCCCTGTAGGGAGTAGGTGACGGTTGCGCCGCTGCTGTCCGTTCCCGTCTGCGACGAGGTGACACCGGAGTTGCTGACCTGCACACTTGGCGTGGTCAGCCACCAGGTGAGCCCCACGCGCAGGACCTGCGCGGTGAACTCCCTCATTCCGTCCGCCATGGGCTTGATGATGGTGCTCTGTAGGGCCGCTGAGACCTCTTTCTTGATCTCAGGTGCCGCCACCTTGCCCGCCTCGCAGAGCGCGCCGCCGCCGGCGCCGAAGACGGGGAGAGCGATCGTGCCGCAGACCGTTCCCCAGATGTCCCAGGTGGGAGCCAACTTGGGTCCGTAGGCAGGGGCGGCGACGACTGAGGAAGCCACCGGGGCCGCCGGGGGTGCCGCCGTTGCGGGTGTGGCCGCGGGCACGGCGAGGACCAAGAGTGCGGCCAGTGCCGCGAGCACCCGGCCGACGGTCGACGTCATCGAGTGTCCCCTTCCTGGATCGCCTTCCACCCGGCCCGGTTGAACCCGTCGCTGCCGAGGTCGAACGGCTCAGGCGCGTGCTGAGGGGGACCGCTCTTGGTCCGCCAGTCGTCGCCCGCCCAGACGATTGAGTTGGTGCTGGCCCACAGCTGCGTCGTCTCGGCCGTGCTGCTGCCGGGGGCGTAGACGATGCGGGTGAGAACGCTGACACTCACTTCGTCCGCGCTGACCGGCGTCCACTGCACACCGATCGGTGCCACTGACAGGTGGGCGCCGGGCGGAAGGGCCCCACTGCCGGGCAGGCCCACCGAAATACGGGACGCGCTCACACTCTGCTCAACCATCTGCTTCGCACGCTGCAGGTCGTCCGGCAGCGAGTACGCCTCGGCCGCGCGATCGGCCACCGTCACGTCCCACGTCCAACTGTTGCGGGTCGCGGTGACCGCGGCCGCGGCGGCGCCCTCTGCGGTGTGCGGGAAGCCGGTCGGCATGCCAAGCCGGGTTCCGGTCGGCTTGGGCAGGAGCGCCCAGGACGACGGCGCGACGAACGTGCCGCCCGGGGCTTCGGTCGGCAGCGGCTTCGTGCTGGGCAGGCTCGCGGTCGGTGCTGGCGTCGGCGCCGGGGCGCCGGAGGAAGACGGGGCCGCCACCGGAACGGATGGCGTGGAGCCGCTGTTGAGGACGAGCGCCACCACGGTGACGGCCAGGACCACGACGACGCCGACCAGGACCACGACGACGCGGCGCATCCGGCGGGCGGCGGCCCGCTGCAGGTCAAGGGTCATGGTCGGCTCACACCATCGCCGTCACGATGCCGACCGCCAGCGACACGACCGACAGGCCGCCCAGGACCCAGACCAGGCCCATGGCGCCCTCGGTGGCGAGGTGCCCGCGGTTGCGGCGGCCGATCATCATCATCATCGCGCAGGCCATCAGGCTGATCACGCCCACGATCAAGGCGACATATTTGGTCCATGAGATGAAGTTGCTGAAGGTGCTGTCCATCCCGGGCGGCGACTGCGGGGCCGGGTTGGGGACGACCGCCGCCGGCGTCGGCGACGGGCCGGCGAGCACCACGTGGTGCGCAAGGTCAAGCAGTTGGGACACGGGTTCTTCTTCCTTGTCAGTCGGCGATGCCGAGGCGCCCGCGCAGAGCACGGCCGGCCTTGGCGATCGGTCGGGTGGAGAGCGCTTCAGATGCGTCGTCGACGGATCGGAGGCCATAGAGGTACGGGACCGTGACGACGCCGAGGACGCGGCCCGCCAGGGTGCGAGAGCGGTAGCGGACAGCCCCGGGCAGTGGCGCGGGTGCATCGCGCACGATCACCAGCCACGGCCGCGGCACGGAGGCGTGCCAGCGGTTCAGCACGTCGACGGCCCGCAGCAGCCCGTACGACGTCGAGCGGGCCACGAGGACCGGGGTGCTGCCCAGCGGCAGCGGCTGACCCTGCGCGAGCTCCGTCGCCCGGCCGACCGCATGCGGGTCGAGGAGGCGCGCGACGGTCGTCGTCCCGGCGCCCCCGTGCGCTCCCATTACGGTGAACTGCCCGGCCAGGGAGTCGAGATGAGGCACAGACGGCGAGCCCTGGCGAGAAAGAAGTCCCATCGGTGCCCCCGGCTTCCAAAACAGGATCTTTACTGAGATGCTATCACTCATAACTGACAGACACTACTGATAATTTCTGGGAGACCGACCGTGGCCGACCCCGACGCGCCAAGGGCATCCCGCCTACGAACGCTCCGAGAGGAGGCCGGGCTGAGCAGGGCTCAGCTCGCTCTCGCGGCGGGCGTGAGCCCCGAGACCGTACGAAGCGCCGAGATCGGGGTGTGCGCGCCGTCGCCACGCGTCACAGCCGCGCTCGCGAGGGTACTAGGCGTCACTGTCAAAGCGTTGGCCGGAAAGCCCCTCACGCTAAAGGAGTTGCGGGGGACGACGGGGTTGACGCAGCGTGCCATGGCCGAGGTGATCGGCATGAGCGGCGGCATGGTCAGCAAAGTCGAGGCGGGGCTGTACGGGGTGAGCGACGTCGGGCGGTGGGCCGCCGGCTACCAGGTCACGGAAGAGGAGTGGACGGCGGCCTGGGAGGCCGGTCGCGATCAGAAGAAGCGTCAGATCACGGCCAGGGCGCGGACAGCACGGAGGGGAGCGAAGACGTGGCAAAAGGACTCGCAGCCGGAGCCGGGGCCGTAGGCGGGGGGCTGGTGCTGCTGGTCGTCCTCGGCACGGCCGCGATCGGCGGGGGGAGCTCGGCCGACGCGGCCGGCGCCGGTGCCGCCGTCGGCAAGGGGTTGCTGGACGGCGCGGTGCCGGCCGAGTACGTGGAGTGGGTCAAGAAGGCCGGCGCGCTCTGCCCGGGCGAGAGCCCCGCGCTGATCGCCGCCCAGATCTGGGCGGAAAGTAACTTCGATAAGAACGCCGTCGGACCGGACACGTCGGCCGGGCGCGCGAAAGGGCCGGCCCAGTTCACTGATTCGACGTGGGCCACGTGGGGGCGGGACGAGCACGGCGACGGTACCCCCGTCTCGCCGCACGACGTCGGAGACGCCGTCATGGCCCAGGGCCGGTTCATGTGCTCGCTGATGGAGCAGGCCCGCACCTCCGGCTATCCGGGCGGATCCGACAGCCTGGCGCTCGCCGGCTACAACGCCGGCTGGGGCGCGGTGGCCAAGTACGGCGGGGTCCCGCCGTACAAGGAGACGACGGACTACGTGTCCAAGATCCTCGCCAAGGCGGCGGTGTGGAACATCGGCGGCGGCGCGGTCGTCAGCGGCACCGGGGCGGGAGCCGACGCCGTCCGCAAGGCACAGCAGTACCTCGGAGTGCCGTACGTCTGGGGAGGCGGGACCGCCGGCGGGCCGAGCGTGGGATTCTGCTCGGACGGTAACGGCATGCTGAACGGATCATGCTTCGCCGGCTCGCACGAGGGGTTCGATTGCTCAAGCCTCGTGCAGAACGCTTGGTGGGCAACGATCAAGCTCCCCCGCGTCGCGCAGGACCAGTACGACTTCACCAGCGCGCACCCGGTCGCCCTGAACGCGCTGCAGCCAGGAGACCTGATCTTCTACCGTCAGAGCAACTACGGCACGATCACCCACGTCGCGATGTTCTACGGCGACGGCAAGATCATCCAGGCCCCCAAGACGGGCGGGGTGGTCGAAATTGTTCCCCTCTATACGAACGGATTCGCAGGAGCGACCCGGCCGGCCTGAGCCCCGCCTAATAGCCCGAGGGCCCGCGCCGGACGACGGCGCGGGCCCTCGGGTGTTTTCTGGCGGCTGGTCAGATCACTTTCGGCCATCCACGTAGAACAGCGGCACACCCGGCATATTCAGCGCCTCGGCCACGGTCGCCCAGGCGTCCGAAGGGTCGGCCGGCGCCAGCTCCACCGGCGGCAGGATCGACCAGCCGCCCGCCGGCTCCTCCAGGACCGCAGCACTGGCAGCGGCCGAGTTGTCCGGGAGGTACACGCTCAGGTCATCCATCACAGATCCTCCAGTCAGCGGCCGGGCGCGGCCTACCTCGTCCGCCCCGGCCGACAAGGTCAGAGCTCGCGGTGACCCGCACCCGAGCGTCGAAGAGCGAGCACGCCACGGATGACAACCGCGAGCGGCCACACGACCAGCAGCACCGCCCAGACCACGACAGCCGCCGCGATCTCACGCCCGCGTGGGGGGCCGGTCCGGTCCGCCTGCAGATCCAGCAGGGCATCAGCCGGAGTAGTCCCCCACCCCAGATAGGCGAAGAGCCCGAGCAGCAGGTAGACGAGCAGCATGGCCACGCTCACGCCGCCCGGCGGTCGACGAGCACGCCCAGGACATTCGCCACCACCACCAACTCGTCAGCCGGAGGCCGCGGCGCCGGGACCGTCGACCGCTCCGGCGTCGACCACCGCCCCACCGCGAACCGCACCGGGCCTGCCGAGCCGGCCGGGACCGCCTCCACCGCCAACTCACGGCGACGCCCGGACGGCGCCACGTCCACTACCCTGACCATCTGATCCTCCCTAAAGGATCAAGCCCGGCCGCCGTCTGCGCGGCGAGCAGGGCACCCCATGAGGGGTCAGGCTGTAGGAGGCCTGGCCCCTCTTTGTGTCCGCCACCCTAACTTCCTAAGTCTTGAAGTTCAAGACTTAGGAAGTTAGGGTGTGTCAGAGACTTGAAGTCGTGTTGTTGATGTCATCCCGAGCATCAGAAGTCTTGGGATCGGTACATTTTGCCGGTGGGTGCGGTGAAGGCCGCACCAAAGCCCTGGACGTCACAGCTTCAAGACTCTTGAAGTTTGGAGGGATCAAGACCATGAATGATCAAGATTTGCCGCGGTGGCTGGCACCGCCGCGACCCGAGGAGGGACCGTTCGTCATCTCGGTTTGGGGTGGCAAGGGCGGTATCACGAAGTCCACGGTCGCGTTCGTGTTGGCCTATGAGCTCGGGAAGATCGGGCCTACGTTGCTGATCAACGCCGATGCTCTGCAGAAGGACGGCGGGGTGACCGAGATGACGGCGTCTCTGCGGGTGCCGGCCACCTTCGAGTTGACGGAGAGCGATGATCCGGCCGAGCTCCAGGCAGTCCGGCAACTGAAGCAGTTTCGGTACGTGATCACCGACAACCAGCCGTTCCGGGACCGGGAGAAGCTGAAGGCCGCCGCGGAGGGTGACCTGGTGGTGGTGCCAATGCCGCCGCGCCGCTCTGACACCAAGTCGGTGCTTCGCAGCATCCGGGACGTTCTGCAGCCCGCGGGCGCCAACTACCGAATCATCCTGTCGATGATCGAGCACAGTGCCAAGGGCCGGGCCAAGACGATGAAGGACACCCTCAACGCCCTCAGCATGCCGGTGTACGACGGGTGGATTCGTAAGTACACGGCTCACGAAATGGTGGGCGGACTGCCCGTCACCTTGAGCGAGGAAGACAACGCGGACAAGGCGGCGGATGACATCTACATGTTCGTTGATGCCACCCTTGCCTACCTCGGAGAGCCCTACAAGGCCATCCGCCGGCAGGCGACGGAGGTGATGGCATGAGCGCGGGAAATGAGCCCCGAGGTTTCGGGGACGTGTTCAAGGACGCCGCTGCGGCCACCGCTGCTGCGGCCGCCAGCAATTCCGGCTCGCAGTCGGCGAGCCAGCCGGCAGCTGGCCGACCGAAGGCGGCCGAGAAGCAGCCGAGCGTCCGGCCGAAGTACGCGCAGATCAGGTCTGACCAGTGGACCGGGCTCGACGAGACCGCCCGCATGCTGATGGACGCACGGACCAGGATCGGCGGTCCGCGGATCACTGCCAACACCCTGATTCGGGTTGCGATCGATGCCCTGTTGGCCACCCGCGGCTCACTGGTCGGCAACGAGGAAGACGAGCTGCGACGCCGCTACTTCGAGACTCTGGGAATCCGGAACATCCCGAAATCCGGACAGCAAGACTCTTGATGTTTCACCCGTGCATTCTCCTGCCAAGGCAAGCACTGCACGAGCTCCCGCCGGAGATATCCAAGAGTTCAGGACTCTGGAAGGCCAATATGCCGGAAGTTCAAGACTCTTGAAGAACTGACCTTCAGGCTCGGAATCCAAGAGAGCCCCAGGAGCGCGGAACGCTCGCCAGCAAGCGCCCCCGGGGACCCAACGACGAGGAGAAGACTCCCCATGTCCCACCACGGTAAGGCCACACACAAACATCTCGGTACCACGCCTGTCCGGACCGCCGCAGTCTTGCCGACGCCCCGGCGGCATCTCGGGTGCGGTCCCTCGATCTCGGAGGCGGCCGGCCAGCCGCACGCCGGATCTCGGAAGCGCCCGCCCGAGCCTCGGGCATATCCCCTCCCGATCTCGACGCTGGCTCAGGAGGGGGAGCGGTGACCACTGCGACAGCAATCGACAGCGCACCGGCGACCGTGCCGACCGCGCGACCGAGCGACGACATCTCGGGGGCAACCGGGCCGGTCTCGGAAGCGGCCCGGACGGTCTCGGCCCCGGGCTGGACGGTCTCGGACAGGGCCCGGCGAGGGCTGGTGATCGCCTTCGTGATCTTGACTGCGCTCGGTGGCGCGGTCCTCGCGGTCGTCGGGTTCGCCGGCTCGTACTCGGCACTGCGTCACCTCGCGGTGAAGCACGAATTCGGGTGGTTCAGCCCGTATTTCCCGATCGGCGTGGATGTGGGCATCGTGGTGCTCTACGCCCTCGATCTGGCGATGATCCGCATCCGCAGGCCGCTGCCTCTCCTCCGTTTCGCGGCGCACGTCTTCACGCTCGCCACCATCGTGTTCAACGCCGGTTCGGGCGGTCCCGTGACTGCGGACCCGCTCGGCGCGATGATGCACGCGATCATCCCCTGTTGCTTCCTGCTCTCCGTCGAGGCGGTGCGGCACTTCCTGACGGGTTGGGTTGAGCGGGAAGCCGGCGAACAGCGCCCCAAGGTGCCGCTGTACCGCTGGATCCTCTCCCCGTGGCGGACGTGGGCGCTCTACCGCCGGATGCGGCTGTGGGAAATGCCCTCCTATGAGGCCACGGTCGCGGCCGAGCAAGACCGGACGGTCTACCGGGCCATGCTGCGGCGCGA
The DNA here is from genome assembly GCF_053596725.1 of Kitasatospora sp. NPDC001660. Taxonomy (NCBI): domain Bacteria; kingdom Bacillati; phylum Actinomycetota; class Actinomycetes; order Kitasatosporales; family Streptomycetaceae; genus Kitasatospora; species Kitasatospora sp. NPDC001660. The sequence goes on along the minus strand of NZ_JBSFGU010000052.1, from coordinate 25,416 downwards.
CTATGGGAGGGGGTGGCGCCGGAAGGCTCCGGCAGATCTGAGGCTGCCCATCGACATGGCGCGCTACGGTCTGACCGTCGACAAGGCATTGGAACTCCCCGAACAGCGGGAGGAAGCGGCCGCGGCTCGCGAGCAGGCCAAGAAGGAGCGCGAGTTGCAGCGCATGGCCCGGGACGAGGTCATGGAGGCTGACGCCCAAATCGCCTCGATGCGGACGGCGAAGAAGATCGCTGGCGCTCAGATCGCCATCGAGACCGAGCACGACATCATCCAGGCCCAGGCGGAAGCCGACCGTGTCGAGGCAGCGGGCAGGGTCGCGGTCAAGCGGTTGCGTGCGGACTTCGACCGGCGTGCGGCCGAGCAAGAAGAGCAGCGGCTCGCCCAGGTCGCCGCCGACGAGGCTGCCGCCAAGGAGAGCGAGGCCGCCGCCGAGACGCGGAAGGCCGCTGCCGAGAAGCTGAAGGCCGCCGCCAAGGCTGAGGCCGACGCGGCCGAGATCCGTGACCGCGCCGCCGAAGCGAAGCTGCGGGAAGCCCAGAACACCAAGGAGGCGGCAGAGGCCGCGCGGCAGGCGGCCGAACTGAAGCTCGCCGCCGCCAAGGACGCTCAGACCGCTGCCGAGATCCAGGAAGCCGCCGCCAAGACGCGGAGCCGTGCCGCCGAGATCGAGCTTCGTGCGATCGAGACCGAAGACCTTGCCAAGCTGACACCCAGGCAGCGCGCTGTCCGCAAGGTGGCCCGGATGATCCTCAAGGAAGCCGGCGGAGTCCCCGAACACCTGCCGCTGCAGACGATCGAGGATGAGTGCCGCGTGTCCAACGGCACCGCGAGCGAGTACCGAACCGAAGCGGCCGAACTTCTCGCGGAGGGGTACCGGCCGGCCCCGGAGCAGGTAGCCGAAGCCCGCACGGTCGCCGTGATTCCCCAGCCCCACCAGCTCCGCGACAACCAGTTGACGGCGTAACGCGCTCGGCAACAGAGAGGGGCCGACCCGAACTCGGGTCGGCCCCTCTGCTGTGCGTGGTGTGTGAACCCGGGTTAGGCGGCCGGCAGGTCGAATTCCCCAGCCTTGACGCCCGCCAGGAAGTCGCTCCACGCCGCGTTGCCGTAGAAGAAGCTAGGCCCAGGCCGGTCCTTCGAGTCCCGGACGAAAATGCCATCACCGGGAACGCGCGCGGCTTCTACACACGCCCCTTGGTCGCCGCTCGCCGTTGCCTTAAACCACGTCAGGGATTGGGGGTCGACGGCAGGTCGGTCGCTATTACTCATGGGCGGTACTCCTTGACAGCCTCACGAAGGCGGTCGATTGTCTCGTGCGGGTCCATCGCCCCCGCAGTCAGGCGGTTGTAGTCGTGACGGAAGCTCTGGATTTGGTGGTCCCGCTCCAGGAACGTATTTCCCGCCGGTCCCTCCACATAGATGATCGGTGACTCATTCGGCGCGAATTCAAGGATGCTGAAAGATCCACGCAGGCCCGGGTGCATTCCCTTGCTCAGTGGGAGGATTTGCAGGGTCACATTGGGACGGTCGGCCATTATCTGCAGGTGCGTGATTTGGGCTGCCATCACCTGGGGATTGCCGACGGGGCGCATGAGGACCGACTCGTCCATAATGGCCCACAGCTCTAGCGGGTCGGTCTCCGTGAGAAGTCGCCCCTGCCGCTTTTCTCGGATCTCCAGCAATCTCCGCACCGTCTCCGGTGGGCTCGGCTTGCCACCCGCCAGGACAGCAGCCGCATAGTCTTCGTGCTGCAACAGCCCAGGAATCCAACCGAGTTCCCAGGCGTGGACGGTTCGAGCATCATTTTCGAGACCGACATAGACGCCCAGCCCCTGCGGCATGATCGACTCGTATTCCGCTTGCTCCCACCAGCCGCTTTCCGCAGCGCGCCGTGCGAGGTCGAGCAGGCCGGCCACCTTGGACTCGTCGGTCACCCCGTACAGCTCCAGCAGGGTCCGGAGTTCCATCGGTTTGATGAGGCCCTTGCCCTGCTCCTGCCTGCTGATCTTCGAGGCAGAGCAGCTGAGCGCGCCCGCAGCGTCCTTCTGCTGGAGCCCGGCAGCCTCCCGGAGCTCTGTCAGGGCTGTGCCCAGCGTGCGACGACGCACGGTCGGTCCACCTGTCTCCGTCACGCGGCCCTCCCTGCCCCTACGCGCGGTTGCGTGCTGCAAGTCTGCCCTACGTGGGCGGCGTGGATTCGGCACGGTACCTCTCAGACGTCCGTGAGCACGGGTTAAGCGGCTAACGCTCGGTCAGTTTCAGTCTTGCACTTGCATGATGGGATTGCATGGAGCAATCTAAGTACGCTCCCGCTACCGCGTGTAGTCCCCTGGTAGCGGGGGGTCCGCCTGCCCGCGCAGCGAGAGGGGGGTACGTGCGTACGCGCTACCCGGCCGGAGCCACCGCAGCTGACCAGCCGAAACGAGTCCCCGCGCCGTGGCCGCGCTTCGCGCCCGCTGTCCGGCCCGCGCTGTCCGTGCTGTGCACGATGGCCGCCGAGCAACGGACCGTCCGCGAGATGCGGGCACTCGCCCGCGCGCTCGGCGAGTTCCGCAGGATGCCGGACTCCGTGGTGGACGACCTCCTGTTGGTCGTCTCCGAGTACGTCACCAACGCGGTGACGCACAGCGGCAGTCCGGACGTGGCGGTGAAGCTCGTGTTCGGCCCGCGAAGCGTGTCCGTCGCCGTCCGCGACACCGGACGTTGGGTCCAGCCGAAGCCGCCCGGCGACGCTGCCGAGAGCGGGCGCGGGACGCGGCTCTGCCGCCGTCTGCCGTGCGTGCTGGCGGCCGGCCGCCACCACCCTGCCCGCGGCGGCACCGTGGCGTGGGCTCACCTACGACTCGCCCCGCCGACCGACACCTAGACCGCCGGTCCGGCGTGTCTGAGCCCGCACCCAGCCCCGGACCGGCTCGCCGCGGCGCGTAGTCCCCTCGCGCGCCGCCGGGCCGTCCCTGCCGCCCGTGTCCACGACACCGGCGGGGACGGCCGCTCGACAACCACCACCAGGAGCACCCTCACCCGAGGAGAGACCCCGTGTCGACGCTGTTACTTCCCGCCGCCGTCCAGCCGCCGCCCCAACTCCCGGTCGCGGCCGTCGTCGACGGACCGTTCCTGTGCGAGGCCGACGTGGAGTTCGGCGCCGGCCCCACCACGATGCTGGTGAGCCGTACCACCGCGCGGACCAACTCCCTGGCGCTGGCCTGGCTCCAGCTGCGGGCCGGCCGGCTCGCCGACTGCGTCGCCCCCGCGTTCCGTGCCCCGCTGGACGCCTGGCTGGACGACGCCGACGAGCACGAGAGCATCCGACGCACCCTCGCCCTCGGCCAGCCCTACACCCTCACCGTGGACGGCGGAGACGCCGTGCACCGGATCTCCGCCCGGCTCGCCACCAGGCCCACCACCAGGGCGAGCCGATGAACACGCCGCCGTCGCTGATGTCGTGGCCGCTGTCGGGCGACCTTCGCACTGTTTACCCCCCTGCCGTGCCCGGCGGGATCGTGCTCCGGGTGACGCGCACGGCCCCTGACGGCGAGGAGCGCGAGCGGGTGGAGTCCCCGCCGGTGCCGAAGCCCGGCGAGGCCATGCGGTCGATGCGCCGCGCGGCCCTGGCCTACGCCGTCTTCATGACCACCCGCAGCCGGATCAACGCCGCCCTGTGGGACCGCGACACCGAGGAGCTTTACGCCGCTCTGTCGTGTCTCTCCAGCCGCCGCTCATACAGCCGCAGTTGGGCACTTCGCAACGGCGACGTCCTCACCCTCTCGGTGGTGCCCGCCGGCGCCGCCGACGCCCGGCCGGCCGCCGTCGGCCCCGAGCAGCACGGAGTCCCGTCCCGATGACCCACCACCACACCGCGCCCGCTGCGGCTCCCGCCGAGGCCGCACCCGTTCTGCCCCCGGCGCTCGGCCACCTCATCCGCCGCGGGGATCGCGTGCTCGCCATCGGCCCCGGCCCCCTGGCCGTCGCCCTGGCCGAGCGGACCGCCTGCCAGGTCGTCAGCGTCCACGCCACCCTCGGCGACGTCGAGGCCGTGCGGGCCGCGCTCGGCCCGCATGGCCGTGCCGTCGTCACGGTCGACGCCCAGCTCGGCGACCTCTCCGCCGGACGTCCCGAGTCGGGCCCCTACAACGTGATCGTGCTGACCACCGGGATCTCCGGGATCTCCCCGCGCTGGATTCGGCAGCTCGCCCCGCGCGGCGCGATCGTGGCGCCGGTCGCGCTCGGCGGCCTGCACCCGTGGCTCGTCGCCGGCACCGACCGGTACGACCGCCAGTGGTACGGCGCCCTTGTCGGCGTCGACGAGCCAGGCCCGGACGCGGCCGCGTCCGCGGACGAGCGTCCCGTCCCGCAGTTCGCCGCCCAGTGGGCCGGGGTCGTCCCGCCGCGGCTGACGCGCTCGGAGTACATGGACCTGTGGCTGTGGCTCGCGAGCCGCGACGACCGGATCACCGCAGCCACCGCCGCCGGTACCAGCTGGGGCCCGGGGCCCGCGCTGGTCGCCGGGGCCAGCGTCGTGTACGTGCTGCCGAAAGGGCTGTGGGTCAGCGACACCGGGCCCGCCACGCTGGCGCTCGCCCAGGACCTCGCGGACGAGATCGTGCAGTGGAGCCTCCACCGCCCCGAGCTCGCCGATCTGACGTGCCGCCTGGCGCCGCCGCCCGGGGCGGGCCCGGATGCGCCGTGGCTGCCCGAGGAGTGGGCGACCGGTCGACCGCTCGCCCTGCCGCGGTGAGCGCCCGGCTCGCCGGAGTCCGGGCGTGGTGGCAGTACACCGTGTGGCTGCCCGCGTGCCGCAGCCCGGCCCTCCGGTGGATCCACGGCCCGATCCGGACGGCGATCTGGCGCAGGCGGTACCGCCGCGACCCTGCCGGGACGATCACCCGGGCCGCCGAGGACGCCGTCCGGCAGCTCGCTGGCATCGCCCGCCTCCAGCAGCTCACCGCCGACCGCTCCCCGCTGTGCCGGCCCTGCAGCACCCCACGGCCGCATCCCAACCACGAAGAAGAGGACCCACGTTGAACGAGACCACCGAGCCCACCACCAGCGCGCTGCCCGCGGTGATCCCGGCCCAGCCCGTCGCCCTGACCGACCAGCACCCCGCGGCGCGCGCCCTGAGGCACGACATCAGCCGGGCCGCCGGAGCCGTCCGGGCTATGCGGCACTACGGCCAGCAGTGGCACGACGACACGGCGGACGTGTCCGTGGTCGCCTACGCCGCCATCGTCACCTCCGGCGAGACGCCCGCCCAGGCTATGCAGGCCTCCGTTGACTGGATGCTGCACGCCCCCGATGCCGAGGTGCACAGCATCTCGCTGGCACGCGTGCCCGGCCACCGTGCGGACGCGGCCGAGTTCCACGTGACCCTGGCCGTGAGCTACCCCGACCAGGAAACCGGCGAGTACACGGGCGACACCCACCACGCCGCCGGCGCAATGGCTCACGTTGTCGTCGGCGGCAGCGCGAGCGACACCGCCCCGGACGCCGACTGACTGCCCGAACAACCCTGAGACCGGGCGCCCGCCTGGCATCGGGGCCCGGCGTCAACGCGTGCTTTTCCGTGACGAGTTGGAGGAATGGACGTGATCGGGGCCGCTGTCCAGCAGGTCCAACAGGTACCGGCCGTAGCCGGAGTTCATAAGGGGCTCAGCGAGGGCGGCGAGCTGCTCGTCGTCGATGAACCCGGCCTTCCGCGCTGCTTCCTCGACGCAGCCGATCTTGATGCCCTGGCGGTCCTCGATCGTCCGGACCCAGTCGGACGCCCGGTCTCGGTCCTCGGCCGTGTGGACCGACATCCAGGCCGTGCCCCGGTACAGGAGAGTCTCGGTGAGCTGCCCGGCCCTCATGTAGTGGCTGGTGACCCGGTTGAGGCCCGTCGCGTGGCGCTGGGAGGGGATCAGGGAGCGGGCAATGGCGGCGGCCTGGTCGTCGAACATGTACAGCCCGGCGCGGACGGCGGCACGGTGGTCGGGGGCGGCCACGCGGTGCGTGTAGATCTGCGCGCCCTTGGGGTCGGCGCTGAAGCTGGCGATGACCGAGGCGACGGAGACGTGGTCTTCGCCGTGGAAGATACCGTCCCCGCAGATGAGAGCTACGGGCGCGTCGTCGATGAAGTCGTTGCCGGTGAGGAGGGCCTGGTCGACGTCGCCGGGGTCGGACTGGGCGGCGTATTCGAGCCGCATGCCGATCTGGTGCCCGTCGCCGAGGGAGCGCCGCACGTGCGGCAGATCCTCGGGAGCGGTGATGACCAGGACCTCCCGAATGCCGGCCTGGATGAGGCCGCTCAACGGGTAGTACAGCATCGGCTTGTCGTAGACCGGGAGAAGCAGTTTGCAGACGGCCCGGGTGAGGGGCCCCAGGTCGTCTGCGGGGCCGCCGGTGAGGATGATTCCGCGCATGTCATCAGCGTAATGCCTTCACACCAAGGGAGTTGACGACCAGTGAGGTGGCTCATCACGGGTGCGGGGGGGCTGCTCGGCCAGGAGGTCGAAAAGGCTCTCGAACATGAGGAGATCAGCGCAATGACGCACACCGAGCTGGACATCACGGACCAGGCTGCGGTGATGAAGGCCGTCGACGGCCACAGGGTGGTGATCAATTGCGCCGGGTACACCCGGGTCGACGAAGCCGAGTCCCGCGAGGACGAGGCGACGGCGGTCAACGGCCGCGGCGTGTGGAACCTGGCGAGAGCCTGCGCGCACAACAGGGTGCGACTCATCCACGTCTCCAGCGACTACGTCTTCGACGGGCGCGCGCGCACGCCCTACGCGGAGGACGCTGTACCGAATCCGTTGAGCGCGTACGGCCGCTCGAAGCTGGCCGGGGAGTTGGCGGTGCGACAGCTGCTTCCGCAGGCGGGCTATGTGGTGCGTACAGCTTGGCTGTACGGGTCCTCGGGGCCCTGCTTCGTGTCGACGATGTTGCGGCTGGCAGGTGAGCGCGAGACGGTGGAAGTGGTGGCCGATCAGGTCGGACAGCCGACGTGGGCGCGTGATCTGGCGAAGCAGTTAGTTGCACTGGGGCGCTGCGAGGGCGCGCCGGCGGGCATCTACCACGGCACGGCGACCGGCGCGACGACCTGGTTCGGGCTGGCGCAGGAGACGTTCCGCCTCTCGGGTTTGGATTCGCGGCGGGTGCGGCCGATTCCGGCGTCGCACTATCCGACGGCGGCGCGCCGGCCGGCCTTCAGCGTGCTGGCCCACGACCGGTGGCAAGCGACAGGGATCGGGGAGCTCGGACCGTGGCGCGACCGTCTCAGGCTGGCCCTGGAGGCACCCGACTTCAGCCGGTGACCCATCACGTCGGCGGCAGCGGACACTGCCGCCGACCGGGCGGCTCAAGGCGCCCCGGTGATGAAGCGGTGTACGGCTCACGCCTCCAGGTAGGCCATGTCAGCCAAGCGTGTAGGCGGGCTGCAGCCACAGCACGGTTGCGCACCCCCACGCGTCGAGGTGAGGGGCGGTCGGCGGCCGGAACGGGTCCGTGGGGCATACCTCCCGCGCCCCTGCCTCGGACAGATACACCGCGTCCCAGTCCCCCGACACCGCATACCAGTGGGGGAACAAGTGCGAACCGTCGCGGGTGGCGTGGTCCACCGGGTTGGGGTACTCCCGGACCAGGGTGGCGAGGTCGTCCGCGCTGTCGATCAGCACGATCCGCGCGTCGGCCGAAGGCGTGATCCGCACGTGCTCGCCGTACCAGTCCACGTCAGGCGCGCCCGCGCTGGGCCCGCCGAACTCCCTGCGCCACCACACCGACCACACGGTGTCCAGCACCGTGCCGTCCTCGTCCTGCCGCGCGACGGGAGAGGTCCACAGGCCCGTGTACCGCCCCGGGCTCGTTTCACGCCGCGGCGGGACCGGGACCAGCGGCCGGAAACCCTCCGGGGGGACGTGCGACCGGTCGTGGTGAGGGGAGCGGTACGAGTACGCGAGCGGCGGCAGTTCGGTCGCGTCGACCGAGCGCACCCGGCGCCCGGCGGCGGCCTCCCACCTCCGGTCGCTCTCCGCGCGGGCAGCGGCGGCCGCCTCCAAAGCCTCCTGCCCGGCGGCCTGTTCCTCCGCACGGGCCCGGGCCCTGGCCTCGCGGCGGGCATCGCGCTCCTCCGCCGTGACGGCGCGCACCAGCAGCGACCACAGGCCCTCACCGCCGAGCGGCAGTAGCCGGCCTTCCGAGGTGTAGGCGTCGGCCGCCAGCGTCCACGGGCAGCTGCCGGACTCCAGCCGGGCCCGCGCCTCGGTCAGCGCCATCCGCCGTCCGAGACGATCGGTGAACCCCGCCGGCTCGACGAAGGCGACCCGCAAGCCGCCGTCCTCGGAGGTCACGGCGAGATCGTTGCCGAACTCGGCTAGCCAGTCAGACAGTTCCCCCGCAGTGGGCTGCAGGGGAACCGACGGGGCGGGGGAGGACTCAGACATGGGGCGACTCCGCTGCGGGGTGGGGTGGGACGCACGGGAAACGCCCCGTGCCGCCCCGCGCATGCGGGGGAAGAACCGGCCGCCATGAAGAGCGGACCGGAGAGAGGTCGTGTGGTGGAGCCAGCCCCGCGTCTGCGGGGAACGCCGGCACGCGGCCGGCGGAGCAGGGGCGGAAGCGGTCCGCACACCCTGTCCCGCCATGGTACCCCGGACCCCGGGGCCGAGACGTCTGTTCCGGCTCAACTGCCCTTAGGGCCACGGATACTGGTGATCGTGATCACCGGCGGATCGGTGCGCTCGGACACCATGTACGTCACGGCGTAGATGCCGGCGAGCAGGGCCACCCTGTCGTCCTCGGAGTCGCCGGTCCGGGCCAGGGTGAGGCCGCCGAACGGGTCCGACGAAAGGTCGTCCAGTGAGGCCAGCAGCTCGCCCAGCGCGGTGCCCGCCAGCAGCGCGGACAGCGCCGGCCCGTCGAGTGCGCCGGCTGGAAGGTGGGCAAGCCGTTCCGCGCCGTCGAGCGCGAGCAACTGGCGTTGGGCGTCGGCGGTGAACACCGCTCGGTACACGCGAGGGGTCACCGGGGGTCCGCCAGGACGGGGAAAATCTCGTCCAGGCCGCGCACCGGTTCCATGCCCGCGCGGACGGCCGCGGCAGCGGCGTCCACCTCCGGATCGGCCGCCGTCTGCGCGACTGCCCCCCAGAGCCCCACCAGGGCGAACAGGTCCTCGGCGGGCGTGCTGTCCAGCGCTGCCCGGAAGTCCTCGCGGCGGGCCGCCGGCAGAGTCCGGCGGATCGCACCGGGCGTACGCGGCCGGTCGATCGGCCCCGGCACCGGGTACTCGGGCTGTGCGGTCATCAACGCGCCTCCGGTCCTGCTGGCAGGCCACCAGACTACTCGCGACCGCGCCGGCCGTCGGCCGCTCCCCAGAAAGGGGACACGCGCCCCGCCCCGCCGTGACCGAGCGCCCCGAAGAGCACCCGAAACGCCCTCCGTAGAGCCATGATCATCTGACGTTAGGTTTTCATCGAACTAGTGTTCGAGAATATGTGCGTGCCCACGTACCCACCACGCCGTCCCACCCCTCCCGGCGCCGCCGGGTCCTGGCGTGACGCCCGGCGGGCGCCGGCCGACGAGGTCGACCAGGCCGCCGAGCGCGAACAGCCCGCTTGGTCCCCCGCGGTGATCCGCGTCGGCGGCACGTGGCTGGTCGGCGTCGTCACCGCGTGGCGCCCGCTCAGCGCCGGGCGGTGGGCCGCCCACGTCCTGTGGGGCCCACCCCTTACACAGGAATGGGTGATCCACAGCCGCTCCACACTCCGCCCCGCCCGGCTCACCGCCGCGCTGCCCCCCGAAGAGCGGGAGTCGTGACCGTCCTCCCGCTCCACCCGGGCCCTAGCGACCCAAGCGACCGGCTCGCCGGCATGCTCGCGGAAACCTCCCCGGCCGCGCGGCTCGCCCGGGTCGAAGCCGCCACCCGGCCCGCCCACCCCGCCCTCGCCCCGGTGCTGCCGGACGGCCGGCTCCCGCGCGGCGCCGTCGTCACCGTCCAGCAGGACTACAGCCTCTTGCTCGCCCTGGCCGGCGGCGCCGTCACCCGCCACGACTGGGTCAGCATCATCGGCATGCCCGATATCGGCCTGAAAGCCGCACAGGCGTACGGGATTCCATGGCCGCGCACCGTGCTCGTGGACTCACCGGGGCGGCACTGGGCTCAAGTCGCGGCGGATCTCGCCCCCGCGACACCGATCATGATCCTCCAGCCCACCACGCCCGCCCAGCCTCGCCAGCTCCGCAGGCTGGAAGCCATCCTGCGCGAGAGCGGCACGACCCTCCTCACACCTTCACCCTGGGACGGCGCCGCCCTCACCCTGTCCGTCTCGGACATCCGGACCCACGGCGTAGGAGACGGATGGGGTGCCGTGTCCCATCGTGAGATCACTGTGCACTGCACCGGACGTGGGCGGGCGCGTCCCCGTTCTCTCCGGCTCCTACTGCCCGGACCCGACGGCACGGCCCAGCCCCTCGCTCCTGCCGCCGAGCAGACCACCCCGGCGGACGACGCCGTCACGGCCTAGCCCCACGCGCCGGCACCGGCCGCCACCATCGATCGCCCAACGGCCGGCGGACCTGCGCGGCTTCCCCTACTCCCAGCCGTCGGGGCCGTAGGTGAGCCGGCGGTCGTGGGCATCGCACTCGCACCGGCAGGTGTGCGAGAGCATGCAGTCGCAGTAGTCCAGGCAGATGTGCACCCCGCAGCGGTCGCAGAAGAAGCGCCCGCAGTCGTTGCAGCGGTCCATCACTCGCCACCCTTCCGCCGGGCGGGTGCCCGGCGTAGGTCGTGCTGAGCCACCCCGATCTCCGGGTGCCCATGCACTTCCCAAATCACCACGTAAGGGTACGGGCTGGGGTAGTCCCGCACATGGACGACACGACCGCGGGTGCCGGCGGGCAGGTCGTAGTGCATCCGTGCGTCCTCCCCCTCGTCCTCCAGGCCCTCATGGATCCAGTAGCCGGACTGGCGGACTTTCAGCTCCACCTCATCCCCGACCGCGAACAGCAGGCTGCCCAGGTGCTGTTCCCGCCTGACCCGCACCAGCGTCAGCAGCCGTTCGTCTGCCGTCGCGGGCCGGACGTCGAGTACCGCCCGGAAGCCGCTGCCCCGGTGGGTGAGGCGTGTCGGCTCGCCCACCGTCAGAGCCACCGCGTCCCGTAGTACCGGCAGCAGCAACTCCATGACCTCTTCGCCGACCGCTTTGTCATCCGTCATCAGCGTGAGCCGCACCATCAGCCGTTCAACCCCTTCGGACCAGTCGCCGCGCCAGCCGGGTGGAACGCGGTGCCGCGGCCGGCCGCCATGGACACCAGCACCTCCCGCGCGGACAGGCAATCCCCCAGGGCCCGGTGCGAGCCGCCCAGCGCCACCCACCGGCTTCGGCCCAGCCAATCGGAACGGGCGTTCATCAGGCAGGCCCAGGTGTCCCGTTCGCCCAGGTGCATCGGCCGCTTGCCGATGCGCTCGGTGTCGGCCAGGACCCGCGCGCGGTCGAAGTCCGCGTTGTACGCCAGGATCGTCCGGTTCCGGGTGACCTTCCGCAGCTTCGGCAGCACCCGCCCCCAGTCCGGGGCCCCCACCAGGTCGTCGTCCGTGAGCCCGTGGACCGCGTGCGCACCGGCGCTAATCGGCTCGGTCGCCCGCACCTTGGAGTTCAAGAGCTTGCGGCCGGTGGCCGCGTCGACCACCGCAATTTCGATGATCTGCCCGTCCAGGTCAGTCGTCTCGGTATCGAGGATCACCGCCACGTCCGGCTCCAGCATCTGCCGTGCCCAGCTTGCCATGCGGCCCCAGGACGAGCCCAACCGGATCTCGTCCACGTAGGAGCTGGCCGACGTGTCGCCGGCCAGCAGCTCGCGCACTTCCTCCGTGGTCACCGCTTCGGGGTCGCTCTTGTCCCAGTCAAGCGTCCACCGGTCCGCACCGCCGTGGTAGTCGGCCCACACCTCCACCCCGTGCAGGTCGGCCAGCCGCTGGGCGAAGGCCTTCACCACCTCGGCCCGGGTGGGCAACTTCGGCGCGAACTCCCGCAGGACCGAGGGCTGACCGGCCTTCACCGACCGCACTTCCTCCCAGTCGACCCCGGGAATGTCGAGCACGCTCCGCACGTCCGCGGTGCGGTACATCGGCACGTCCACCGTCCGCCGCGTGCCGGTCTTCATGGTGTTGATCTCCGCTGGCTTCACCCAGCCCGCGGCCACCACGTGATCCCAATCGGACCGGCGGATCTCCAGCAGATCCGCCGCCTGGTCGGGGCCGATCAGCCGGTCTGCCTCCACCTGCGCGGCCAGGTCTTCGTCTGCCTTGAGGGCGTCCAGGTCGGCCAGCGCGTACCGGGCGAACCGGCCCGGCTCGATGCCGCGTCCCTTCACCACCTTGGCGAACTCGCGCAGCCTCCACCCCAGGTACTCGGCGGCGGCAACGTTCCCCAGGCTCGCCGCCATCCACTCTGTCCGCTCCGCCACCAACGCGGCCACCAGGTCGACGTCCACGCCTTCGGCGGCTCCCACCGAGTACAGCGGCCACCCCTTGTACTCACCCACCACCGGCAGTAGCCCGCGCGCCGCCAGCTCCACCACGTCCTCGGTGCCGACCGCGACGCCGGCCCGCTCGGCGAGCAGGCCCGCAATCCGCGACGCGCCCCAGCCCTCGGACGCCCGCACCGCGGCCGCGATCTCCGCGGCCCTCGCCCGCAGTTCCCCGGCCACCTCCGCAGACCAGCCCTCGGACGTCGTGCGCGGAGGCACCACACCCAACTCCACGCCCCGCGACACCTGCCAGAGCTTCAGCCCCAGCTCCGCGGCGAGCCCGTCCGCGCTCAGTACCGCGGCGCCTTCCCCGGGGGCGCCGTCGGCCTCCGCCACCAGCACAGGGCTGGATTCACTCATGATCCACTCTCCCTTCGACGGTAATTCAACCCTACCCAAGGAATACATTTCGCGGCGTCAAAAAGCAAGCACAGCACGGTTTCGGAAACGCTTTCGAACTGAAATGCGGAAACGTTTGACGTGGACGGGTTTAATTGAAGGAGATCCTTTAATTCTCGGTCGGCACAGGGGCCACCGGCGCCGGAACGGGCCCATACCGGTCGAGGGCTTCACGCACGATCCGCCCCGGCGGGTAGAGCCTGGCGGCGAGCCGGGCCCGCTCGGCCTGCTCGGCTTCGCTCAGCCCGAGGGTGGCCGGGCCGATCATCCCCAGGGCCTCCAGCCGACTCAAGGGCTCCTCACTCATCCGCCAAGCAGCGGTGCGGAGTTGGATGACGAGGGGTGCCGGCAGGTCGTAGGAGCGCTGCACGTAGCGGGTCCTACGGCTCTGCGGGCCCGGCCAGCCGCCGGAGAGCGACAGGCGGGCGGCCTCCGCCTCGGTGAGGGGCGGCCACGGGCCGGCCAGGTCCGGCTCCGCCAGCCGCTCCACCAGGGCGTGCGCGACGACGACCGCGATCTGAGGCCACCGCTCAGCCCGAACCGCAGCCGCCCGAATCCGCGCGTCCCTCCGCATCACGCGCTCTTTCACCAACGCTTCCACGTATTCCGCCTCGGCCGCTCGGTGATCTTCCGACATCTTCGAGAGAAGCCGAGCCGCTGTCCTGTCGATCCACACGGTCACCGATTTTTTCACTGGTGAATTCATTGAAGGAGATCCTTTATTTCGGGCCGGCTCGCGCGGGACGGCCGATGACTGGCTGTCAGCTGAGGGTGGAAGAACGGGGCTGCTCGGCCGCGGCTCGCGCAACGGCGTTGGCAACGTGGTCCCAGAGTTCGCGGTCGGGGTCGTCGCCGGCCACCCAGAGCTGTGCCGAGGCTGCGGTGGCGGCGTAGGTCCACAGGCGGGAAGCCCTGCCGGTTGTGCCGGCCGCCGCGCTGTTCAGGAGCGGCAGCAGCTCGCCCAGGACCAGCCTGCCCGAGGGCGGGGTGAGCCACCCGCCGCCGGCATCCTGCAGCCGGGCGAGGAGACCGGGGATGTACCGCTCACCGTCCACCGCCTCAGCGTGGCACAACCAGGACGCCCGGAGCGTACGAACCGCCAAACGGCGACCGGGTTCCTACCGCCAGAGGGTGCCGCCAGCACCGGTCAGAACAAGTCGCCTCCGGCGCGGACCACCCAGCAGAGGGGGAGGGGGCTCCCTGCACGGGTGTGCACCGTGCGTCGTGGTGCGGGCTCGGACCGGCGGGGGTCTTCCCTCCGAGCGCGGCACCGGAGGCTCGCATGGAACCCCGGGGACCTACGGAGGACGCTTCGCGCCGCGCAAGCGCGGTCGGGCAAGCCCGACCCCCCTCCGGCCCCCGAGAACCCATGCAAGGGCTGAAGCCTGCCGCCCTCGGAGGGAAGACCCCCGCTCAGCCCGACCCCTGGGGCGGGTGGTCGGCCGGCCGCGTGCCGAACGCTCACGCAGGAGCGAAAAGCCGTTCTGAACAGCACTTTTGCTGCCCGATCACCTTGCCATTGAGCGTCATTTGCCGTAAACTAAATGTTGTCGAGAGGGGGAGGGGGCGGCACCCCCCCCGAACCCTCGGATCCCACCAACCAGGAGGCAACAGTGGACATCGTCGTGTGGCGCGAGTCGTGCGAGTGCGGCGGCAACTTCCTCGGCTACACCGAGGAGCCGTGCCGGCTCGACTGCGCCGGCTACCTGCCCGACGAGGTCGAGACCGCCAAGGCCCGCCTGTTCGCCGCCGCCGACCGCGGCCACAACGGCGCCACCCGGATGGCGTTCATCAACAACGGTGGCCGCAGCAAGCTGATGCCGACCGATCACGACGGCCGCGCGGTCGCCCTCGCCCCCGTGCTCCACCGGCGGATCGGCGCCCAGGTGGTCGAGGCCGCCCATGTCTACGCCCGCACCGCCTACGGCACTCGCCGCAACTGGCCGGCCCGCTTCACCGTCGAGCGCAGCTGACCACCACGGCGACAGCCCCGGGGGCCGGCCGGCACCCGGCCCCCGGGGCGCCACCTCCCACCAGCACCCACCGCCCGAAGGAGAACCCGCGATGCGAAGCCTGACCCCCCTGTACGCCCCCGTCCCGAAGTCGATCCGGCTCGCCACCGTGCAGGACTTCCGCCGCGGCGCCGAGCCCGGCACGTTCACCGAGGAGGACGTGGCGCTGGTGCTGGTTGGGATGACCAACGCCCAGGTGGATGAGTGGGATTGGCTCACCGAGGCGGTGTTCCCCTGGGGGTCGTGCACGCCACGCGGCACGATGGTCTACCAGCAGGCTGACGGCACGTTGCTGGGCATCATGCTGACCGCTGGCCGCGGCACCGGGTGGCACGTCGAGCACTACGACCCCATCTGGCTGGGGGACTACGAGGCCGTGCCGTTCGCCGGCCTGAAGGGCACGGCCCGCACCGAGCGCATGGCGCTGCAGCAGCTGTTCAACGCCCGCCAGTCCGCCGCATGGCGCCTGGTGCTGCGACAGCAGCAGCGGGAGGCCGAGCGCGCCGCCGCCGAGCAGGCCCGCCGGGACGCCAAGCAGGTCGAACGCGAGGCCGCCGAGAAGCGCCAGGCGTACCACCAACGGCTGTACGCCGCCTGACACACACCGGCACCAACGCGAGGGCTGGCGGGTATCAACCCGCCGGCCCTTCGGCATGTCTGACCAGGCAGTTTCCCGGCGAAAACAGGCGCCCACCTTGCCATTGAGTGTCATTTGCCGTAAACTAGATTATGTCGATAGGGGGAAGGAACGGCACCCCCGAACCCTCTCGACTCCCACCAGCAATCCCGAAGGGAACGGCAATGACCGACCAGACCACCACCGCCCCCGCCTACACCGACGACGAGGTGGAGCGCGCCACCGCGCTGTTCATTGAGAACCAGTTGGAGCCGGCCGCCAAGCGCACCGGCCGCCCGCTCGGCGACCTGATGAACCAGGTGTCCGACGACCTGTTCGGCGCGTGGGTGCTCGTCTACATGATGGCCGGCCGCGCCGCCGACCGGGGCGAGATCACCCCCGACCGCGTGGTGTCCCACGCGAGCGTTCTGTTCGTCGGCGCCCTGCGCAAGCTCCCGGGCCGCGAGGCTACGGCCGCCGCCGTCGTGAGCGCGATCTACCACGGGGCCCGCGCCGCCGCCGGAGTCGAGGACGACCAGTACGCCGCCGACCGCGCGGTGGTCGAAGCGGACATGCGGGCCGCCCAGTTGCTCCCGTTCGACGCCTACGCCGGATTCCTGGCCCAGTACGGGACCAAGCTCCGGCAGCTCGCGGAGAAGCACAGCGCACCGGAGGCGGCTTACCTCGTGCTGCGGGACCACGCGGACGCGGTGCTGGCCCAGCTCAACGGCGACGACGACCAGTAGCCGCCGCCAGCCGCGGGGCGGGACGGCACCCCGCCCCGCGGCCCTCACCTCCCACCAACACACCACCAGGAGCACGAGTTGATCATCACGTACGAGTTCGAGGAGAAGGCGGACCGGGAGCTCACCGAGGGCATGGCGCCCGACGGAACCCACGCGGTCTACGCCGAGTGCGACGGCGACATCATCGCCCGCCTGTTGTGGAACCCGGAGACGGGCGTGGTCGAGTCGGTCACGGTCGAACACGTCTGGAAGCGCCAGGGCATCGCCACGACCCTGTGGCACGAGGCCACTATGCAGGCCATCATGCGCGGACTCGCCAAGCCCCGGCACGGCGAATACTGGACCGAGGCCGGCCGCGCGTGGGCGGCCTCGCTGTGACCGCCGCCGTGGCCGACCATCGCCGCATCCTGGACCAGCTGCCCACCGCCCAGCTCCGCCGGCTCCACACCGAGCTCCGCGCCCGCATCGAGGAGCACGTGGAGCTCGGCCAACCGGCCCCGATCCGGGATGTGATGCGCCGAGTCGAGCAGGAGGCCCGACGCCGCAAAGTCGCGCTGTGTACCGCGTGCAGCGGCACCTATGGCGTGCACGCCGCCGACTGCCCCCACCGGTAGCCCGGTCCGATCAACACCACCCCGGGGCGAGCGGGAACGGCACCCCCGTTCCCCCGGGGACACCCCACCAACCACAGGAAGGCACCACCGATGAAGAAGACCACCACCCTGAGGGTGACCCGGGTGCAGCGTGCGGCGATGACCGAGGCCGCCACCGAGTGGCTGGGCAAGCTGTCCGGCGCGCTCGCCGGCGTGACGCTCGACTCCCTGGTGTCCAAGCGCCTGGCCTACGAAGGCGACAACCGGGGCCGCCGGATCCGCCCCGCCCGCTTGGCCGGCTACACCGGCTTCTCGTCCTACTACCTCACCCGCGAGGCCTACAGGGTGCTCGGCATGCCGATCTTCCGGCAGTGCGACCGGTGCGAGCGCGGCACCTACGTGCCGGCCGGCGAGCCCCAGTGCTGGCGCTGCACCACCCCCGAGTGCGGCCGCCGGATCACCCGGGACGAGCTGCAGCTGACGGCCGACCAGTACCCCGAGATGCGGGACGGCCGGCTGGCCATCCTCACCGCAGCCCCCCAGATGACCGGTACCCCGGGCGCCGACGCCGGAGTCTGCGACCAGTGCGGAGTCCTGATTGTGTGGGACCGCGCCGGCCGCCGCGTTCACGACGAGTACGGCGAGTACTGGTGCAGCACCACCCGCCGTGAGGCCGGCCGCAATCCCACCGGCCGGAGCTCCGTGCACGTGCTCGCCGCCGACTGATCCACCTCGCCCGACCACGGCCCCCACCCCCAAGGGTGGGGGCCGTTCGTGTGCCCAATTCGCGCTCTGACCAGCCGATTTCGTGGCTCACCAGCTTGCCAGTGGATGTAATTTGCCGTATTCTAGATGGTGTCGAGAGGGGAGGGGACGGCACCCCCGAACCGCTCGACTCCCACCAATGAAGGAGCACAGCACCATGGCGAAGACCGCCCGCATCTGCCACTACACCCGGGCCGACCTGGCCCAGCTCGCCGCCGCCGAGCACCCGGTGATGGTCCAGCTGGTCACCGGCCAGCCCGGCCGGTGGACCAGCACCGGCGCCGCCCTCACCGGCACCATGACCACCCCGGCCACCATGCTCAACCCCTCCCACGTCGCCGCGCCGGCCGTCGAGGGGCTGTTGGCCGCCGAGGTCACCGTGGCCGCCGAGCTCGCCCAGGCCAGCGTCCGCCCGCTCAACCCGACCATTGCCGACCCCTACCGGCCCCGCCACGGTGAGCCCGCCGTGCGGCTCGTTGGCCAGCTGGTCGGGCTCGGCCAGCGCGTCACCGCGCGGCTGGAGTTCAGCGACACCAGCAAGCGCGGCCCCGAGCGGCGCCGGCTCGCGGTTTCCCTCGCGGCCTACTACGAGGTCGAGTTCGAGCGAGTGGTGACGTGGCACCACCGCGACATTGACACCGGGTACGCGTACGACGAGCAGGGCCGCATGCACGGCACCAGCCGTCGCGAGGAGTACGCCAAGCACTCCTACGGCCAGGGCCGTACCGACGCCCGGGTGTGGGGCGAGGCCG
Organism: Kitasatospora sp. NPDC001660; assembly: GCF_053596725.1. NCBI lineage: Bacteria > Bacillati > Actinomycetota > Actinomycetes > Kitasatosporales > Streptomycetaceae > Kitasatospora > Kitasatospora sp. NPDC001660. The sequence continues at coordinate 7,032 of NZ_JBSFGU010000052.1, read as the reverse complement.
AGGCAGTGGCCAAGTTCTGCGCGGTACTCCCGATCGTGTTGGAGGAAATCGACCGGCTGTCCCTCACGTGGGGCAAGCGGGTGTCCGCCTGGCTCACCAGCCCGGCGGGCGAGCACTACACCACCCCACGCGAGCGCCGCGGCACCGTCACCCACGCTCGCCGCGAGTTCGCGGCAACGCTGGCCCACTGCCTCGGCCGGCACGGCTCGCCGACCGGGGTCCGTGACGAGGTCGACCCGGGCCGGTCCCTGCCCTACCAGGCCCGCTCCGCCGCCATCGAGGAGTTCAAGGCGATCGGCCAGTCGCAGTGGCTGGAGCAGTGGCAGCGGCCCCAGACCGAAGCCGTCTACGAAAGGTGCGCGGCCCTGGCCGGCCACCTGGCCGCCCACATCCAGGAAGAGCGCACCAAGGCCGCGGCCGCCGCCGACCTGCAGCGAATCGAGCAGCAGGCGGCCGCCGAGGCCGCGGCCGCCGCCGAGATCGCCGCCCAGGACGCGGCCCACCGCACCATCGTGTTGACCGAGGAAGAGATGGCACAGCTGGACACCGCCGCCGCCCAGGTCGAGCCGGCCGAGACCGAGGAGCCCACCACCGGCCACCGGGAACTCCCGCTTACCGAGCCGGCCCACCGGGTCGAGCCTGCGGTGGAGACCGCGGACGATCTGCGCGCCCAGGCCGCCATCCTGCAGAAGTTGGGCGCCCCGAGCGTGGCCGCCATGCTGCTAGCCCAGGCCGAGGAGCTGGAGGCCGCCGAGCTCGCCGAGCACCAGGCCGACCAGGACCAGCCCGCCGCGGAGGTGGACCCCATCGAGGCCCTGGTGGAGGAGTTGCTGAGCACGGGCAGCACCGGCCCGGTGCAGCGGACCCGACGGCCCCTGAAGACGTCGCCGGCCCGCCCGCGGAGGCCGTGGCGCCGGATCTCCGACGGCGCCGACCTGTTCCCCAGTACGGAGGGGGCGCGGCCGGACAACGCGCCCCAGTTGCTGGACCACGTGCCCGTCCACCCGCTCAGCCCGATCGAGCTCGCCGGGCAGCAGGCGGCCGGAGCCGGCCACCTCACCGTCGCGGACTGGCACCAGGCCGACGCCGACACCGGCGCCCCGAGCAGCCGCCCGGGCCGCCTGCAGCGGCTCGCCCTGGCCGCGTAGCAGCCCCACAGACCCCCGTCCCGGGGCCGGTCGGCACCCGACCCCGGGACGGGTCTCCCACCAACACCCAACCCAGGAGTGCGAGTTGAGCAACCACAAGACGTACGGCGAGCGCGCCGCCGAGGCCCTGGCCAACTACAACAACGAGGCCCCGGACGACATGCTGACGCTCACCACCGCCGACCGCATCCGGCACGGCACCGCCGCCCTGCAGGCCACCACCGCCCGGCGGTTCGCCACCCGCCACCAGGCCGCGCGCGACTTCCGCGCGCTGGTCGCCGACCTGTTCCACCTCGCGCACGGCCGGATCACCGCGGCGGGCCTGTGGCTCGCCGCCCAGGAGATCCGCCACCACCGGCTCGGCGTCGAGCACAGCGTCACCGTGCTGCGGGCCGTGGAGGTGGACCAGTGCGCCGCGTTGCTGGCCGCGCTCATCGAGGCCGCCGAGGCCCACGGCGTCGAGACGGCCGAACTGTTCAGCGAGGCCCGCGCGCAGTTCGAGGCCGAAGCCGAGGCCGCCGACCGCAGCCGGCACGCCGCGGCGTAAGCCGCCCCAGACCGGCGGTCCGCTGCCCCGTGTCGGCAGCGGGCCGCCGACCTTGTCCGCGGACAACAAAAGGGCCGGTGGTCACCCCAAGGGGTGCGGCACCCACCGGCCCTACATGCCTCCCACCAACGGCCCGAAGGCCAGGAAGCACCCCCAGTGTAGTGCGACCGTTCGAGCCGGCCGACCAGCCCAGCCCTCCTGCCGGCCGCCGCCCGTATCCTCACCACCAGCACCACGGCCGCCCACACGGGCCCGGCCCCGACCAGGAAGAGACCCGATGATCCAGCACGGCCGAACCGCCACCGACGTGTCCGGAGTCGCCCAGCTCGCCGGCATGTCCGTGCAGAAGTGGCGCCGCACGCGGCACGCCGAGTTTGCCGAGGCCGTCAACCCGTTGGCCTGCAGCAAAAAGCCGTTGCTGTACGACGTCGAGCAGGCCCAGGCGTTCATCAATGGCCAGCCCATCCCCAAACTGCCGGCCAGCCCGGCCGAGCACCCCGCCGACCTGCTGACCGACGCCGAGGTGGCCGAGGTGGCCGGCATCAAGCCGTCCACCGTCCGCGACGAGGCGACCGACGGCCGCATGGACAAGGGCACCGAGGTAGCCGGCCGACGATTCTGGACCCGCGCAGCCGCCGAGGCCCGACGCGACCGGCCAGCCGAAGAACGCCGATACCGAGGCCGCACCCCCGGCAGCAAGAACAAGGCCCCGCGCGAGCGGCCCAGCGACGAGCGCGCCGCCGAGGTGGCCGCCGAACTCGCCGCCGCCGAGCGAGGCGAGCGAGAGCCGGTGACCACCAAGGAGTTGGCCGAACGGTACGGCGTTAGCGAGCGCACCGCCGAGCGCGCGATGGTCCGGGCCCGGGAACTCAGCCAGTGACGGGCCCCCAGGCCGACGACGAGGAGTCGCACGGGAGTTGACCAACCGACAGCCTCATAATCGGGCAAACCGCCCATATGTGGGTGTCCGTCAACACCCGGCCCAGAAAAAAGTCCGCGCCACACCGTGAAAGTTGTGCCGCACTATCGCGTCACGCCCTAGGATCTTGACCATGCCAGCACCACGAGGAAAGCAGCAGCGCGGAAGGTCGGCGACGTTTCACGCCGACAAGCCCGCACGGGCTGACCTTCGGTTGGCCCCTGGTGACCCGCTTCGGTCTAAGTACGAGGGTCTGGTCAGGGCGATGGGTGTGTCCGGCGTCGAGGTGATCCGTCACGCTCTCGCGGCACTTCCCATCGGCGAGGACGGCCGGCCGGTTGGTTGGACGCCCCCGGAGGAGGTGGCGCAGGCCGGCTAAAAAGACGAAGGCCCCCAGAGGGGGCGATTTGATCACCGGACAGATGAAGACTGAGCAGTACCCGTGAGGGCCCCTCTTCCTAGTTGTGGCGACCAGGAGGAGCCCCAAACAAACAGCCTGGACCGCTTGGCGGCGGTCCGAATCCCTAGCCGTGGTGGTTGGCGCCACCGGGCCAGTTTTCTCGTTCCCTCAACAAGGTGCCGAGGAGCGTTGCCATTCTGGCACACACCCGCGGCGGCGGTACAGCCATGCCTGAATCCGGTGTGTTGCCGGATTGTCGACTTAGCGACCCGCGCGCCGCTTTTGACGAGAACCCGACACGTGTTTTGACCGTGTTGGTCACCGCCCTGCACCCGCACGCCCAGGTGCGGGCCGCGGCCGAGGACGGCCAGGGCGGCCACCTGAACAACTACCCCGCCCACACGACCATGGACGTGACCGAGGCCGTTACGAATCACCCGTCACGTCCTGTGGTGCTGTACCTGACGCAGCGTCGCCGTGGGGTGGACCGATTCGTGTGCCTGGTAGGGGATTTCGACACCGGTCGGCACGGTGTGGAGGCCGCGGAGGAGCACGCCGGCGAGTACGCGTCGATTCTCGCGGCCGAGGACATCGCGCCGGTGCCCGCGCGGTCTGGCCCGTCCGGCGGGTGGCATATCTGGTCGGGGTGTGCGGCCGGGTGTTCGGCGGAGACGGCGGCCCGGATCAACGCGGCGGGCGCGGCGTTGTGGTCGACGTGGGACACCGGCCCTCTCAGCAACCCGGTTACCGGGGCGGTTCGTCCGCCCGGGGCGCCGCACCGCCACGGCGGGCACAGCCGGCTGACGGCCCACACGGTCGAGCAGGCGGTGCGGCTGCTCGGCCCCTCCTCGGCCGGGCCGGAGGCCTACGTCAGGGTCGCGGAGCGGATGGAGGCTCTGGCAGCCGCCCGTGGCCGCACGATCGAGCTGAGGGCCGCCGCCGGCAGCCCGGCCCCGGGCAAGGCGCCGAGCGTGCCGCCGTCCATTCGATTGCTGGACCCGCGCGACCCGGCCCGGGGAGAGCGGCCGATCATGCGCCGGGTCGCCGTCGACGAGGAGGGCCGGCCGTACGTCGCGGACGTGCCGCGCCGAGAGCTCACCGGCCGGCCCGCGCGCCAGCTCGCCCGCAAGCTGAGCGACCGCCACGACCACAGCCACTGGTTTCACGCCCCGCTCGTCGCGATGGCGCTTCGGGGGTGGAGGTTCGAGCAGGTGGCCGCGGTGGTGCGGGACACCGAGGCCTCGCCCGCGCTGGAGTGGCTGCGGACCGTCAAAGACACCACCGGCACCCGGATCAAGCGCACCGACGACGACGCCGCCGACAGGCTGGAGAGGGCGTGGTGGCTGGCCGTCCAGGACGCCGCCCGCATGCCCCGCCGTCCCACGGACTGCGACGGGTACGACGAGCCGAGCGAGGCCGAGCGCGCCGCCGCCGATCTGCGCAGGCGCATGGATGCGGCTGGTGGGGACCGGTGGATCAGGCAGAGCGGCCCGGCGGACTACGTGCTGCTCTGCGTGCTGTCCTGGCTCATGATCATGTCGGACAGCCTGGACGTGTCCGCCGACGTCCGCCGTCTCGGCGTGCTGGCCGGCTACTCCCCCGATACCGCCGCCCGAACCCTTGGGCGCCTCATCAAGGACGGTTGGCTGGTCGTTACCAAGGAGGCAGTCAAGAGCAAGGGCGAGGCCCGCCGGGTCACGCTCGCCACCTCTCACGAGTGCCCCCCTGACGGCCACCACCACCGCTGTGCCGTCTACTCGGTTCCCAAACATCGCCAGGGGTCTGACAGAAGTGTCAACGCCGCCCCCCAGAAGGGTAGTGATGCGCACTCTCAGGACCTCCGGACGTTCCTCGGCACTGTGCTGGCCCACGCTCAGAGTGACGTCTGGCACCGTCTCGGACACCACGCGGCCCGCACGCATCGGGTGATCCTGGAGTCCCGCCGCGGCCTGAGTCTGGTGACCCTGGCGAAGCGCACCGGCTACACCCTCCGTACGACCTACAGGCACGTCGGCCGCCTTGAGGAGCTTGGGCTGGTCACCACGGTCCAGGGCGAGCACGGAACGGCGGTCAGGGCGGCTAGGGGGGCTTCTCTGTGGCAGGCGGCCCGTCAGTGCGGGACGGACGGGCGGATCGCAGGCCTGGCGGTGCGGGCCCGGGTGGAGCAGGAGCGGCACCGGTGGTGGCTGGCGGAGGAGGAGTGGTCCGGGTTGGGCAAGGAGGAGAAGCGGGCCCAGGGGCGGCGCCGGGAGGCCGAGGAGCTGGTGTTGCCGGGGATGGACCCGGGGCGGCGCAAGTACCCGCGGCTGAAGGACAAGAGGCCCGATCACCAGCGGGCCTACGCGATCGAGGCGGAACGGATCCAGGCGCCGGCGCTGCTCGTCCATGCCCTGCAGCTCGCCGCGGCCGGGGGGCTGGTCGACCCGCCGAGGCTCGTGCCCGTCGAGGCGGTGGCGGCCGTGCCGGAGCCGGCCAAGCGCCGCCGACGTCCCCGGCCGCGGCCCGCCGGGGCGAGGCCCCGCCGCCGGAGCGGCGCCGTGCAGATGGCGCTGCCGGGCCTGGCCGACGGGCGCGGTGCAGAGGAGCCGTCGGTCACGGCCCTGGTGCTGCAGCTGAGTTGCCCGCACTGCGACGCCCGCGCCGGGCGGCCGTGCCTCCGGACCGATGGCCAGCCGGCCGCGCGCCCGCACAAGGGCCGCCAGACCAAGGCGCGGCGGCTCCAGGAGCGGCAGCGTGCCGCCCGGTACCGGTACGGCGCGTGAACCGGGCCCGGGTGAGGACGCGTCCCAGGCCGCCGGCCAGCAGCGCCCGACCCGTGACACGCACGGGTGAACCTGGACCCTGATCACCCCTTAGGTGCGGTACGCTCAGCGGCAGCGAGCCACCAAGGAACCGACGCTGGCTTACCGGAGCAGGCGCCCCGGCGCCTCGGTGAAGAGAGACCGCCAGCTGAGGACCCTCGGTCCCGGAGTCGGCATCCACACGCGGGACGGGCAAGGCCCGGCCGGTTCGAGGAGTCGGCGGAACGCCAGCCGAGCAGGACCCGCCCGCGGTGAGAGCCTGCCAGTACCCCCGAAAATCCAACACGGCCCCGCTGGACGCTAATTTCTGGAATACTAGAAATAGTATTCCAGAAATTCAGACGCTGCCGGCCACCCGGCACCCGACGAACACATGAGGAAGGCCGCCGCCCCGATGACGACGTTCACAGCCGATGAGTGGCACGAGCCCGCCGACGACGAGCAGGCCGGCGCCGATGGCGCCGCGCCGGTTGAGGCCCCGTACGGGTACTGGCCGGAGCCCTGCACCTGGTGCGGGAAGGCGATCCCCCGGGAGAAGGCGGGGGGCGCCGGCCGTCCGCCGGAGTACTGCACCAACAACAAGAAGGCGTGCCAGAACGAGGCCAAGGCGTCCAGGGTCCGCGCGGCCAACTCCCCCGGTCTGCCGGGGCAGATCGTTCGGGCCGAGGAGGTCACCGATCGCCTGCAGCAGGTTGCCGGGGATCTCGCCGACGCCATCCGGTCGGTGACCAGCCCCCAGGGCGTCGAGGCCCGGATTTCCGCGGCCAGGGCCGAGACCGCGACCGCGCTCGCCCAGGCCAACGCCGCGGCCGCGGCGGCCCAGGCAGCCCAGACCGCCGCCGAGGCGGAGGCCGAGCGCCAGAAGCGGCAGGCCGAGGCCGCCAACGCCGCGAAGGAGGAGGCCCGCACCGCCCAGGAACAGGCCGAGCGCGACCGGGACGCGGCCCGTCGCGCCAAAGGCGACGCCGAGCGCGCCCGGGCCGAGGCCGAGGCCGGCCGGACGGATGCCGAAACGCGGGCCACCCATGCCGAGGAGAGGCAGCGTCACGCCATCACGGCGAAGGAGACCGCGGAGGAGACGGCCCGGATCGCCAAGGCCGAGCGCGACCAGGCTAAGGACATTGCCGCGTCGGCGACGGCCCGCGCGGAGTCGGCGGAGGCCGAACGCCGGGCCGCCGACCAGCGCACCAAGGCCGCGGAGTTGGCCCAGCACCAGG
>NZ_JBSFGU010000051.1:0-50873 GCF_053596725.1 Kitasatospora sp. NPDC001660 | reverse complement strand
GGCGCCGACACCCCCGTCGTCACCCTCGACGCCCGCCGCCGGGACAGCGCCAAGAGCGCCCTCATCACCCTCGTCGAACACGCCCTCCTCGCCCGACTGCGGTGATGGACGCGTCTGTGGCCCACGGACCGAACCCCCGTGGGCCACGGACGTGTTGAGGCCCCGCTACTCGGTGGGCTCCACGCCCGACCGGATCAGGCCGTAGGTGTACGCGTCCTCCAGGGCCAGCCAGGAGGCGGCGACCACGTTGTCGGCCACGCCGACGGTGGACCAGGTGGACGTGCCGTCGGTGGACTCGATCAGCACCCGGGTCTTCGAACCGGTGCCGTGCTGGCCCTCCAGGATGCGGACCTTGTAGTCCACCAGCTCCAGCTTGGCCAGCTGCGGGTGGATCCCCTCCAGCGCCGTGCGCAGGGCCTTGTCCAGCGCGTCGACCGGGCCGTTGCCCTCACCGGTGGCGATCCGGCGCTCGCCCTTGGCCCACAGCTTGACCGTCGCCTCGTTGCCCGTGAAGCCGTTCGGGCCCTGCTCGCTGATGGTCCGCCAGGACTCCAGCGTGTAGAAGCGGTCCCGGCTGCCGCGCACCTCGTCGCGGAGCAGCAGCTCGAAGGAGGCGTCGGCGGACTCGTAGGTGTAGCCGAGGTTCTCCTGCTCCTTGACCTTGGCGACCACCCGGCCGGCCAGGTCGCGGTCGGTGGAGAGGTCGTAGCCGAGCTCCTTGCCCTTCAGCTCGACGGAGGCCCGGCCGGCCATGTCGGAGACCAGCATCCGCATGGTGTTGCCGACCAGCTCGGGGTCGATGTGCTGGTACAGGTCCGGGTCCACCTTGATCGCGGAGGCGTGCAGGCCGGCCTTGTGCGCGAAGGCGGAGTAGCCGACGTACGGCTGGTGGGTCGAGGGGGTCAGGTTGACCAACTCGGCGATGGCGTGCGAGATCCGGGTCATCTCGGCGAGCCGGCCCGCGGGCAGCACCCGGCGGTCGTACTTGATCTCCAGCGCGGCGACCACCGGGAACAGGTTGGCGTTGCCGACCCGCTCGCCGTAGCCGTTCGCCGTGCACTGCACGTGGGTGGCGCCGACGTCCACCGCGGCCAGGGTGTTGGCGACGGCGCAGCCGGTGTCGTCCTGGGCGTGCATGCCGATCCGGGCGCCGGTCGCGGCGATCACGTCGGTGACGATGTCGCGCACGCCCGCCGGCAGCATCCCGCCGTTGGTGTCGCACAGCACGACCACGTCCGCCCCGGCGCGGTGCGCGGCTCGGACGACGTCGAGCGCGTAGTCGCGGTTGGCCCGGTAGCCGTCGAAGAAGTGCTCGCAGTCGATGAACACCCGCCGGCCCGCGGCCCGCAGGTACTCGACGCTGTCCCGGATCATCTCCAGGTTCTCGTCCAGGGTGGTGCGCAGCGCCAGCTCGACGTGGCGGTCGTGCGCCTTCGCGACGAGGGTGACGACCGGGGCGCCGGAGGTGACGAGCGCGGCCAGCTGCGGGTCGTCGGCGGCCCGGCCGCCCGCGCGGCGGGTGGCGCCGAAGGCGACCAGCTGCGCGTGCCGAAGGTCGAGTTCGGCGGCGGCGCGGGCGAAGAACTCGGTGTCGCGCGGGTTGGCCCCGGGCCAGCCGCCCTCGATGAACCCCACCCCGAAGTCGTCCAGGTGCCGGGCAATGGCCAGCTTGTCGGCCACCGTGAGGTTGATGCCCTCCCGCTGCGCGCCGTCGCGCAGGGTGGTGTCGAACACGTGGAAGCTGTCGTCGGTACGGCTGACCTCGGTCATGACCTCTGGTTCTCCGTTCGGGGAGGTTTCGTACTGCTCTGCCGGTTTGCTGTTCCGGCTCCACTGTCCAGCATCCCGCGCGCCGCCCCGGTGTCCCCGAGCCCTTCGTGGGGGCTCTCGGCCGGTCCGAGGGCTGTGCTCAGTGGGGCGTTGCCCAAAAAGCGAAAAGACCCCTCGCGGGTGCGAGAGGTCTGCGCGCGGGTCTGGACGCTGGTGGTCGCTCCGCATCGGGTCCTGCGGGAGCGGTCACTGCGGACCGGCGCGCCTGCTGCTAATAATCAGCGACAGCGAGGACACGCCGGCAGTCTGGCACACCCTCCGCGATCCGACCCGCTCGTCTCGCGATGCGGGATGTCCGCTAGACGGGGTCGGCGGTGCCGGGGGTGAAGCCGAACGGCTCCGGCAGACCGAGCGGGCTGCCGATCGGGACGGTCACGGCGCGGGCGCCCCGGTGTCGGGGCGCCCGGACGTACGCACGGCGCGATCAGACGATCTTGTGCAGCCAGCCGTGGGTGTCGGGGGCCTGGCCACCCTGGATGGCGAGCAGGGCCTTGCGCAGCTCCATGGTGATCGGACCGGGCTCGCCGGTGCCGACCGTCCAGTCACCGCCGCGGGACTTGACCGAGCCGACCGGGGTGATGACGGCGGCGGTGCCGCACGCGAAGACCTCGGTCAGGGTGCCGTCGGCGTTGCCCTGCTTCCACTCGTCGGTGGAGATCTTCCGTTCCTCGACGGCGTAGCCGAGGTCGGAGGCCAGGCGCAGCAGCGAGTCGCGGGTGATGCCCGGCAGCAGCGCGCCGGAGAGCTCGGGGGTGACGACCTTCGCGTCCTTGCCCTCGCCGAGGACGAAGTACAGGTTCATGCCGCCCATCTCCTCGATCCACCGGTGCTCGGCGGCGTCGAGCCACACCACCTGGTCGCAGCCCTTGGCGGCGGCCTCGGCCTGGGCGACCAGCGAGGCGGCGTAGTTGCCCGCGCACTTGGCGGCGCCGGTGCCGCCCGGCGCGGCCCGGACGTAGTCCTCGGAGAGCCAGACCGAGACCGGCTTGACGCCGCCGGGGAAGTAGGCGCCGGCCGGCGAGGCGATGATCATGAACAGGTAGGAGTTGGCCGGGCGGACGCCCAGGCCGACCTCGGTGGCGAACATGAACGGCCGCAGGTACAGGCTCTGCTCCGGCTCGTTCGGCACCCAGGCCTGCTCCTGCTGGACGAGCAGTTCGACGGCCTCGACGAAGGTCTCGACCGGCAGCTCCGGCATCGCGAGGCGGCGGGCCGAGGCCTGGAAGCGGGCGGCGTTGGCCTCCGGGCGGAAGGTGGAGATGGAGCCGTCGGCCTGGCGGTAGGCCTTCAGGCCCTCGAAGATCGCCTGGCCGTAGTGCAGGGTCATGTTCGCCGGGTCGATCTCCAGCGGCGCGTACGGCGTCAGCTGGGCGTCGTGCCAGCCCCGGCCCTCGGTCCAGCGGACGGTGACCATGTGGTCGGTGAAGACGCGACCGAAGCCGGGGTTGGTCAGCCGGGCCGCACGCTCCGCGTCGGACAGCGGGTGGGCGGAGGGCTTGAGGTCGAACGTGATGGGCGCCTGGGTGGGCGTGCTCATGACTGTGTCCTTCACCGTGGGGTTGGTTCGGGCCGCCACCGCCGAGTGAACGCGACGACGGACGGATGAACGCCCGAACGCACGCACAACAGCACGGCCCACTGTCGATACTCGCATCCAGAGGGCCGTGCCGAACAGTCGCCTGCCGCTTGGGGAGCTGCAAGCCGCGGTTATGCGGTCCGGCCCGTCGGCCGGAACCCTTTGTCACGGTTCCGGCCCTTTCCCGGCCGGAACTCCGCTCGTCGGATCCGGCCCCCTCAGCCGGATACTCGGGCGGCGAGCGCGTCGCCGACCTCGGAGGTGCTGCGGGTGCCGGAGCGCTCGGCCAGGTCCGCGGCGACCGCGGCCTCGACCCTGGCCGCCTCGGCGGCGAGGCCCAGGTGGTCCAGCAGCATGGCGACCGACAGCACGGTGGCCGTCGGGTCGGCCTTGCCCTGGCCCGCGATGTCCGGCGCGGAGCCGTGCACCGGCTCGAACATCGACGGGAACTCCCCGCCCGGGTTGATGTTGCCGCTCGCGGCCAGGCCGATCCCGCCGGTCACGGCGGCGGCCAGGTCGGTCAGGATGTCGCCGAACAGGTTGTCGGTGACGATGACGTCGAAGCGCTCCGGCTGGGTGACGAAGAAGATGGTCGCCGCGTCGACGTGCAGGTAGTCGGTGGTGACCTCGGGGAACTCCTTGCCGACCTCGGAGAAGATCCGCGTCCACAGGTGGCCGGCGTGCACCAGCACGTTGTTCTTGTGGACCAGGGTCAGCTTCCTGCGCGGCCGCGCCTGCGCCCGGCGGTAGGCGTCGCGCACCACCCGCTCGATGCCGTACGCGGTGTTCAGGCTGACCTCGGTGGCCACCTCGTGCTCGGTGCCGGTGCGCAGCGAGCCGCCGTTGCCGACGTACGGGCCCTCGGTGCCCTCGCGGACGACCACGAAGTCGATCTCCGGCTGACCGGCCAGCGGCGACCGCACGCCGGGGAACAGCCGGCCCGGCCGCAGGTTGATGTGGTGGTCGAAGGCGAACCGCAGCTTCAGCAGCAGCCCCCGCTCCAGCACGCCCGACGGCACGCTCGGATCCCCGATGGCGCCCAGCAGGATCGCGTCGTGGGCCTTCAGCTCCGCGAGCACCTCGTCCGGCAGCGTCTCCCCGGTCCGGTGGTAGCGCCGGGCCCCGAGGTCGTACTCGGTGGTCTCCAGCTTCACCTCGGCGGGAAGCGCGGCCCTGAGGACCTTGAGCCCTTCGGCCACGACTTCCTGGCCGATGCCGTCACCGGGGACAACTGCGAGACGAATCGTGCGAGACATGCTCGGACCCTACTCCGGTGTCCCAGGGGCTGACACCTGGCGTCCACTATTCGGACGAGTCAGGTCAGGTCGACCGTTCCGCTGGGCGCGGGCGCGGGACGCGTCGCGTGCGCCTTCCGCCCGCCCGGCCTCACCGAGGGCCTGACCGTCACGTCCGCCACCGCGGCGGCCCTGGCCCTGGCCGCCGTCTTCACCCGCCTCGCACGCCGCCGCGAGGCCCGTACGGCGGAGGGCTGAGCGCGCCGTGGCGTCTTCGCCGGCGTACCCGCCCGGCAACGCCGGAGGGGCGGCCCACCGGCACCGCTGGACCGCCCCTCAACTGCATTCACCTCAAGGGATGTTGGCCACCTCCGCCCGCTGGTCGTCCGGGTTGAAGTGGTGGAACAGCAGCACCTGGGACTTGTCACCCGCCGCCCGGTGGACGTCGAGGACGGTGCCGGGCCGCTCCGGCGCAACGATCGCCGCCGGGCCGGCCACGCCGGCCCGGACCGTGAGGGCCGGGTGGAGGGCGTCGATCGCGACCGTCGGCCGGACGCCCCGCAGGCCGATCACCGAGAAGGCGTCGGCCGGGTCCGGCTTGCCCTGGCCGGCCGGACCGGTCCACACGCCGTACCGCACGACGCCGTGCCCCTCCCGCACGCCCGGAAGGGCGCTCACCCGCACCGGCAGGACCAGCACCTCGCTGTCCAGCAGGGCGGTGTCGACGTCGCCCCAGCGGGCGTTGAGCGGCTGGACGTCCAGCTCGGCGCCGGTGCGGGCGTCGACCGCCCGGGCGACCAGCACGTCGCTGCCGCGCTGCCGGTCGGCCTTCACGATCACGTCGGTGACCCCGTCCCCGTCCGTGTCCAGCGAGACCCGGACCCCGTAGAGCCCGGCCGGCGTCGCGGCGGGTGCCCAGAGCCGGGCACCGAAGTAGAGCATCCCGGAGTCCGCGGCGGCGCCGACGGCCCGCAGGTTGGCCGCCCGGTCGCCGGGCTGTTCGACGCACACGCCGTCCGGCCGCAGAGGATCCCCGTTCGCGGTCTCGGGCACGATCCCGGCGCCGGGCCGCGGCGCGGCGCCGCCGCCGGACGGGCAGTCGGCCCAGCGGGCGCCCTCCCCGCCGAGGGCGAAGGCGCTGACGAGTCCGGGCCGGCCCCCGGGGGCGTCGCTGCCGCCGAGCACCAGCAGGGTGCCGTCCCGGGCGGTGCGCACCGGGACGGAGACGGCGAGCCCGGTGGCGGGCCGCGGGGCCGCGAACACCGGCACGCGGATCTCGGGCAGGGACGGGTCGGTGACGGGGCTGAGCAGCACCCGACCGGAGAGCTCGCCCCGGTAGGAGCGCGCCTTGCCGCCCTGGGCGGTGTCGATGGTCGGGTCGGGCGCGCGCCCCAGCTCCCCGGGGACGGTGAGCGTCACCTGCACGTGCGCGGTGCCGCCCGCCGAAACGTCGACCTGCTCCGGCGTCACCTCGAAGCGGGCGCCCGGCAGTTCGGTGGCGGCCGCGTACCCGGTGCGGTAACTCAGCGGCGCCGCCGAGTGGTTGCGCACCTCGATCTCGCGGCGCAGCGCCGTCGCACCGCCGACCGCGACCGGCCCGAAGGAGACGCCGACGGCGCCCTCGACCGCCCCTTCCCCGGCGGCGTAGGCGACGGCCGGGGTGCGGACGGCCCGGTCGACCGCGGCCCGTCCGGCACCGGTGCGTTCGGGGCCGTAGACCGGGCCGCTGCGGTCGTCGCCGAGGTGGGTGTCGACGGCGGTGTTCATGAGCGCCGCCTTGACCTCCCCGGCCGGCCAGTCCGGGTGGGCGGCGCGGACGAGGGCCGCGAGGCCGGCGACGTGCGGGGTGGCCATCGAGGTGCCGTCCTCGCGCCGGCCGCCGCTGCCGCTGCCGGCGAGCGCGGACCAGATGCTCTCGCCGGGGGCGGCGAGGTCGGGCTTGACGACACCGGGCAGGCCGATGCCGCGCGAGGTGAAGTCGGTGAGGGTGTCGGCCCGTTCGGGCTGGAGGCGGGAGACCGAGCCGTGCAGCCGGTTGCCGGGGGCGGCGAGCCGGACCTCGGCCCCGCCGGCCGCGGCGGCCTGCCGGAGCCGTTCGCCGTCGGCGCGGGCCAGCAGGGCGACGGGAATGCGGTCGTTGCCGGCGATCTCGGCGAGGTGGTCGGTGTCGGCGGCGTAGAGCGCGCCGATCGCGCCCGCGTCGGCGGCGTGGTCGGCGCGCGGGCCGGAGTTGCAGGCCCGCTCGGACTCGCGGGTGGCCCAGGTCAGCACCGCGACCTTGCCCGCGAGCCGCTGCCGGTCGGCCGCGCTGAACGCGGTGCAGCCGTCCGACTGGTCGGCGGGCAGGGCGAGTCGGCCGTGCACGTCGGCGGTGGACCAGCCCCGGTAGCGCTCGCTCCAGTGGACGGGGACGTTCCCGGCGAGGTCGGCCGGGGCGAGCACGGCGATGCCGTCGGTGTCGGCGTGCCCGTGCACGGACGCGGCGACGGCGATGGCCCGGGCGGCGGTGCCGGGGCTGCCGCCGATGCCGTAGACGTCCCCCTCGTTGCCGGCGGCGGCGACCACGACGGTGCCGAGCGCGGCGAGGTGGTCGACGGCCACCGCGTCGGCGTCGTCGGGGCTGCCGAAGCGGCTGCCGAGCGAGAGGTTGACGACGTCGAGGCGGTCGCCGAGGTCGCCGTCGCCGTTCGGGTCGGCGGCGAGGTCGAGGGCCTGGGCGAGCCGGTCGGTGGAGCCGTCGCAGCCGAAGACCCGGATGGCGTACAGCTGGGCGCCGGGGGCCGCACCGGGGCCGACCTTGAAGCCGGCCGGGTCGAGCCCGGCCCGGTAGGGCCCGGTGTAGGTGCGGCCGTCGGCGGTGACGCCGAAGCCGGCCGCGGTGCCGGCGACGTGGGTGCCGTGGCCGTTGCGGTCGCAGTCGATGGGGTTGTCGCTGGGGTGCGGCACCGGCTGGTGGTGCGGGGAGGACGGGTCCGGGTCGTAGTCGTCGCCGACCAGGTCCTTGCCGCCGATCACCTTGGCGTTGGGGAACAGTGCGGCCGGAGCGGGCTTTCCGCGCTCGACCGACCGGTAGGCGGCCTCGGTGCCCGGGCCGCCGAAGTCCGCGTGGGTGTAGTCGATGCCGCTGTCGATGATGCCGATCCGCACGCCCTTGCCGGTGTTGCCGTCCTTCCCGGTGGTGCCGCCTTCCCCGGTATCGCCGCCGGTGCCCGCCCACACCTGCGGGGCGCCGGTCAGCGGGATGGAGTACGCGTTGTCGCGCCGCTTGCGGACGATCGGGTGGACGGCCCGGACTCCGGGCAGCACCCGCAGTGCGGGCAGCCGGTCGGCGGGCGCGGTGACGGCGAGGCCGGTGAGCAGGGTGCGGGTGCGGTAGAGCTCGCGGGCTCCGGGGGCCGCGCGGTGCAAGGCCGCGGCGGCCCGGTCCAGCGCGTCGCCGGCCCTGGTCCGCGCGTCGGCGCCCGCCCGGGCGGCGTCCCGGCGGACGTCCTCCGGGGAGCGCCGGGCCCGCCGGGCACCGTCGGCGGCACGCCGCCAGGCGGGGCCGGCCGCCTCGGTGCCGAGTTCGAGCAGGACGGACGTCGCGCGGTCGGACCCGGGCGGGTCCGTCGGCGGACTGCCGCCCGCCGGGGCGGCGGCGAGCGCGGCCGTGCCGGCCAGCAGGGTCAGGGTGACACCGATCCGGGCGAGCGAACGGCGGACGGATGGCAGACGCACGTGGGCCCTCTCCCCCGGCAAGGGGGACGGATCCGCACACCGAGGAGGTCGCTGACGCCCGCCCGCGCGGGCGTCGATCACCCTTCCGGGGGTCCCAAATTAGGATGATCGCGCTGGTGAGTGCGAGCAACTTCCCTCGGACGGAGTCCAGTTGCACTCTCCCGGGTGACCGCCCGTCAGGCCTTTCGGCCTATTCGGCAGATGAACGTCCGGACGGCGGCGCCCCTCAGAAGTGGCCGGTCACGCCGCCGTTGTCGCGACGGTCCAGCGAGCGCTGCAGCGCGGCGGCGGCGAAGGGGCTCCGCTCGGCGGCCCGACGGCGGCGCGGGGCGCGGACGGGGGTCGCGGCGGGGGCGGGAGTGACGCGGCGGTCGACGGTGGTGGGCATACCGGACTCCTTGGAAGCGGCGCGCGAGGAGGCGCGGGGAAGAGACGGGGGAACCAAGGGGTGTCGCGCGATGCGCGCCCCAAAGGGTGGCGGCGGGCGACGGGAGGGCGCGCGGAGCAGGGATCGCCTGCCCGTGAAGGCGCACGCACACACGGGCCGCGCACCCTGGCTACAGGGGCGGCACACCGTATGGCCCTTCCACGGTACGACCCCGGAGCGGCCGTGTCTGCACGAATACTTGGATTTCCTAGTATCTGAGACGGGAGCCACCCGGAGGCACGCAACAGGGCCCGTACCGCCGTCCGAACGGCGGTACGGGCCCTGCCCGGAAGGAAACTCAGCCCAGGTCGACCGAGCGCGCGAAGCGCGCGCCGATCTCGGCGGCGATCGCCGCCAGCACGTCCTGCGGGATCTCGCTGTCCACGGTGATGGAGGCCAGCGCGCCGCCGCCGTCCCGCGCGACCTGCATGCCGGCGATGTTGATGCCGGCGTCGCCGAGGTGCTTGCCGAGGACGCCGACGACGCCCGGGCGGTCCTCGTACTTGAAGAAGGCCATGTGGTCGGTGAGCGCGACGTCCACGTCGAAGGCGTCCACGCCGACGATCTTCTGGGTCTGCTTCGGGCCGGCCAGCGTGCCGGAGATGGCGATCTCCTCGCCGTTCGCGAGCGTGCCGCGGACGGTGATCACGTTGCGGTGCTCGGGGCTCTCGCTGGAGGTGGTCAGGCGCACCTCGACACCGCGCTCCTGGGCGAACAGCGGGGCGTTGACGTAGGACACCGTCTCCGCCACGACGTCCTCGAACACGCCCTTCAGCGCCGACAGTTCGAGCACCTTGACGTCGTGCTGGGTGATCTCGCCGCGGACCTCGACGTCGAGCCGGACGGCGACCTCGCCGGCCAGCGCGGTGAAGATCCGGCCGAGCTTCTCGGCGAGCGGCAGGCCCGGGCGCACGTCCTCGGCGATCACGCCGCCCTGGACGTTGACGGCGTCCGGCACCAGCTCGCCGGCCAGCGCGAGGCGGACCGACCTGGCGACGGCGATGCCGGCCTTCTCCTGCGCCTCGTCGGTGGAGGCACCCAGGTGCGGGGTGGCGACCACGTTGTCGAAGGCGAACAGCGGGGAGTCGGTGCACGGCTCCTTGGCGTACACGTCGAGGCCGGCGCCGGCCACCCGGCCGTCGCGCAGGGCGCCGGCGAGCGCCTCCTCGTCGACGATGCCGCCGCGGGCGGCGTTGACGATGCGCACGCTCGGCTTGACCTTGTGCAGCGCCTCGTCGCCGATCAGGCCGATGGTCTCGGGGGTCTTGGGGAGGTGGACGGTGATGAAGTCCGAGACCTCCAGCAGCTCTTCGAGCGAGACCAGCTTGACGCCCATCTGCGCGGCGCGGGCGGCCTGGATGTACGGGTCGTACGCGACGATCTTCATGCCGAACGCGGACATCCGCTGGGCGACCAGGACGCCGATCCGGCCGAGACCGACGACGCCGAGGACCTTCTCGCTCAGCTCGACACCGGTGTACTTGTTGCGCTTCCACTCGCCGCCCTTGAGCGCGGCGTTGGCCGGCGCGATGTTGCGGGCGACGGAGATCAGCAGGCCGCAGGCGAGTTCGGCGGCGGTGACGATGTTGGAGGTCGGCGCGTTGACGACCATGACACCGGCCTTGGTGGCGGCGGCGACGTCCACGTTGTCGAGACCGACGCCGGCCCGGGCGACGACCTTCAGCTTGCGGGCGACGGCCAGCGCCTCGGCGTCGACCTTGGTGGCGGAGCGGATCAGGATCGCGTCGACGTCCGCGATCGCGGTGAGCAGCTCGGTGCGGTCGGCGCCGTTGCAGTGGCGGATCTCGAAGTCCGGACCGAGGGCGTCGACGGTGGCGGGCGACAGCTCTTCGGCGATCAGTACAACGCCCGTTTTCACAGTGTTGTTAGCAGTGCTCACGACAGTGTTGTCCTTAACTGTCCGGTTCCCCCGGCACGGCGGTGGCGTGGAAGGCGGGGGAAGGTGGCATGCCGCGTAGGTAGACGCACGACGCTGTGGGCCTGACGCGCACTCGGAAGTGTATCGACGGGCAGGGTACGAGGCTGCTCCCGTCCGGCGAAATCACCCGGACGGGAGCAGCCTACTTGTACAACCCAGCTACGGAATCAGGGTCCTGAAGGGTCAGGCCTTCTCGTCGACCCAGCTCATCAGCGAGCGCAGCTTCTTGCCGGTGGTCTCCAGCAGGTGGTCCTCGTCGGCCTTCTTGTACTCGTTGTACTTGGGCAGACCGGCCTTGTACTCGGCGATCCAGGTGTTGGCGAAGGTGCCGTCCTGGATCTCGGCGAGGACCTTCTTCATCTCGGCCTTGGTGGCGTCGGTGATGATGCGCGGACCGGTGACGTAGTCGCCCCACTCGGCAGTCTCGGAGACCGACCAGCGCATCTTCTCCAGGCCGCCCTCGTACATCAGGTCGACGATGAGCTTCAGCTCGTGCAGGCACTCGAAGTAGGCGATCTCCGGCTGGTAGCCGGCCTCGACCAGGGTCTCGAACCCGGCCTTCACCAGGGCGGCGGTGCCACCGCACAGGACGGCCTGCTCGCCGAACAGGTCGGTCTCGGTCTCCTCGGTGAAGGTGGTCTTGATGACGCCGGCCTTGGTGGCGCCCAGGCCCTTGGCGTAGGACAGCGCGAGGGCGAAGGCGTTGCCGGTGGCGTCCTGCTCGACCGCGACGATCGCGGGGACGCCGCGGCCCTCCTCGTACTGGCGGCGCACCAGGTGGCCCGGGCCCTTCGGGGCGACCATGCAGACGTCGACGTCCGCCGGGGGCTTGATGAAGCCGAAGCGGATGTTCAGGCCGTGGCCGAAGAACAGGGCGTCGCCGGACTTCAGGTGCGGGGCGATGTCCGCCTCGTAGACGTCGGCCTGGATCGGGTCCGGCACCAGGATCATGATGACGTCGGCCTCGGCCGCGGCCTCGGCGGGGGTGACCACGCGCAGGCCGGCCTCCTCGGCCTTGGCACGGGACGTGGACTCGGGCTTGAGGCCGACGCGGACGTCGGCGCCGGAGTCGCGCAGGGACAGCGCGTGGGCGTGGCCCTGGCTGCCGTAGCCGATGACCGCGACCTTGCGGCCCTGGATGATGGACAGGTCGGCGTCGTCTTCGTAGAACAGCTCGGCCACGGGGGCACATCTCCTTGCGTGATGGGTGCCGGGTACGCGGTGCCTACCGTATTCGCACCCGGCGGGGTGTGGGGTCTTTGTTCAGCGTTTGAGAAGCGCTGGGTCAAGCGCTGCGGTCGAGGGCGCGGAGCGAACGATCCGTGATCGAACGGGCGCCGCGCCCGATGGCGACCAGGCCGGACTGGACCAGTTCCTTGATGCCGTACGGCTCCAGCATCCGGA
The DNA here is from genome assembly GCF_053596725.1 of Kitasatospora sp. NPDC001660. Lineage (NCBI taxonomy): Bacteria > Bacillati > Actinomycetota > Actinomycetes > Kitasatosporales > Streptomycetaceae > Kitasatospora > Kitasatospora sp. NPDC001660. The sequence continues at coordinate 38,745 of NZ_JBSFGU010000051.1, read as the reverse complement.
GCATGGCCTCCAGCTTGTCCGAACTGCCGGTGGCCTCGATGGTCACCGCGTCGGGCGACACGTCGACGGTCTTGGCACGGAACAGCTGGACGATCTCGACGATCTGCGACCGGGTCTCGTTGTCGGCGCGGACCTTCACCAGGACCAGTTCCCGCTGGATCGCAGCGGCCTGGTCGAGTTCGACGATCTTTATCACGTTCACGAGCTTGTTGAGCTGCTTGGTGACCTGTTCCAGCGGGAGGTCCTCGACGTTGACCACGATCGTCATCCGGGACACGTCCGGGTGCTCGGTCGGGCCGACGGCGAGGGAGTCGATGTTGAAGCCCCGACGGGAGAAGAGCGAGGCGATGCGGGCGAGCACGCCGGGCTTGTTCTCGACCAGGACGGAGAGGGTGTGCTTGGACATGTGGTTCCTCAGTCGTTCTGGATGGGGGCTTCAGTCGAGGTCGTCGCCGAAGTCGGGACGGACGCCCTTGGCGAACTGGATCTCGTCGTTGCTGGTGCCGGCCGCGACCATCGGCCAGACCATGGCGTCCTGGTGGACGATGAAGTCGATGACGACCGGGCGGTCGTCGATCGCCATCGCCTGCTCGATGACCGCGTCCAGGTCCTCGGGGCGCTCGCAGCGCAGGCCGACGCAGCCCATCGCCTCGGACAGCTTGACGAAGTCGGGGATCCGGGTGCCGCCCTGCTCCGGCGGCTCGACGCCGTCGTGGCCGGGGCCGGCGTGCAGCACGGTGTTGGAGTAGCGCTGGTTGTAGAACAGCGTCTGCCACTGCCGGACCATGCCCAGCGAGCCGTTGTTGATGATCGCGACCTTGATCGGGATGCCGTTCAGGGCACAGGTGACCAGCTCCTGGTTGGTCATCTGGAAGCAGCCGTCGCCGTCGATCGCCCAGACCACGGCCTCCGGGCGGCCCGCCTTGGCGCCCATCGCGGCCGGGACCGCGTAGCCCATGGTGCCCGCGCCGCCCGAGTTGAGCCAGGTGCCCGGCTTCTCGAAGCGGATGAACTGCGAGCTCCACATCTGGTGCTGGCCGACGCCCGCGGCGTAGATGGCCTCCGGGCCGACGAGCCGGCCGATCCGCTCGATGACCTGCTGCGGCGAGAGCTGCCCGGCCGGGGCGGGCTCGTAGCCCAGCGGGTAGGTCTTCTTCCACTCGTCGAGCTTCTGCCACCACTCGGTGTAGTCACCCTTGTGGCCGGCGTCGAACTCGGCCTGGACGGCGACGATCAGGTCGGCCAGCACCTCGCGGGCGTCGCCGACGATCGGCACGTCGGCCGGGCGGTTCTTGCCGATCTCGGCCGGGTCGATGTCCGCGTGGACGATCTTGGCGTAGGGGGCGAAGCCGTCCAGCTTGCCGGTGACGCGGTCGTCGAAGCGGGCGCCGAGGGTGAACAGCAGGTCCGCCTTCTGCAGCGCGGTGACGGCCGGGACGGAGCCGTGCATGCCGGGCATGCCCAGGTGCTGCGGGTGGCTGTCGGGGAAGGCGCCGAGCGCCATCAGGGTGGTGACGACCGGGGCGCCGGTCAGCTCGGCCAGGATCCGCAGCTCGGCGGTGGCCTGCGCCTTGATCACGCCGCCGCCGACGTACAGCACCGGGCGCTTGGCGCTCACCAGCATCTTCGCGGCCTCGCGGATCTGCTTGGCGTGCGGCTTGGTGACCGGGCGGTAGCCGGGCAGCGAGGCCTCGACCGGCCAGCGGAAGGTGGTGGTGGCTTGGAGCGCGTCCTTGGCGATGTCGACCAGGACCGGGCCGGGGCGGCCGGTGGCGGCGATGTGGAACGCCTCGGCGATCACCCGAGGGATCTCGGCGGGATCGGTGACCAGGTAGTTGTGCTTGGTGATCGGCATCGTGATGCCGCAGATGTCCGCCTCCTGGAAGGCGTCGGTGCCGATCGCCTTGGAGGCGACCTGGCCGGTGATCGCGACGACCGGCACGGAGTCCATGTAGGCGTCGGCGATCGGGGTGACCAGGTTGGTCGCGCCCGGCCCCGAGGTGGCCATGCAGACCCCGACCTTGCCGGTGGCCTGGGCGTATCCGGTGGCGGCGTGACCGGCGCCCTGCTCGTGGCGGACCAGGATGTGGCGCACCTTGACCGAGTCCATCAGCGGGTCGTACGCGGGAAGGATGGCCCCGCCCGGGATGCCGAAGACGGTGTCCGCGCCCACGGCTTCGAGCGAGCGGATGAGCGACTGGGCGCCGGTCATGGTCTCGACGACGTGCTGGGGAGCGGGAGCGTGGGAGGCCGGGTTGTCCCCGCGGCGGGGGGATGCGGCGTGCTCGGTCATCTGCCTGTCTCTTCTCGGGTTTTGCCGGCCCGGTGGTGCGGGCCCCGGGTGCTTCGAGGGTGGGGTCCCGTTTCGGGCCGATCGCCGGCTCTGCCTCAATCGTCCCGCTTTTCCCCGTTTCGGTGGGGTTCGCGGAGCAGTTGGGGCCAGGGGTCTTGCGTGGTGGAACAGCGTCAGTGCAACAAAAAACCCCTCGTGCCCAGGGCATGCGAGGGGTGGCGCGTCGGTCTGTCACAAGCGGGGCGTGCGTGCCCGCTCAGCCGACGCGCCCGCCAAGTACGAGAATTCGGGTGCGCATGGGATCGACCTTCCTCCCGTCCGGGGGCGCGTGTCAAGCAGGTGGGACGGCCGTCTCGCCATGCGGACCCCCTCCCGGACCTGCCACGGCCCGGTGTCCGGGCAGGTCGCAGGCCCCGTGGTGATCTACGACACGCCCGCCGGGGAGCTCCCCGCGGCCACTCGTCCGGGTGTCGGCGGCCAGGTACGCGCGGCGGGCCGAGAGCGAGCCGAGCGGTCTCGGCAGCGGGTAGCCGCGGCGCGCCAGGGCGCGGCGCAGCCGGGTCTCGTCGAGCGGCGGGGCGAAGGCCGAGCCCTGGCCCTGGCGGCAGCCGAGCTCCTGGAGGGCGGCGATCTGCCGGGGCAGGTCCACCCCCTCGGCGCCGGTGACGAGGCCGAGGTCGCGGCCGAGGCGCAGCGCGTGCCCGGCGAGGGTGCGGCCGAGCGCGGACTCGCCGAGGTCCTGGACGAGGGTGCGGTCCAGCTTGAGCCCGTCGAGCGGGAGCCGGGCGAGGGCGCCCAGCGAGCCGCTGCCGGCGCCGTAGCCGGCCAGCACGGTGGCGACCCCGAGCCGGCGCAACGCGGCCAGGCGGCGGCCGAGTTCGTCGGCGAGGGCGTCCGGGCCCATCCGGGCCACCTCGATCACCAGCTCGCCGGCCGGCAGCCGGCTGTCGCGCAGCGCGGCCGCGACCGTCTCGTACAGTCCGGGCGAGCACAGGCGCTCGGCGGAGAGCCGGACCGCGACGGACACCGGTGCGGGCCCCGAGCGGGAGCGGGAGGGCAGGCCGCGCCGGGCGGCGGCGGCCGCCACCGCCTCCTGGATCAGCCAGCGGGCGAACCGGGTGGCCGCGTCGCCGTGTTCGGCCGAGCGCAGGAACTCGGCGGGGGTGAGCAGCAGGCCCTTCGCCGAACGCCAGCGGGCCTGCGCCTCGACGCCGGTCACCGCGCCGCTGGCGAGGTCCACCACGGGCTGGTGGAGCAGCGTGAAGCCGCCCTCGCGGACGGCGGCCAGCAGCCGCTCCTCCAGCTCGGTGCGGCGCTCCAGGTCGGCCCGCATGGCGGGGCTGTAGAGCACCACCCGGCCCTTGCCCTCGGACTTGGCCCGGTACATCGCGAGGTCGGCGTTGCGCATGAGCTCGTCGGCGCCGGTGCGCGGGTCGGCCGCCGGGCCGCGCTCGGGGGCGCCGAAGGCGATGCCGATGCTGGCGGCGACGCCGAGTTCGGCGCCGCCGATCCAGTACGGCTCCGACACCGCGACCCGCAGCCGCTCGGCCAGCTCCTGGACCTGGAGCCGGCCGAGCGGGCCGCAGACCAGCGCGGCGAACTCGTCGCCGCCGAAACGGGCGACGGTGTCCCCGCAGCGGACGGCGCCCTGGAGGCGGCGGGCGGCCTGCACCAGGAGCTCGTCGCCGACCTGGTGGCCGGCGCTGTCGTTGACCGCCTTGAAGCCGTCCAGGTCGAGGAAGAGCACGGCGACCCCGGCGCCGCCCTGCTCACCCTGGCCGCCCTGGCCGCCCTGCCGGTCACGGCTGCCGAGGGCGGCCCGCAGCCGCTGGGTGAACAGCGCCCGGTTGGGCAGGTCGGTGAGCGGGTCGTGGAAGGCGTTGTGCTGCAACTGGGCCTGGAGCATCACGCGTTCGGTGACGTCCCGGCTGTTGAGGATCAGGCCGTCGCGGTGCCGGCTGACGGTGGACTCGACGTGCAGCCACTCGCCGTCGCCGGAGCCGATCCGGCACTCCACCCGGGCGGACGGCTCGGCCGTGCCGGGCGAGCGGTGCGCGGTGAGGCGGACGCGGGCGAGGTAGCGGCGCACCTCGCCGAGCACCCGGTCGACGTCCTCGGGGTGGACGAGGTCCAGCAGGTTGCCGCCGACCAGCTCCTCCGGGTCGCGCCCGTAGACGCCGAGCGCGGCCGGGGAGACGTACGAGAGCACGCCGCTGGCGCCGGCGATCATGATGACGTCGCTGGAGCCCTGCACCAGGGAGCGGAAGTGCGCCTCCTTGTGGGCGAGTTCCTGGGCGAGCGAGAGGTTGTCGAGCAGCATCACGCCCTGGCGCAGGATGAGCGCGAGGCCGACGGTGCAGGCGGCCGCGGCCACCACCCGGTCGAGCGGGCGCCCGCCGATCGCGTTGTAGAGGATCCCGGCGGTGCAGACCGCGGCCGCCGCGTACGGGGTGAGCACGCTGAACGTGGTGGCCACCCGGCGGCGCGGCATGCCGCCGGCCGACGGGTGCTCGCGCAGCGGGCGGCGCCAGCGCGGCGACCACGGCGCCCAGGCCAGCAGCAGGCTGCCTGCGAACCAGCCGGCGTCGAGGAGTTCGCCGGAGTGGTAGCTGCTGCGCAGCTCCGGGGAGGTGAACAGGGCGTCGCAGAGCACGGTGACGGCGAGCGCCATCATCGCGGTGTGCACGGCGGCCCGGTTGCCGTCCCGGCCGCCGAAGCGCAGCCCGACCACCAGGCTGACCAGCAGGATGTCCAGCACCGGGTAGGCCAGGTTGAGGGCCAGGCGCAGCGGCGAGCCGCCCTCGCCTGCGGCGATCCGGCCGAGCGCAAGGCTCCAGCTGAGGGTGAACAGCGAGCCGGCGATCAGCCAGCCGTCCAGCAGGAGGCAGAGCCAGCCGGCCGCGGAGCGCGGGCGCTGGGCGAGCACCAGGACGCCGGTGATGGCGAGCGGGGCGAACAGCAGGAAGGCGTACTCGGCGAGCGAGTCCTGCGGCAGCGGGGTGCGCACGACGAGCTCGTACCAGCCCCAGGTGCCGTTGCCGAAGGCCACCATGAACGAGGAGAAGCCGAACAGCAGCCAGGCCGGGCGGGCGTGGCCGCCGACCGTGCAGCCGTAGACCAGGCAGGACAGCGCGGCCGCGAGGGCCGCCGCGGCGAGCCCGAAGTCGCCCATGAAGGTGGCGAGTTGGCACGATCCCCAGCCGGTCGCGGCGCCGAAGGCGTAGCCGAGGCAGAGGGCGCCGAGGGCAAGGCAGGGCAGCGCGCGGCTCTCCCGCAGGCGGCGCAGCGGGCCGCGTCCCGCGGCGGGCGTGTCAGCGGCCGGCGCGCCCGGCCGTTCGGCCGCGGGCAGCACCGTGTCGGTGGAGCTCACTTGACCTCTCCCCCTCCGGCGAGGGACCCGGCGCCCCGGCCGCGGACCACCGGCCGCGCGCCGCTTGGCCGTACGCGGTGGCCCGGCGCCCCGCCAGAACGGCGGCCCAGGGGGTGGGCGACCTTCCGGCCGCCGCACCGCACCGATGTTCCCGATCGGGACCCTACACCAATTCCGTCACTCAATGACACACACACTGAACTTAGAGTAATGGTGGGAGGGTAGGGAAATGCACCTGATTCCGGCGGATCTGCCCAGTTGGCAGCGGCGCGCGGATGGGGGCTCACACGGCGCGCACGGGAGCACGCGACGGCGCCCACCTGCCCGGGACCGGTCGGCGGGGTGGGCCGGCCGGTCCGGAGCGGGTGGGCCGGTCAGCCGGCAGCCGGGGCCAGGTCGTCCGGGAACAGGCGGAAGCGGTGGGCCAGCGCGGCCGCCTCGCCCCGGCCGCCGACCGCGAGCTTGCCGAGGATGTTGGAGACGTGCACGCTCGCGGTCTTCGGCGAGATGTACAGCTCCTCGGCGATCTGCCGGTTCGTCCAGCCGCGCGCGAGCAATCGAAGCACGTCCCGCTCACGGGGGGTGAGGCCGAAGGACTCACCCGCCGGCGCGGTCCGCTCCGCGGGGACCGCCGCGGGCGCGGCCGGAGCGAGCGTCAGCCCGGCCCGGTCGGCCAGGCCCGTGATCTCCGTGAGCAGCGGGCGGTCGCCCCGTGCCTCGACCAGTTCCCGCGCCTCGCGCAGCAGTTCGGCGGCCGCCTCGCGCCGCCCGGCCCGCACCTCGGCCTCGCCGGCCCGCAACAGGGCGAGCGCCAGCGGATGCGGCAGGCCGACCGGCCGCAGTGCGACGACCGCGGCGGCCCACTGCTCCGGGGTGTCGGCGCCCTCCGCGCGGGCGAGCTCGCCCTCCAGCAGCCGGGCCCAGCCGTGGTGCAGCGGCGCCTTGGGGGTGAGCCCGGCCGCAGTCGCGGCGATCCCGGCCAGCACCTCGGCCCGCCCCGCCCCGGCCTCCGGCAGGCCCCGGGCGTCCGCCTCCACCGCGGCCCCCTCGAACAGCAGCGGGTACACGTCGGCCTCGTCGCCGAGCCACTGGGCGTCCGCGAGCGCGTCGAGCAACTCGGCGCGGGCCTCCAGCGGCCGGCCGTTCAGCGCGGCGATCCGCACCGCGAGCCGGCTGATCGGCGCCGAGTGCTGGATCTGGCCGACCCGGTTGGCCTCCCGGGCCCGGCCCACGAGGACCGCAGCCTTGGCCAGGTCCCCCTCCAGCAGGGCGACCTCGCCGCGCATCCGTTCGAGGAACTCGGTGTGGGCGAGGGCCGTGCCGTCCGGCTCGCAGTCGCCCAGCACCTCGACGGCCTCCGCGAGGCGCCCGAGGTCGATCAGCGCCTCGGCCAGGTTGCCGGTCAGGATGGAGCCGCTGTTGCGCACCAGGCCGTAGCCGGCCGCGTGCTCCAGGCCCTCGCGGGCCATCGCCATCGCCTCCTCGGCACGGCCGAGCCCGCGCAGCACGCTCGCGAGGTTGTTGATGCCGCGCAGCAGCACGTCCGGCGTGCCGAGGCGGCGGGACGCCTCGACGGCGGCCCGCAGTTCGGCCAGCCCGGACTCGGCGTCGCCCTCCAGGTCGTAGCGCAGACTGGCGAGCGTCATCCGGGCGTGCTGCTCGACGGCGTGCGCGCCGACCTCGCGGGCGATCCGGATCGCCCGCTCGGCGAGCTCGACGTGCTCGCGCCCGGGGTGCTTGAGCATCGCCACCCCGGCCCCGAGTGCGAACACCTCGGCCTGCACCGCGGACGGCGGCAGGTGGTCGACCAGCCGGTGCGCGCGCGCGATCTCCTCGTCGTCGCCCGAGCGTCGCAGGTGGCCGAGCATCCGGGCCCGGTTGATCCGGAACCAGGCCGCGCGCAGCGGGTCCACGCTCTCGTCGACCAGCTTGAGCGCGCGGCGGGCGAGGCTGAGCCCGCGCTCGCGGTCGCCGCTGCGCCGGGCGGCGACCACGGCCTCGGCGAACACGTCGATCAGCTGGATCCGGCCGCAGTTCTCGTCCTGGGGGCCGACGTCGCAGGAGCCGGGCGGGTAGGTCTCGGCCCAGTCGTACGGGCGCAGGGTGTGCGCGAGGACGTCCTCGGAGACCATGTCCCAGAGTTCGAGGGCGCGTTCGAGCATGCGCAGCTGCTCGGCGAAGGCGTTGCGGCGCCGGGCGGCCCGGGCGGCGTCCAGGGCGGTCGGCAGGGCGCGGGCCGGATCGTGCGCGTGGTACCAGTAGTTGGCGAGCCGGGCGGGCAGGGCGTCGCTCGGCACGAGGTGCGGCTCCGCCTCGACGGCGAGCGCGAACTTGCGGTTGATCCGGTGCCGTTCGCCGGGCAGCAGGTCGTCCGAGACGGCCTCGCGGACCAGCGCGTGCCGGAAGCGGTAGCCCTCGCCGTCGCCGTCCGGGCGCAGGATGTTGGCGCCGACGGCCGTCCGCAGGGCCCCGATCAGCTCCTCCTCGTCCGCCATCAGGTCCTCCAGGACGGCGGCGAGCAGGGCGTGTTCGACGTGCGAGCCGCCCTCGGCGGCGATCCGCACCACCTTCTGGGCCTCCTCGTCCAGGCTCTCCACCCGGACCAGCAGGATGTCGCGCAGCGAGTCGGTGAGGCCGGCCCCGCAGCCGTCCTGGAAGGCGGTGGCCAGCTCCTCGACGAAGAACGGGTTGCCCTCGGAGCGGCGGTGGATCCGGTCCACCAGCTGCCGGTCGGGCGCGGCGGTGCCGAGGATGCCGGCCAGCTGGGCGGCGACCTCGCCGCGGCGGAACCGCTCCAGCTCCAGCCGCTGGACGGTGCGCAGCCGTTCGAGCTCGGCGAGGAAGGGGCGCAGCGGGTGGCGGCGGTGCAGGTCGTCGGTGCGGTAGGTGGCGATCAGCAGCACCCGGGCGCGGTGCAGGGTGCGGACCAGGTAGGCGAGGAGTTCGCGGGTGGAACGGTCGGACCAGTGCAGGTCCTCGACGGCGATGACGAGGGTACGGTCCGCGCCGAGCCGCTCGAACAGCCTCGCGGTGTGCTCGAACAGCCGGGCCCGGCCGTACTCGTCGTTCGGTTCGCCGTCGGCGTCGCCGAACTCGGGCAGCAGGCGAGCGAGATGGCCCTCGCTGCCGGCCGCGGCGGCCTCCAGTTCGGCGCCGAGCGTGCGGTGCAGCCGGCGCAGCGCGCCCGCGAGCGGCGCGTACGGGAGGCCCTCGGCGCCGATCTCCAGACAGCCGCCCAGGGTGGTGACCACTCCCCCGCCGTGGCCGGCGCGGTCCAGGAACTCCTCCAGCAGGCGGGTCTTGCCGACGCCCGCCTCGCCGCCGATCAGGACGGTCTGCGGGCTGCCGGAGCCGGCCCGGCGCAGCGCGTCCGCGAGGGCGGTGATCTCGGTGCCGCGGCCGACGAAGACGGGACTCACCGACATCTGCTGCATGGAGGCGAGCATGCCATAGGCGGACGCGCCGGGCCGAGGGGATATCTCGCCCGGCGAACGCCCGGAGGGGGAGGCGCTTTCCTGTCGCGCCTCCCCCTCCGAAGTCCCCTCGGCACTGCTCGGGTGCCGGTCGATCAGCATTCGGTCTTCCGCACGGGGCGGCGCTGGAAGCGGGCGACGACCGGACGGCGCTTGGCGCGGCCGGCGGCCTTGGCCTCGCGGACCAGGCGCTGGTGCTCGGCGCGGGCCTGAAGCTCGTGGACCTGCTGCTGGATGAGCTCGTACTCGATCACGGTGGTTCCTTCTGTGGTGGGTCTCTTTCTTCTCTGTCGGGTAAGACCCTCCTCTCCCAGAGGGGTGCAGCACATCGGCAGGCTTCCCGATCTTCGGGGGCCCGGATGCCTTAGGCGGGGTCGCCCGGGCACGGCAAAGGCCCGGTTCCCTCCCAATGTGGGGGTGGAACCGGGCCTTAGGCCTTACTTAGATGGCCTTAGACGCCTAAGACGCCTTAGGACCTCAGGCACAGACGCCCAGCTTCTCCAGACTGTGCTTACTGTCCTTCCGCGGCGAGCCGCTCCAGGCTGTGCTTACTGTCCTTCCGCGGCAAGCCGCTCCAGGATCAGATCCTTCACGCGGGCGGCGTCCGCCTGTCCGCGGGTGGCCTTCATGACCGCGCCGACCAGCGCGCCCACGGCCGCGACCTTGCCGTCGCGGATCTTGGCGGCGACGGCCTCGTTCTCGGCGATGGCCTGGTCGACGGCGGCGCCGAGCGCGGAGTCGTCCGAGACGACGGCCAGGCCGCGCTTCTCGACGACCTCGTCCGGCTCGCCCTCGCCGGCCAGCACGGCCTCGATGACCTGGCGGGCCAGCTTGTCGTTCAGCTTGCCCTCGGCGACCAGCGCGGCGACCCGGGCGACCTGCGCCGGGGTGATCGGCTGCTCGGTGAGCTCGGTGCCGGTCTCGTTGGCGCGGCGGGCCAGCTCGCCCATCCACCACTTGCGGGCCTGGTCGGCCGGGGCGCCGGCGGCGATGGTCTCCTGGATCGGCTCGACCGCACCGGCGTTGAGGACGGACTGCATGTCCTTGTCGGACAGGCCCCACTCGGCCTGGAGGCGGGCCCGGCGCACGCGCGGCAGCTCGGGCAGCCCGGCGCGCAGCTCCTCGACCCACTCGCGCGAGGGGGCGATCGGCACCAGGTCCGGCTCCGGGAAGTAGCGGTAGTCCTCCGCCTCCTCCTTGACGCGGCCCGAGGTGGTGGAGCCGTCGTCCTCGTGGAAGTGGCGGGTCTCCTGGATGATCGTGCCGCCGTCGGTCAGCACCGTGGCGTGGCGCTGGATCTCGTACCGGGCGGCCCGCTCCACGCTGCGCAGCGAGTTGACGTTCTTGGTCTCCGAGCGGGTGCCGAACTTCTCGGTGCCGTTCGGGCGCAGCGACAGGTTGACGTCGCAGCGCATCTGGCCCTTGTCCATGCGCGCCTCGGACACGCCGAGCGCCCGGATCAGCTCGCGCAGTTCGGTGACGTAGGCCTTGGCGACCTCGGGGGCGCGCTCGCCGGCGCCGACGATCGGCTTGGTGACGATCTCGATCAGCGGGATGCCGGCCCGGTTGTAGTCGAGCAGCGAGTACTCGGCACCGTGGATGCGGCCGGTGGCGCCGCCGACGTGGGTGGACTTGCCGGTGTCCTCCTCCATGTGGGCGCGCTCGATCTCCACGCGGAAGGTCGAGCCGTCCTCCAGCTGCACGTCGAGGTAGCCGTTGAAGGCGATCGGCTCGTCGTACTGCGAGGTCTGGAAGTTCTTGGGCATGTCCGGGTAGAAGTAGTTCTTCCGCGCGAACCGGCACCACTCGGCGATCTCGCAGTTGAGCGCCAGGCCGATCTTGACCGCCGACTCCACACCGGTCGCGTTGACCACCGGCAGCGAGCCCGGCAGGCCCAGGCAGGTCGGGCAGGTCTGGCTGTTCGGCTCGGCGCCCAGCTCGGTCGAGCAACCGCAGAACATCTTGGTCTTGGTGCCCAGCTCGACGTGGACCTCAAGGCCCATCACCGGGTCGTACGACGCGAGAGCGTCCTCGTAGGAGACCAGGTTCATGACGCTCACAGCGTCCCTTCACTCATAAGACTTGGGAGGTACGGGCCCGGCCGCCGCTCGCGCGGGGCCGGGCCAGGGCGCTCAGCTCAGCCCAGCAGCACGTCGTCGGAGCCGAGCTGCCGCAGCTCGCGCACCAGCAGGGCGGTGCCGGTGATCAGCGCGGCGGCGCCGACCAGGGCGTTGACCAGCTTCAGGGTGTCGCTCTCCTCGCGGGCCTTGCGGACGTCCTTGACGACGGAGATCGCACCGAAGGCGCTGGTTCCGATGGACAGCCACAGGCCGGGCTTGGTGTGCTTGAAGCCCTTGGCCTTCTCGATCTTGCTCACAGTGCCGGTGCCTCCTCCAGCAGGGTGTGCCCCCACTTGTCGTTGAGTGCGGCCTCGACGGCGCCGCCCACGCGGTACAGGCGGTCGTCCGCCATCGCGGGTGCGATGATCTGCAGGCCGACCGGGAGATTGTCCTCCGGGGCCAGACCGACCGGCAGCGACATGGCCGCGTTGCCCGCCAGGTTCGACGGGATCGTGCACAGGTCGGCCAGGTACATCGCCATCGGGTCGTCGGCGCGCTCGCCGATCGGGAAGGCGGTGGTCGGCGTGGTCGGCGAGACCAGCACGTCCACACCGGCGAAAGCGGCGTCGAAGTCGCGCGAGATGAGCGTGCGGACCTTCTGGGCCGAGCCGTAGTAGGCGTCGTAGTAGCCCGAGGAGAGGGCGTAGGTGCCGAGCATGATGCGGCGCTTCACCTCGGGGCCGAAACCGGCCTCGCGGGTGAGGGCGGTGACCTCCTCGGCCGAGCGCGAGCCGTCGTCGCCGACCCGCAGGCCGTAGCGCATGGCGTCGAAGCGGGCCAGGTTGGAGGAGCACTCCGACGGCGCGATCAGGTAGTACGCGGGCAGCGCCAGGGTGAAGGACGGGCAGGACACCTCGACGACCTCGGCGCCCAGCTCGCGCAGCAGCTCCACCGACTCGTTGAAGCGCTGCATCACGCCGGCCTGGTAGCCCTCGCCGGCGAACTCCTTGACGACACCGATGCGCATGCCGCGCACGTCGCGCAGCTTCGCGGCCTCGACGACGGCCGGGACGGGCGCGTCGATCGAGGTGGAGTCCAGCGGGTCGTGCCCGGCGATGGCCTCGTGCAGCAGCGCCGCGTCCAGCACGGTGCGGGCGCACGGGCCGCCCTGGTCCAGGCTGCTGGAGAACGCGATCAGGCCGTAGCGGGAGACCGCGCCGTAGGTCGGCTTGACGCCGACGGTGCCGGTGACGGCGCCGGGCTGGCGGATCGAGCCGCCGGTGTCGGTGCCGATCGCCAGCGGGGCCTCGAAGGCGGCCAGCGCCGCGGCCGAACCGCCGCCGGAACCGCCGGGGATGCGGGAGAGGTCCCACGGGTTGCCGGTCGGGCCGTAGGCCGAGTTCTCGGTGGAGGAGCCCATCGCGAACTCGTCCATGTTGGTCTTGCCGAGGATGACGACGCCGGCGTCCCTGAGTCGCGTGGTCAGCGTGGCGTCGTACGGCGGGATCCAGCCTTCGAGGATCTTGGAGCCGCAGGTGGTCGGCACGCCCTTGGTGGTGAAGACGTCCTTCAGCGCGAGCGGGACGCCGGCCAGCGGGCCCAGCTCCTCGCCGCGGGCGCGCTTCTCGTCGACGGCCTTGGCGGCGTCCAGCGCGCCCTCGGTGTCGACGTGCAGGAAGGCGTTGACCTTCTTGTCGACCGCGTCGATGCGGTCCAGGTGCGCCTGCGCGACCTCGACGGCGGACACCTCGCCCTTGGCGATGGCGGCGGCGGTCTCGGCGGCCGTGTAACGGATCAGCTCGGTCATCTCGGTCAGTCCTCCCCGAGGATCTGCGGCACACGGAAACGCTGCTCCTCGGCGGCGGGCGCGCTCGCGAGCGCCTGCTCCGGGGTGAGCGACGGCCGCACCTCGTCCGCCCGCATGACGTTGGTCAGCGGAAGCGGGTGGGAGGTCGGCGGGACGTCCTGTCCGGCGACTTCGGAAACGCGGGCGACCGCGCCGATGATCACGTCGAGCTGCTCGGCGAAGTGGTCCAGCTCTTCGGGCTTCAGCTCAAGACGCGACAGCCGGGCGAGGTGGGCGACCTCCTCGCGCGTGATGCCAGGCATGCAGCGATCCTCAGGGTGAGTTCTGGTGAGGCCCGGCGCTGCTTCAGCGGTGCCGGGCCCGGGCAGGAGCAGCCGGCTCGGCGCTCCCGTCCTCGTGGTCTTTGGACCCCATCCTATGGGGCCCGGCCCGGCCACCGGCCAACGAGTAACCGGCGGCGCGGTCACTGCGGCCTGGTCCGGGCCCAACTCTGCGCCCCCGGCGCCTTGATCTCCATCTGCGCGGCCTGCACGGCCTGCACGACGGGAGGCAGGACGGGCGGGAGCGTCGGCGGCAGGACCGGCGGCATCGCGGGCTTGCCGCCGGGGATCTTCTGGACGGCCGGCTTGATGACGGGCGGCAGCGTGGCGGCCAGCCGCTCCATGGTCGGGGTGCCGGTGCGGTGCACCCGCAGCCAGGCGGTGGCCTGCTCGGGCGGCAGCGCGGCCGACACCAGCCAGCCCTGCACCGCGTCCACGCCCATGCAGTGCAGCCGCTCCCAGGTCTCGTCGTCCTCGACGCCCTCGGCGACCACGGTCAGCCCCAGCGAGTGCGCCAGCTCCACCGAGCAGCGGACCACCGCCGCGTCGTGGTCGTCGGCGACCATCCGGGAGACGAACGAGCGGTCGATCTTCAGCTCGCCGACCGGCAGGCTGCGCAGCCGCACCAGCGAGGAGTGACCGGTGCCGAAGTCGTCCAGGGACATTCCGACGCCGTAGCCGCGCAGCTCGGCCAGGGTGTCGGCGGCCCGCCGGGAGTCGTCCAGCAGGAGCCGCTCGGTGATCTCCAGCTGGAGCGCGTGGGCCGGCACCTGGTGGCGCACCAGGTGCCCGGCGACGCGCTGCGCGAAGCCGGGGTTGAGCACGTCGCGCGGCGAGACGTTCACCGCGACCTGCACCTGCAGGCCCTGGTCGCGCCAGTACGCGAGCTGGCCGACCGCGGCCTCCAGCACGTAGTCGGTCAGCCGCGGCATCAGCCCGCTGGACTCGGCGAGCCCGACGAACTCGTCCGGCGACACCCGGCCCTGGCCCGGCCGCTCCCAGCGCAGCAGCGCCTCCAGACCCACCACCCGGCCGTCGAAGGCCACCTTCGGCTGGTAGTGCAACTGCACCTCGCCGGTCTCCAGGGCCCGGCGCAGGTCCCCCAGGAGCCCGATCCGGTACGGCGTGTCGGCGTCCTGCGTCTCGTCGTACTGCTCGACGCCGCTGCGCCCGCGCTGGGCGTGGCCCATCGCGACGTCGGCGCGGCGCAGCAGCGACTCGGCGTCCTGGGCGTGCTGCGGGAAGACGCAGACGCCCGCGCTGGCCTCCAGGACGAGCAGCAGCCCGTCCAGCCGGATCGGGGCGGCGAGTTCGGCGATCAGCGCCCTGGCGACGCGCTCCAGGCAGTCCGGGCAGTTGATGCCGGGCAGCAGGACGGCGAACTCGTCGCCGCCCATCCGGGCCACCATCGGGCGGCCGCGGCGGTAGTGCCGGGGCAGGCCGGCGAAGACGTCGTCGATGGACTCCCGGGTGGGGCTGCCGGCCGAACCGCCGGAGCGCAGGGCGCGGTGCAGCCGGCGGGCGATGTGCACGAGGAGCCGGTCACCGGCGGTGTGACCGAGCGTATCGTTGAGTGATCGGAAGCGATCGAGGTCGAGCAGTATGAGACCGACGCTGTAGCCCTGTTCGTGCTCGGCTATCGCCTCCTGGGCGGCCAGCAGCAGGGCCTGACGGTTGGGCAGGTCCGTCAGCGGGTCGGTCAGCTGGTCGCGGGCGCGGTCCCGGGCGATCCGCCACGCCGCGACCAGGACGGCCAGCGGCACCGCGAACAGCGGCAACAGCTCGGGTTCGTACCGGTAGACCAGGACGGCCAGCGGGATGAGCGGCGCGGCACCGGCCAGCAGCACGCCGAGCAGCAGGACCGCACCCGCCACCCCCTGCGGCGGGCGTGTGGGCGCGCCGCCGGTCGTACGATCCATAAGCCCTGTCCTCCGTCGGGCCCGCCCCGTCAGGCCGCCTTACGGTGAGGCACCGTGCCGGTACCGACTGCTGGCGGGCATGGAGCGACCCCGCGGAGTACCGGCTCAGCCGGTGCCCCCACCCCTGCTGACACTCTGTTGCGCTCCAGGGTATGCCGGGGCCCACCCGGTGGGCAGACTTTCGGACAACCGGAAACGCGCCACCGTGCCCGGGTGTCGCCCAGTGACACTGTGCCCGCTTTCACTGAACGGCACCCGGTGACGTTGCATCAGGACGATAACAAGGCGGATTCGGCCACTCGCGGCTCGGGTCAGCCCGCGGCGGGGGCCTCCTCGGGCTCGTCGAGTCCCAGGTGGGCGCGGGCCGCGGCCGGGCCGTCGGCGAGCAGGACGGCGAAGCCGGCGTCGTCCAGGATCGGCAGGCCGAGCTGAACGGCCTTGTCGTACTTGGACCCTGGATTGTCACCCGCGACCAGGAAATCGGTCTTCTTCGACACCGATCCGGTCACCTTCGCTCCGCGCGAGGTCAGCGCCTCCTTGGCGCCGTCCCGGGTGTGCCCGACCAGCGTGCCGGTGACCACCACGGTCAGGCCCTCCAGCGGGCGCTCCGCCTCCCCCTCGTCCGCGGGCTCCTCGACGAAGCGGACGCCGGCCGCGCGCCACTTCTCCAGGATCTCCCGGTGCCACTCCTCCTGATACCACTCGATGATCGAGCGGGCGGTGCCGGTCCCGACGCCCTCGGTGGCGGCCAGCCGCTCCTCGTCGGCCGCGAAGATCGCGTCCAGGTCGCGGAACTCGCGCGCCAGCGCCTGGGCGGCCACCGGGCCGACGTGACGGATGGACAGCCCGTTGAGGTAGCGCCAGAGCGGGCGCTCCTTGGCGTTGTTGAGATTCTCCAGCAGCAGGCCGGTGGTCTTCTTGGCCGCACCCGTGGTGGTGGCGAAGAAGAACACCTCCTTCTCCTCGCCCGTGACGTCGTCCAGCTTCGGCATACCGGTCTTCTGGTCCCGGACCAGCACCCTGATCGGCAGCAACCGCTCCTCGGTCAGGCCGAAGATGTCGCCCTCGTTGCGCACCGGCGCCTCGGTCGGCTCCAGCGGCTGGGTCAGCGCGGTGGCGGCGACGTAGCCGAGACCCTCGATGTCCAGGCACGACCGCCCGCCGAGGAAGGCGATCCGCTCGCGGATCTGGGCCGGGCAGAACCGGGCGTTCGGGCAGCGCAGATCGATGTCGCCCTCGGCCATCGGGCGCAGCTCGCTGCCGCACTCCGGGCAGTGCGAGGGCATCACGAAGGCCTCCTCGGTGCCGTCCCGCAGGTCGTAGACCGGGCCGAGGATCTCCGGGATGACGTCACCGGCCTTGCGCAGCACCACGGTGTCGCCGAGCAGGACGTCCTTGGCCTTGACGATCTCCTGGTTGTGCAGCGTCGCGTACTGGACCATCGAACCGGCCACCTTCACCGGCTCGGCCAGCACCGCGTACGGGGTGGCCCGGCCGGTGCGGCCGATGCCGACCTTGATCTCGGCCAGCTTGCCGGTGACCTCCTCCGGCGGGTACTTCCAGGCGATCGCCCAGCGCGGGGACTTGGAGGTGGCGCCGAGCCGGCCCTGCAGGGCGATCTCGTCCACCTTGACCACGACGCCGTCGATCTCGTGCTCGACGGAGTGCCGCTGCTCGCCGTAGTGCTTGATGAACGCCCGTACCTCAGTGAGGGTCTTCACCACCTTGTTGTGCCGGGCGGTGGGCAGGCCCCACTCGTACAGCAGGTCGTAGGCGTGCGACTGGTTGTCGATGTCGAAGCCGACCCGGGCACCGATGCCGTGCACCACCATGTGCAGCGGGCGGGAGGCGGTGACGCGCGGGTCCTTCTGGCGCAGCGAACCGGCGGCGGCGTTACGAGGGTTCATGAACAGCCGGATCATCGCCCGGGGCCGCTTGCCCTCCTTGGCGCGCTCCTCGTTCTCCTGGCGACGGCGCTCGTTCTCCTCCGCGAAGGAGGCGTTGAGCGCGTCGAAGGCCTCGGTCGGGAAGTAGACCTCGCCGCGGATCTCCACCAGCTCGGGGATGTCGTCGCCCTTGAGCTGGTGCGGGATCTCCTTGATGGTGCGGACGTTGGCGGTGATGTCCTCGCCGACCCGGCCGTCGCCGCGGGTCGCCGCCTGCACCAACTGGCCGTTCTCGTAGGTGAGGTTGACGGCCAGGCCGTCCACCTTGAGCTCGCACAGGAAGTGGTAGTCGATGCCGTGCAGCTCGGTGGCGACCCGCTCGGCCCAGGCGGCGAGCTCGTCGTCGTCCATGGCGTTGTCGAGGCTGAGCAGCCGCTCGCGGTGCTCGACCTCGGCGAACAGTTCGGTGGGTGCGCCGCCGACCTTCTGGGTCGGCGAGTCCGGGGTGACCAGGGCCGGGTGCTCGGCCTCGATGGCCTCCAGCTCGCGCATCAGGGCGTCGAACTCGGCGTCGCTGACGACCGGCGCGTCCTGCTCGTAGTACCGGGCGCGGTGGTCGGTGATCTCCTGTGCCAGCTCGGCGTGCCGCCTGCGCACCTCCGCCGGGACGTCCTCCCAGCCCTCGACCGCCACCACCGCAAGCCCTCCTACGTTCTCATTCCGGGTTGTCCACCAGGCTCTGCGCCGCCCGCGCCGCGAGCAACAGCGCCTTGCGCGCGTACGCCGGGGAGGCCCCGGCCAGCCCACAGGTCGGTGTCACCAGCACACGACGGCCCAGCAGCTCCGGGGCGAACCCGAGCCTGCGCCACAAGGTCCTGACACCCTGGACACTACCGGCCGGGTCCGACACCTCCTGGTCAGCGGAGGGGACGACACCCGCGAGGATCGTCGTGCCCGCCTCGACGGCCTCGCCGAGGTCGTCGTCCGCGCGCTCGGTCAGCAGCGAGAAGTCCAGCGAGACGCCGGCCACGCCCGCCCGGCGCAGCAGCGGGATCGGCACCTCCGGCGCGCAGCAGTGCACGATCACGGGCGCGTCCAGGGCCCGGATCAGCTCGCGCAACTGCTCCTCGGCGACCTGCCGGTCCACCGCGCGCAGCCGCTGGAAGCCGCTGGCGGTCTTCACGGCGCCGGCCAGCACGGCGGGCAGCGAGGGCTCGTCGAGCTGGAGCACCACCTCCGCGCCGGGCACCCGCTTGCGGACCTCGGCGAGGTGGCGGCGCAGGCCCTCGGTGAGCGACTCGGCGATGTCCCGGCAGGCGCCGCGGTCCGCGAGGGCCTTCTCACCGTGCTTCAGCTCGATGGAGGCGGCCAGCGTCCACGGCCCGACGGCCTGGACCTTGAGCGCGCCCCGGTGGCCCTGGGTGAACTCCTCCAGCGCGTCGAGGTCCTCGCCGAGCCACGAGTGGGCCCGCCTGGTGTCCCGGCCGGGGCGGTCGGCGAAGCGCCAGCCGCTCGGCTCGGTCTGCGCGAACAGCTCGACCAGCAGGCCGGCGCTGCGGCCGATCATGTCGGCGCCCGGCCCGCGCGCGGGCAGCTCGGGCAGGAACGGCAGGTGTTCCAGGGCCCCCGTGGAGGTCCTGGCGGCCTCCCGCGCGTCGGTGCCGGGCAGCGAGCCGACGCCGGTGGCGGCGCCGTGCAGGTCGGGGAAGGGGTGTGGGGTGCTCACCCGTCCGAGCCTAGTGCGCGGCGCCGTTCGTGTTTCAGCGCCCCGGGCGGACGGTGATCTCGGTGATCTCCGCGTCGCGGGAGGCGTCGAGCGCGGCGAGGATCGCCCTCGCCACCGACTCCGGCTCGATCCAGCGGGTGGCGTCGTACTCCTTGCCCTCCTGCTGGTGCACCTTGACCTGCATCGCCGTCGCGGTGCGGCCGGGGTAGACGGAGGTGACCCGGACGCCGCTCGCGTGCTCCTCCTGGCGCAGCGCGTCGGCGAGCGCCTTGAGACCGTGCTTGCTCGCCGCGTACGCCGCCCAGTCGGCGTGGGCGCTCAGCCCTGCGCCGGAGTTGACGAAGACGACGTGGCCCTTGGCCAGGCGCAGCGAGGGCAGCAGCAGCCGGGTCAGCTCGGCGGGCGCGACCAGGTTGACGTTGAGCGTCTCCTGCCACGCCTTGACCGGCAGGTCACCGACCGGGCCCAGCTCGACGACGCCCGCGACGTGCAGCAGGGAGTCCAGTTCGACGGGCAGCTGCTGGTGCCCGAAGGCCCAGGACAGCTTGGCCGGGTCGCCCAGGTCGCCGACCAGGGTGCGGGCGCCGGGGAAGCGCTCGCGCAGCTCGGCGGCCCGGCGGGCGTCGCGGGCCAGCAGCCAGAGGTCGTCGCCGCGCTCGGCGAGGCGCCCGGCCAGGACGGCGCCGATGCCCGAGCCCGCGCCGGTGATCAGATGTGCAGCCATGGCCCCGATCCTCTCAGGCCTTGAGCTGCTCGAAGACCTCGGCCGGGGTGTCGGCGAAGGTGATCAGCTCGCCGAGCGGCCGCGGCAGGAACCCCTCGGTGTCCATCCGCTCCAGCTGGGTGCGCATCCCCGAGTAGAACCCCTCGGTGTCGAGGACCACCACCGGCTTCTCGAACATCCCGTGCTTCTTGAGCTCCAGCACCTCGGTGACCTCGTCCAGGGTGCCCAGCCCGCCCACCAGCACGACGATGGCGTCCGCCCGGGCGGCCAACTCCGCCTTGCGCTCGGCCAGGTCTCGGGTCATGACGAGCTCGTCGGCGCCGACGTACCCCTTGTGCTTCAGCATCTCGACCAGCACGCCCACGAGCTTGCCGCCGGCCGCCCTCACCTCATCGGCGAGCAGACCCATGAGCCCGGCGTTCGAGCCGCCCCAGACCAGGGTGTGCCCGCCCTCCCCCAGCAGCCGGGCGAACTCGGCGGCGGGGGCGGAGTATCGGTCGTCGAGCGAGTACGCGGAGCAGAAGACGCAGATATTCATAGTGCTCATTGGTCTATCACGCCCCACCGCCCTCACTCACCCGGTTTGGCCGCCGCCCGTCGTGCGTACCTGTCAGGTGCGGCATCCGGACCGCACCGTCGCTCGATCCCCAGGTCAGACGTGCCGGGCCGGGCTCCGGGAAGTCCTCCGGCCGGGTGAGCGGAGCGGCGGACGCTCGATGGCGGGCTCCCCCGCGGCGGGCTAGTCATGTCCTTGACGCCCTGTCGGGTCGCCGTGCGGAAACGGTGCCCCGGGGCTTCCCCTGTCGGTTTCACTGAAAGGACATGCACGACATGGCTGGCATCACGATGCGTCGGCGGATTCCCGCTCTTCTCGCGGCGACCGGGTTGGCCGTACTGGTCACCACAGGCGCGGCTCAGGCGGGCGCCCCGGTGGGCCATGCGGTATCCGGTGGATCGCCCTGCAGATCGACCGAGCAGGGCGCGACGGTTCCCGGTCCGGCCGACGACCCCGCCGGGCCGGACGGGAAGGAGCACTGCAAGCGGGTCGACGTCGGCGCGAAGATCGTCGCCACCAGCCCGCAGGTCATCCCGACGAACACCCAAACCAAGATCACCTTCACCCAGGCCGAGTTCGACACGGACGCGATGTTCGACCCGGTGAACTCGACCCTCGTGGTCCACACGCCCGGGCGCTACTACCTCCAGGGGAAGCTCTTCTGGAACTTCCTCCCGAACGCGAGCGCCGTGCGCGACCTGTCCGTCCTGGTCAACGGCGTGCGGGTCTCCGAGGGCGAGAAGGGCGCCGACAACCCCCACGACACGTCGCAGGACACCTCGACGATCGTCGACCTGAAAGTCGGTGACGTGATCGAGCTCGACGCCTTCCAGACCACCGGAAACAACGCCAGCTCGGTGCTCTTCACCAACAGCGCCGGGAGGCCCATCTTCCCTCAGCTCATGGCCGAGCGGCTCGCGCCGTAACCGCACCGCGCCGAACCGCCCCCCGGGGTGCCGGGCTCCCCGGCCGGCGCCCCGGGGGACCCACCGAGAACAGACACGGACAGTCGGCCCGGCTGGACCGGCCCGCCCAGTCGGTCAGGCCTTGACCGCCGGGCGCTCCGTCGTCGCGATGGTGGCCGAGCCGACCACCCGGGTGCCGTCGTACAGCACCACGGCCTGGCCGGGGGCGATGCCGCGGGCCGGGGAGTCCAGGCGGACGCGGAGCTCGCCGTCGACGACGGAGGCGAAGACCGGCACCTTCTCGCCGTGCGCGCGCAGCTGGGCGGTGTAGCGGCCGTCGGCGGCCGGCTCGCCGCCGCACCAGCGCGGGCGGATCGCGCTCAGCCCGGTCACGTCCAGGCCCTCGGCCGGGCCGACGGTGACGGTGTTGTTCACCGGGGAGATGTCGAGCACGTAGCGCGGCTTGCCGTCCGGCGCCGGGCGGCCGATCCGCAGGCCCTTGCGCTGGCCGATGGTGAAGCCGTACGCGCCGTCGTGCTCGCCGAGCTTGGTGCCGTCCACGTCGAGGATGTCACCGGTCGCGGTGCCGAGGTGCCTGGCGAGGAAGCCCTGGGTGTCGCCGTCCGCGATGAAGCAGATGTCGTGGCTGTCCGGCTTCTTGGCGACGGCCAGGCCCCGGCGCTCGGCCTCCTCGCGGATGACGTCCTTGGTGGTGTCGCCGAGCGGGAAGAGGGAGTGGGCGAGTTGGTCGGCGTCGAGCACGCCGAGCACGTAGGACTGGTCCTTGGCGGCGTCCACGGCGCGGTGCAGCTCGCGGCGGCCGTCCGGCAGGTCGACGATCCGGGCGTAGTGGCCGGTGCAGACGGCGTCGAAGCCGAGCGCGATCGCCTTGTCCAGCAGCGCGGCGAACTTGATCTTCTCGTTGCAGCGCAGGCACGGGTTGGGGGTGCGGCCGGCGGCGTACTCGGCGACGAAGTCGTCGATCACGTCCTCACGGAAGCGCTCGGCGAGGTCCCACACGTAGAAGGGGATGCCGATGACGTCGGCGGCGCGGCGGGCGTCCCGGGAGTCCTCGATGGTGCAGCAGCCGCGGGCGCCGGTCCGGAAGGACTGCGGGTTCGACGACAGCGCCAGGTGGACGCCGGTCACCTCGTGCCCCGCTTCGGCGGCACGGGCGGCGGCGACGGCGGAGTCCACCCCGCCGGACATCGCCGCGAGCACACGCAGACGGCCAGTGGACGGAGCGGTCGGGGCACCCGGGAAGTCAGTCATGATGGCAACAAGCCTACGTGCTGCCGCACCTGTTCCCCGAGCCGATGCCGGCGCCGCACAGCCGGGCCCGCCGGACAACGGCATGCGCCGGTGTCCGGCGTCCACCCGGGCGCGCGGGGCAGCCCGTGTGCGTTCGCCCCTGCGCGGAAGCGATCAGCGCCGGACCGCCATCGGCCCTGCGTTGCGGGCACGTTGGACGGCGGGGGCGATCACCTCGGCCAGGGCCAACACGTCGTCCTGGGTGGAGGTGTGGCCGAGGGAGAAGCGCAGCGACGCGCGGGCCAGCAGCGGGTCGGCCCCCATCGCCAGCAGCACGTGGCTCGGCTGCGGCACGCCCGCCGAGCACGCGGAGCCGGTCGAGCACTCGATGCCCTGGGCGTCGAGCAGCATCAGCAGCGCGTCCCCCTCGCAGCCGGGGAAGGAGAAGTGCGCGTTGGCGGGCAGCCGCCCCTCGGGGGCCGGGTCGCCGTTGAGCACCGCGTCCGGCACGGCGGCCAGCACGGAGGCGATCAGTTCGTCCCGCAGCGCGCCCAGCGCCACCGCGTGCTCGGCCCGCCGTTCGACCGCGATCGCCGCGGCGGCGGCGAAGCCGGCGGCGGCGGGCGCGTCCAGGGTGCCGGAGCGGACGTCGCGCTCCTGGCCGCCGCCGTGCAGCAGCGGGACGGGCGTCGCACCGCGCGAGAGCAGCAGCGCGCCGATGCCGAACGGGCCGCCGATCTTGTGCCCGGTGACGGTGACGGCGGTGAGCCCGGAGTCGGCGAACGACACCGGCACCTGACCGAGCGCCTGCACCGCGTCGGCGTGCATCGGGATGCCGAACTCGGCCGCCACGGCCGCGAGTTCGCGCACCGGCTGGACGGTGCCGACCTCGTTGTTCGCCCACATCACGGTGACCAGCGCGACCGAGCCCGGATCCCGCTCGATCGCCTCGCGCAGCGCCTGCGGGTGGACCCGCCCGAGCCCGTCCACCGGCAGGTACTCGACGGTGGCGCCCTCGTGCTCGAAGAGCCAGTGCACCGCGTCGAGCACCGCGTGGTGCTCGACCGGGCTGCACAGCACCCGGGTGCGGGCCGGGTCGGCGTCCCGCCGGGCCCAGTACAGGCCCTTGACGGCGAGGTTGTCGGACTCGGTGCCGCCGCCGGTGAGGACGATCTCACTCGGCCGGGCGCCCAGCGACTCGGCCAGCGACTCGCGGGCCTCCTCGACGACGCGGCGGGCCCGGCGGCCGGCCGCGTGCAGGGAGGAGGCGTTGCCGACGACCCCGAGGTGCGCCGTCATCGCCTCGAAAGCCTCGGGCAGCATCGGCGTGGTCGCCGCATGGTCCAGGTATGGCATAACCCCCCGATTGTAGAGGGCGCTTCCCCGCCTTGTTCCAGCCCTGTGCACGGATCCGGACAACGGCGTCCGACACTGGTTTGTACCACTGGGCGACCCAGCGGTTAGCCTGACGGACACTTCTCGTCGGATCTCGGGGGACGCCATGTCGCAGTCGGTCGACCGCGCCCTCACCCTGCTCGGCTCGCTCGGCGACGGGCCGGTGACCCTGGAACAGGCTGCCACCGGCATCGGCGTCCACAAGTCCACCGCGCTGCGCCTGCTGCGCACGCTGGAGGAGCACGGCTTCGCGCGGCGCCAGCCGGACCGGCGCTACCGCCTCGGCGGCCGGCTGCTGTCGCTGGCCCACCGGGCGCTGGAGGAGATCGACGTCCGGCAGGTGGCCGCGCCGTACCTGGCCGCGCTGAACGCGCGCTGCGGTTTCACCATCCAGCTGGCCGTGCTGGAGGACGGCGAGGTGCTGTACGTCGACGAGGTCGCCGGGCACGGCGCCTGGCGGCCGTCGCGGATCGGGCGCCGCGCGCCGACCGCGGGGACGGCGATCGGGCGGGTGCTGCTGGCCGGACTGCCGCAGGACGGCACCCGCGAGGAGGACCTGCCGCCCGAGCTGGTGGCGGTGCGCCGCCGGGGCTGGGCGGCGGAGTCGGCCGAACACCGGGAACCGGTCACCTGCGTGGCCGCGCCGGTGTCGGGCAGCGGCGGGCGGACGGTCGCGGCCTGCGCGGTGAGCGCCCCGGTGAGCGAGGTGCCGCCGGGCGAGCTGGCCCGGATGGTGCCGGAACTGCTCTGCACGGTGGAGGCGATCTCGCTCGCGTACGGGGGCTCGCCTACTCCTCGCTGGTGCGAGAACCGTTGCGGTGCCAGGCCCGCGGGGCGCGCCAGCCGTACTTGAGGGCGAGCATCCGCAGCATGAAGGCGGTGAGCGCGGCGGCGGTGCCGGTGGCGCCGGTGAGCCGGTCGGCGCCGATCAGCGCGGCGACCAGGCCGGCGCCGACCAGCGCGGGCACGGCGTAGATTTCGCGGTCCCAGCGCAGCAGCGAGGGGATCTCCCCGGCGAGGACGTCCCGGACGACGCCGCCGCCGGCCGCGGTCACCATGCCGAGCGCGACGGCTGCGACGGCGCCGAGCCCGTAGTCGTGCGCCTTGGCGGTGCCGGTGACGCAGAACAGCCCGAGCCCGAGCGCGTCGAGGGTCTGCACCGCGCGGTTGATCCGCTCGACCTCCGGGTGCAGGAAGAACACGACGAGCCCGGCCGCGAGCGGCGTCAGGAAGTAGCCGAGGTTGGTGAACGCGGCGACCGGGGTCGCCCCGATCACGAGGTCGCGCATCACGCCGCCGCCGAGTGCGGTGACCTCGGCGAGCACACAGATCCCGAAGATGTCCATGTTCTTGCGGACGGCGAGCAGCCCTCCGGAGAGGGCGAAGACGAAGATGCCGACGAGGTCCAGCGACTGCTGCACGTCGGAGGGGAAGATCTGCGAGGTCACCGTCCCTTTTGTACCCGATGATCCGGACGCTCTCGTACGGTCGCCCCGGTCCGGCTCGGCTAGCCTCCGCCTGTGAAGCTCAAATCCGCCGCCCCCGCCCCGTCGAGACTCGGCTGGCTCGACGCGCTGCGGGGCATCGCCGCACTCTCCGTCGCCATGCACCACTTCCGGCTGGTCAACCAGATCCCGCATGCCGCGAAGGAGCCGCACTACCTGGACCTGGGCCTGTTCGGCGTGATGCTGTTCTTCCTGGTCAGCGGGTACATCGTCCCCGCATCACTGGAACGGCGCGGCGACGTCCGGGCGTTCTGGGTCGGCCGGTTCTTCCGGATCCACCCGGCGGTGGCCCTGACGGTGGTGGCGAGCCTGCTGGTCCTGCCCCGCTCGCTGACGGTCGTGGACGGCTTCGCGTTCACCCACCCGGTGCTGGCACTCGCGGGCAACGGGATGATGCTCCAGGACCTGGCGGGCGTGCCCAGCGTGCTCGGCGTGATGTGGTCGCTCACCTACGAGATGGTCTTCTACTACTTCGTGACGGCCCTGTTCGTCCTGGGGTGGCACCGGCGCAGCGCGCCGGTCGCGATCGGCTTCGCGGCCTTCGCCCTCGTCCTCGGCTCCTGGCTGGCGCTGGGCACCGTCTCCGTGGATCTCCCCTCGGTCAGGCACCTGGTCGCCGCTTGCGCACTCGTCGTCGTCATGGCGCTGGTCTGCATCGCGACGGCGCGCCCGGAGCTGGTCCGCTGGGGCGGCGTGCTGCTCGGCGGCCTGGGCCTCGCCCTGATCCTGCTGAACAGCCGGGCCGCCGGGTTCGAGACCATGATGATCTTCGCGACCATGTTCGCCGGGACGGTGCTGTACCGCCTGGAGCACGGCGGGATCGAGCGGCTCCCGGCCGTCCTGTGCTGCGCCTTCGTCGTGGTGTGCGGCTTCGCGTCCGGCCGCCTCTACAACCACGGCACGGCGCTGTGGCGGACGTGGACCGAGTCCTGGATGTCGTTCTCCTTCGCCTACCTGGCCGCCTGGGCCGTGTTCGTGGGCGGCATGGCACTGCGCCGGCGCCGGTTCCCGCGCTGGCTGAGCGGGCTGGGAACGATCAGCTTCTCGGTCTACCTGCTGCACAACCCCTTGATGTTCTTCATCAGCTGGCAGCTGGCGGGCCGCCCGCTCGGCTGGAGGGGGCGGGCCGCCGTGACCGTGGCTTTCCTGGCCGGGCTGGTGCTGCTCTCCTACCTCGTCTACCGCCTGGTCGAGATCCCGTTCCAGAACCTCGGCCGCAGGGTCGTGAAGGCGGTCGACCGCCGCTTCCCGGCGCCCGCGCCCGCCGGCCCGGCCCCGGTGGCAGGCCGCGAACGGGAGCCCGCGGCGTCCCGCACCGGCTGACCACCGGCCGCGCAACGGTCACGGTCCGGACAAGAAGCGCTCACCGGACCGGTTCCCTCCTCCCCCGAACGGTCCTCCTCCCCCGGACTTCCGCTAGCCTCCGCCTGTGAATCCGATAGAACGCGCATCCCTGCGACGCACGGGCAACCGAGTTGCCGAGGGTGCCCCCGCCGCCCCCGCCTCGTCGAGACTCGGCTGGCTCGACGCGCTGCGCGGCATAGCCGCCCTGTCCGTCGCGGTGTACCACCTCGCGCTGCCGTTCTACTGGGTGCCGAACGGCACCAAGGTGGTGCACTACCTGGACCCGGGCATCTTCGGCGTGATGCTGTTCTTCCTGGTGAGCGGGTACATCATCCCGGCCTCGCTGGAACGGCGCGGTGACGTCCGCGGGTTCTGGGCCGGGCGGTTCTTCCGGATCTTCCCCGTGGTGATCCTCACCGTGGTCGGGAGCGTGCTGATCCTCCCGCGCAACCACTCCGTGGTGCAGGGCTTCGCCTTCGACCACCCGCTGCTGTCGCTCGCCGCCAACGGGACGATGCTGCAGGACATGATGGGCGTGCCCAACGCCCTCGGGGTGATGTGGACGCTCACCTACGAGATGATCTTCTACTACCTCGTGACGGCCCTGTTCGTCATGGGCTGGCACCGCAAGAGCGCACCGATCGCGATCGGCTTCGCGGCCTTCGCCCTCGTCCTCGGCTCCTGGCTGGCGCTGGGCACCATCTCCACCGACCTCACCGCGACCCGGCACCTGGTCACCGCGGTCCTGATCGTCGTCCTCATGGCGATGGCGTGCATCGCCACCGCCCGCCCGGACCTCGTCCGCTGGGGCGGACTGCTGCTCGGCGGCCTCGGCCTCACGCTCGTCCTGCTGAACAGCCGCTCCAGCGCGTTCGAGAGCATGATGATCTTCGCCACGATGTTCGCCGGCACCGTCCTGTACCGCCTGGAGCACGGCCAGATCGACCGCGTCCCGGCGATCCTGTGCTGTGCGTTCGTCGCCGTCTGCGGCTTCACGGTCGGCTACCTCTACAACCGCGGCCCGGCGCTGGGGCGCACGTGGAGCGACTCCTGGATGGCGTTCTCCTTCGCCTACCTGGCCGCCTGGGTGCTGTTCGCGGCCGGCATGCTGCTGCGCAAGCGCCGCTTCCCGCGCTGGCTCAGCTGGCTCGGCGCGATCAGCTACTCGGTCTACCTGTTGCACAACCCGCTGATCCACAGCATGGACTGGCTGCTGGAGGGCCACGCGCCGATCGTCAGCTGGAAGGACCGGGGGATCCAGTTCGCCGCGTTCGCGGCGGCGCTGCTGGTGCTGAGCTACGCCAGCTACCGTCTGGTCGAGATCCCGTTCCAGAACCTCGGCCGCAAGGTCATGAAGGCCGTCAACCGCCGCTTCCCGGCGCCCGTCGCGCCGCAGCCCGTGGTCGTCGGCCGGACCCGGCCGGCCGGGGACGCCGAGACGGCGCCGGTGCCGGTGCTGTCCGCGCGGGACTGACGTCCCGGCCGACCGAAAGGCCACCCGAAAAGGCCGCCCGCCCCGGGAAGTCGGGGCGGGCGGCCTTTGTCGTAGGGGCCTTACGGCGTCGCGTCCGCCGGAGCGCTCTGCTCGGGGCTCCCCTGCTCGGGGAAGTGGCACGCCACCTGGTGCCCGGTCAGCATGGCGGCCAGCGGGGGCTCCTGCGTGGCGCAGATCTCCTGCGCCTTCCAGCAGCGGGTGCGGAAGCGGCAGCCGCTGGGCGGGTTGATCGGCGAGGGGACGTCACCCTTGAGCAGGATGCGCTCGCGGCCGGCGCGCTGGCGGCGGCGCGGGTCGGGCACCGGCACCGCGGACATCAGCGCGGTGGTGTAGGGGTGCATCGGGCTGCTGTAGAGCGAGTCCCGGTCGGCGATCTCGACGACCTTGCCGAGGTACATCACGGCGACCCGGTCCGAGACGTGGCGGACCACCGAGAGGTCGTGCGCGATGATCAGGTAGGTCAGGCCGAGCTCGCGCTGGAGGTCGTCCAGCAGGTTGACCACCTGGGCCTGGATGGAGACGTCGAGGGCGGAGACCGGCTCGTCCGCGACGATCATCTTCGGCCGCAGGGCGAGCGCCCGGGCGATGCCGATGCGCTGGCGCTGGCCCCCGGAGAACTCGTGCGGGTAGCGGTTGTAGTGCTCGGGGCTGAGCCCGCACAGCTCCAGCAGTTCCTGGACGGCCTTCTTGAGCCCGCCCTGCGGCACCGCGTTCTGGAGCTTGAACGGCGCCCCGACGATGGTGCCGACGGTGTGCCGCGGGTTCAGCGAGGAGTACGGGTCCTGGAAGATCATCTGGATGTCCCGGCGCAGCGGCCGCATCGCGCCGACGCCCAGGTGGGTGATGTCGGTGCCCTCGAACTCGATCGTGCCGCCGGTCGGTTCGTCGAGCCGGGTGACCAGCCGGCCCATGGTCGACTTGCCGCAGCCGGACTCGCCGACGACGCCCAGCGTCTCGCCGGCGTTGACGGTGAAGTCGATGCCGTCGACGGCCCGCACCGCGCCGGTCTGGCGCCGCAGCAGCCCGCTGCGGATCGGGAAGTGCCGGGTCAGGCCGGTCACCTTCAGCAGCGGCTCGCGGGTGGGCGCGGGCGAGGTGATCGTCGCCGCCCGGGACGCCTGAGTGTCCGTCATCGGTTCTCTCCAGAAAGGTGGTACGAGGCCGGGCTCACAGCCGGGGCGCGATCTCTTCGGTGAAGATGCGGTGCCGGTCGGCGGCCGCGAGGTGGCAGGCCGCGTGGTGCCCTGGCGTGGCCTCGGCCAGCACCGGGACCTCGCTCGTGGAGCGCCCGCCGGTCAGTTCGGCGTACGGGCAGCGCGGGTGGAAGGCGCAGCCGCTCGGCACGTTGATCAGGCTGGGCGGGGTGCCCTTGACCGGGACGAGCCGGTCCTGGAGCTCCCGGTCGAGGCGCGGCATGGAGCCCAGCAGGCCCCAGGTGTAGGGGTGTTCGGGCGAGTCGAAGAGGGTTTCGGCGGGGCCGCGCTCGACGCACTTGCCGCCGTACATAACGAGGATGTCGTCGGCGAGCTCGGCGACCACCCCGAGGTCGTGGGTGATGATGATGACGGCCGAGCCGAACTCCTCCTGGAGGTCGCGGATGAGGTCCAGGATCTGTGCCTGGACGGTGACGTCCAGGGCCGTGGTGGGCTCGTCGGCGATCAGCAGGGAGGGGTCGTTGACCAGGGCCATGGCGATCATCGCGCGCTGGCGCATGCCGCCGGAGAACTGGTGCGGGTAGTCGTCCACGCGGCGGTCGGGCTGCGGGATGCCCACGCGGTCGAGCATCTCGATGGCCCGGGCGCGGGCCTGGCGCTTGCTCGCCTGCGGGTGGTGCACCCGGTAGGCCTCGATGATCTGCGCGCCGACCGAGTAGTACGGGTGCATCGCGGTCAGCGGGTCCTGGAAGATCATCGCCATCTCGCGGCCGCGCAGCTGGCGCACCCGGTCGGGGCCGGCGGCGATCAGCTCCTCGCCGCCCAGCCGGATCTCGCCGCTGATCCGGGCCCGCTTGGAGCGGTGCAGGCCCATGATGCCGAGCGAGGTGACGGACTTGCCGGAGCCGGACTCGCCGACGATGCCGAGGGTGCGGCCCTTGTGCAGGTCGAAGCTGACCCCGTCCACCGAGCGGACCAGGCCGTCGTCGGTGTCGAAGTGGATCCGCAGGTCGCGGACGGAGAGGAACGGGTCGCCGGCCGGGGTCTGCGCGGCGGGCGCCGTGGTCTTCTGGAGCTCGGTCACGAGAGCCTCACCCGGGGGTCGACGAGGGCGTACAGGAGGTCGACCACGAGGTTGCAGGCGACGATGAAGAAGGCGGCGAGCAGGGTGACGCCGAGGATCTTCGGCAGGTCGTTGTCGGCGATCGCCTGGACGGCGAAGGCGCCGACGCCCTGCAGCGAGAAGACCTGTTCGGTGATGAGCGCACCGCCGAGGAGCAGGCCGAGGTCCATGCCGAAGATGGTGACGACGGGGGTGAGCGCGGCGCGCAGCCCGTGCCGGGTGACGACCTTGCTCTCGACCAGGCCCTTGGCCCGGGCGGTGCGGATGTAGTCCTCGCTCATCGTCTCCAGCATCCCGGCGCGGGTGAGCCGGGCGTAGAGCGCCGAGTAGAGGAAGGCCAGCGAGATCCACGGGAGGATCAGGTTGCGGGCCCACATGATCGGGTCGTCGGTGAAGTCGACGTACTGGAGGTTGTCCAGGATCGGCCACTCGTAGCTGAAGAGCGTGAGCAGCAGCGCGCCGGTGAAGAAGACCGGCAGCGAGACGCCGGCGAGGGAGATGCCCATGGCGATGCGGTCGAAGATCGAGCGCGGCCGCAGGGCGGAGATGACGCCGGTGGTGACGCCGGAGACCAGCCAGAGCACGGCCGCGCCGATGGCCAGCGAGAGCGTGATCGGGATGCGCTTGGTGAGCTCGGGCCAGACCTCCAGGTGGTTCTTGAAGGAGTAGCCGAAGCACGGAACGTGGCAGGTGACCGGGTCCGGGCCGAACTTGTACTCGGCGCCGCCGACGAGGCCCTTCAGGAAGTTCCAGTACTGGGTGTACAGCGGCTGGTCGAACCCGAGGTTCTGCTTGACCGCCGCGATCGCTTCGGGCGACGGGTTCTTCCCGACGTACTGGGCGGCCAGCTGGTCGGTGGTCTCGCCGGCGATGCGCGGGAGCAGGAAGAAGATCGCGAAGGTGACCGCGCTGACGACCAGCAGCAGCACGACGGCCGCGAAGATCCTGCGGATGATGTAGGCAAACACAGTTGGGCGGCTCCGGCGGCCCGCCACCGTCCGGGATCTTCCGGACGGTGGCGGGCGCCGCTGCCTTCACCTGCCTTCAGGGATGCGGAGCCAGGCTCTTTACTTGGTGCCGATGTTCAGGTAGTCGTACTCACCCGAGAAGGCCGACGTGGAGACCAGGTTGGTGGCGTTGTCCGGGTGGTACAGGAAGACCTTGAAGTCGGTCAGCGGGACGTAGACCGCCTGGTCCATGATCTTCTTGTCGATCTGGCCGTAGATCTTCTCGCGGGCCGACTGGTCGTTGCTGGCGATGGCGTCGTCGAGCAGCTTGTTGATCTCGGGGTCGTTCAGCTGGGCCAGGTTGCTGTTGCCGGAGGCCTTGATGGCGCGGCCGTCGGAGATCTGCTGCAGGAAGCCGTAGCCGGTCGGCCAGTCGGCGCCCCACTGCATCATCATGAGGCCGATGCCGTGGTCCTGCGTGAACTGCGGGGCGCCGGCGTTGTCCGAGAAGTACTTGCCCTGCGGGTACTTCTGGATCTCGACGTTGATGCCGATCTTCTTCAGCGCGGCCTGGATGGCGGTCGCCGCCTGGACCTCGGTGTCGCGCTCGGTGCGGGCGGAGATCACGGTGCTGAAGCCGTCCGGCTTGCCGCAGGCCTTGAGGGCGTCCTTGGCCTTGCCCTCGTCACCCTTGTTGCCGTTGGTCGCCCAGGTGTCGAAGTCCTGGTGGCCCGGGATGTCCGGCGGGAGCACGGTGCTGGCGATCTGGCCGCGGATCGGGCCGCCCTCGACGGTCTGCACCGACACCTTGTCGATCGCGTACTGGACGGCCTTGCGGCACTCGATGTTGTCGAACGGCGCGACCTTGGTGTTGATCGCGGTGTAGACCAGGCGGCCGCCGTAGGCGTTGTCGCTGTTGGCCTTGAGCTTCGGGTTCTGCAGGATCTGCGCCTGGGTCTGCGGGTCGACGCCGCTGCCGACCAGGTCCACCTGGGCGTTGCCCGCGATCAGGTCCTTGTCGATGGTGGACTGCTCCATGCCCATCTTGACCACGATCTTGTCCGCGAGCTGCTTGCGGATCGGGTCGGTGCTCGGGTCCCAGTTGGTGTTCGGCACCAGGGTGAGCTGCTTGCCGTCCTCGTAAGACTCGAACTTGTAGGTGCCCGAGGAGACCACGTGCTTCACGTAGCCGGCGCCATCGTCCTTGGCCTGCGGGACGGGGACCGTCTGCGGGGCGCTGACCAGGTAGTCGAAGTCCGCGAACGGCTGCTTCAGGTGGAAGACGATGGTCAGGTCGTCCGGCGTCTCGATCGAGTTCAGGCCGCCGGTCTTGTCCTTGTACGGGCCCTGGTACGGCGTGGGGTTGTCGACCAGCAGGTCGTGGAAGTAGGTCGGGCCGTTGGAGTTCACGTCCGGCGCGAAGTTGGAGCGCTCGACGGCGTACTTGACGTCCTTCGAGGTGATCGGGGTGCCGTCGTCGTACTTCAGGCCCGCGCGCAGCTTGTACGTCCAGGTCAGGCCGTCCGCGCTGGGCTTGCCCATGCTCTCGGCGAGGTCCGGGACGAGCTTGTTGCCCTGCGCGCCGGCGCCCGGGGCGAAGGTGGTCAGCGGACGCCCGTACAGGCGCGAGAAGTTGTAGATGTAGGCGTAGTAGGTGTTGCCCGGGTCGAAGGAGTCCGGGGTGCCCTTCATCTCGTAGGTGACCGTCCCGCCCTTCTTGTCCGAGGCGTTGACGACCCCCTTGGTTGCCGCGTCGGCGCCACCGCCGCCTGCGGCGCTGGAACCGCTGGCGGAGGAGGAGCCGCCGCTCTTGCTGGACGTGCATCCGGTCACGACGAGGACTGCGGCAGCTGCCACCGCGGTCAGCGCGACGGTACGGGACCTACGCATGGGTGAGATCAACCCCTTGAGGATGTGGAGGCGGTGAAGGTTCCTGACGCAGGGTCAGTTGCTCTTGGGATCGAGGGCGTCACGCAGCCCGTCGCCGAGCAGGTTGAAGGCGAGCACGGTGAGGAAGATCGCCAGACCGGGGACCACCATGAACTGGGGGTCCACCTGGTAGTACTTGATCGCGTCGTTGAGCATGCCGCCCCAGGAGGCCTGCGGGGGCTGGATGCCGACGCCGAGGAAGCTGAGGCCCGCCTCGAAGAGGATGTTGGTCGGGATCAGCAGGGTCGAGTAGACCAGGATCGGACCGACCAGGTTCGGCAGCAGTTCCTTGAACAGGATGAACGGGCCGCGGGCTCCGAGGCTGCGGGCCGCGTGGACGAACTCCCGTTCGCGCAGCGAGAGCGTCTGGCCACGCACGATCCGGCCCATGTAGGGCCAGTTGAAGAACCCGATCACGAAGATCAGCACCAGGATGTGCAGCGGGAGGCCGTGCAGGCCGAAGGCGCCGCCCTGCAGCGAGGTCGAGATCGCGATGGCGAAGAGCAGCAGCGGGAACGCCAGGAAGACGTCCATGATGCGGCTGATCACGGTGTCCACCCAGCCGCCGTAGTAGCCGGCCATCACGCCGAGCACGGTACCGATGGTGTTGGACAGCAGCGTCGCGCCGAAGGCGACCAGCAGGGAGACCCAGGAGCCCTCGATGACGCGGGCGAGCAGGTCGCGGCCGGTGAGGGGGTCGACGCCGAGCGGGTGGTCCCAGCTCATGCCGCCCCAGTCCCCGAACGGCAGGCCGCCGAGGTCGGCGTCCAGCAGGTCCTGGTTGAAGGCGTCCGGATCGAGGCCGAACAGTCCTTCGATCGGCTTGGCCAGCACGGCGAGCAGGATCAGCAGGATCACGACGATGCCGCCGACGACGGCCAACTTGTCCCGTTTGAAACGGGTCCAGGCGATCTGGCCGAGCGAGCGGCCCTCGATCTTCTTGGCCGGGCTCGCGGGGGCGGGTGCCTCCGGTTCGTTCCCGGCGGTGGTGACGGATGCGGTCATGTCAGTTGGTCCCCTCGCCGACGGTGGCCGGCCCACGGGTGCCGGTCGCCGGCTTCGGCGGTACGGCTATGCGGACGTGCGGAGGTGCTAGGAGCAAGGTGTTCGCGGCAGCGCGACGTGCACAGGCACTGCCACCACGCGGGATGGGCGTCGCGTGGATCGAGCGGTCGGCGTGCGCGTTCACCTTTGTGGGGTTCCAAGTACGCGCGGTGCGTTGCGCAGAACTCTCTGCCATCCGAACTGGCTTGCGCCAGACCTGCCAGGCGACAGATGCCCAACTGTGATCTGTGCGCATGCACCTCCACGATCTTCGGCATATCCCTCTTCACACGGGCGCGACAACCGTGTCAAGATTCATGACACCACCGACCGGAAAGTCGCCCGGAAAGCACCGAAGCCGATCTGACGCAACGTCAAATCGGCTTCGTGAATTGGGTTTTGGCAGGTTTTGCGGCTCAGCGCCCGGGGTATCCGGGCCACGGCCGCTGGGGCGGCTGCGGCTGCGGCTGCCCGTGCCAGCCCGGCCCGGTCGGCTGCGGGTGGTACGGCTGGGGCTGGTAGCCCGGCGGCGGCACCGGCGGGTAGGCGCCGGTCGGCCGGCCGAGCCCGGCCGCCTCGCGGTCGTAGAACGGCCGCGCGTTGGCCCGCATCCACAGCGCCACCGGGTCGTACTCGTCCGCCAGCGCCACCGTGGACACCGCCAGCCCCTCCGGGGCCACCGCGATCGCCCGCTGCATCAGCGCCCGCACCGCCTCCACCGACGGCGGCGAACTGTCGTACAGGTCCAGGCCGATGGCCAGGTACGGTTCGCCCACGGCCGGCTGCACCCAGGCCCGGCGCAGCGCCCGGACGGCCCGCACCTCACCCGCCTGGCGCTCCAGCAACGCGAAGAACTGCTGGGCGTTCAGCTGCGGCTCGCTGAGCTTCAGCGGCCCGGCCGGCAGCCGGTCCAGGCCCGCCGCGATCCGCCGCAGGTCCGCCCACGGCACGCCCACCCCGCCGCCCGGGGCGTGCGGGTTCAGCCACAGGCCCCAGCGGGTGCGGTAGAGCGACGCGGCGATCTCCCGCCCGGAGATGACCTCGTGGGCGCGCGCCCAGCCGGAGGCGGCCAGCTGCTCGGGCGAGGTGACGGCCGGCGCGTAGCCGTGGCCGCTGATCTCCATGTTCCCGTACTGGGCGTCCGGGCCGCCCGGGCTGCCGTGCCAGAGCAGCATCCAGACCTGGCCCTCGGCCAGCGCGTGGAGCAGCCGCTCGTACGCCTCGTAGCGCTCCGGCGCGACCTCGCGCAGCGCGCGCTCCAGCGCCCCCGGATCCGCGCCGGGGCGCCCGGCCGGTGCCTGGCCCCAGGGCCCCGGTGCACCGCCGGCTACCGCTCCCGCACTCATGCGCCCACCTCGCCGCGCCTCTTTCCTCACCTGCCGTCGGCCCGTCGGCCGTCTGCACGCACCCTATGGCGCGGCACCGGTCGACGCCACGGCGACGTGCCTACGAACGAACCCCGTCACACCCGCGCGTAGAACGGCAGCACCCGGGTGAGCAGCCACTCGACCACCGGATCGTCCGCGAGGTCGAGCAGCACGAGGTGGACGCCGCCGGGCAGCGGCGCGGTTCCCAGCGCGCGGCCCAGTGCCTCGTTCACCGCCGCCGGATCGGCCGGGGCGGCCGGGTCCAGCTGCACGCCGACGAACATCACGGTGGGCTCGCCCTCGATGCTCGCGAGCGCCCGCCGCGCGGTCAACACTCCGGGCAGGGCGGAGAGTTCGTTCCGGCAGGCGGCCAGGAAGTGCTCCGGGTCCTCGCCCGGCACCGGCTCGCGCAGCGCGACCCGGCCCCCGGTCGGGGCGGCAGGGTCCTCAGCCTGGCCCCAGTGGACGGCCTCGCGCGGCCCGCGGCGCAGCTCGGCCACGCCCTGCGGCGGCACCGGGATGCCCACCGCGGCCTCGGGGTTGACGGCGATGCCGACACCCAGCGGCAGTCCGCGGGCGAACTCCCAGGCCGGCGCGATCGCGAAGGCCATCCCCGGCGCCTGCTGGAGGAACACCTCCTGCGAGGAGAACACCGGCACGTACGGTTCGCCGGCCAGTTCGATGGTCGGCAGGTCCAGCGACTGCCCCTGCGGGTCGCCCCCGGCGGGCAGCGGGATCCACACCTGGCTGCGCGCCAGCACCTCGATCACCCGGGGCGTCGCGCCCGGATCCCCCAGCGCGGCGGTGAGCACCTGCTCCAGCTCGTTGGCCGGCCAGGCCCCGCCCGGCGGCGGCGTGTCCGGGCCGCCCCACCCCTGCTGCTGCTCCACCGGGTACCCCATGCGCCGCTGTACCGCCCTCTGCCGGTCGGCCGCCCGTTGCTGAGCCGACGCGCAGCAGTCTAGGGCCGCGTCCGGCCCCGTGTTCGTCCTTGTGCCGTGTGACCGGGTCCCCCCTCCCGTCGACGCCGCGGACGTGCCATGATGTGCGCGTCCGGCGGCGTCGTGCGCAGTCGGCCCCACAACTCCATACCGGCCGCTCGAACCCGCGCGGGAGAGTCCGGAGTGCCCCGTCTGGCGGCACGGCCGGCGCCGAAGGAGCAAGTCCTCCCCGGAATCTCTCAGGCCCCCCTACCGCACGGGTTAGGCACATCTGGAAAGCGGCGCACGGCCCGGTCGTGCGCCCACCCACGGTGCAAGCCGCCATTCTGTCCGGAAAGCTGGAAACAGCGACGGGCCACTGCGCGGTGAAGCTCTCAGGTTCGACGACAGATGGGGAGACCCACGCCGCCGCATGCCCGCGCGCAGGGTCGGCCCCCGAGCGGGTCCGGTCCGGCGCGTGCACCCCTGAGTGCCCAGACCGAGGAGTTCCAGGCCATGTCGTCCCTCCGCCTCACCGCGCTCGACGCGCTGCACCGCGCCCTCGGCGCGACCATGACCGACTTCGCCGGCTGGGACATGCCGCTGCGCTACGGCAGCGAGCGCGAGGAGCACCTCGCCGTCCGCACCAAGGCCGGTCTGTTCGACCTCTCCCACATGGGCGAGATCACCGTCACCGGCCCGCAGGCCGGCGAGATGCTGGACCACGCGCTGGTCGGCTTCGTCTCCGCGCTGGACGTCCTGCGCGCCCGCTACACCATGATCTGCGCCGAGGACGGCGGCATCCTGGACGACCTGATCGTCTACCGCCTGCGCGAGGACGCCTTCCTGGTCGTCGCCAACGCCTCCAACGCCCAGCTGGTGCTGGACGAGCTGATCGCCCGCGCCAAGGGCTTCGACGCCGTCGTCACCGACGACCGCGACACCTACGCGCTGATCGCCGTCCAGGGCCCGGAGTCCACCGCGATCCTCGCGAAGACCACCGACGCCGACCTGCCCGGCCTGAAGTACTACGCGATCCTCCCCGCCCGGGTGGCCGGCCACGACGTGCAGCTCGCCCGCACCGGCTACACCGGCGAGGACGGCTTCGAGATCTTCTGCGCCCCGGCCGCCGCCGAGGCGATCTGGCAGGCGCTGACCGCCGCCGGCGAGGGCCATGGCCTGGTGCCGTGCGGCCTGTCCTGCCGCGACACCCTGCGCCTGGAGGCGGGCATGCCGCTGTACGGGCACGAGCTCTCCACCGACCTGACCCCGTTCGACGCCGGCCTCGGCCGGGTGGTCCGCTTCGACAAGACCACCAACGACGGCACCTTCATCGGCCGCAAGGCGCTGGAGAAGGCCGCGGCCGAGGCCGCCGCGAACCCGCCGCGCGTCCTGGTCGGACTGGTCTCCGAGGGCAAGCGCGTGCCGCGCGCCGAGTACACCGTGGTCTCCGCCGACGGCGCGCCGATCGGCCGGATCACCTCGGGCGCGCCGTCCCCGACGCTGGGCAAGCCGATCGCGATCGCCTACGTCGACGCGGCCCACGCCGCCCCCGGCACCGCCGTCGCGGTGGACGTGCGCGGCAAGCACGAGCCGGTCGAGGTCGTCGCCCTGCCGTTCTACAAGCGCGCCCGCTGAGGATCTTCCCGGGCCCCTGTCACCACAGATCCACGACGAAGCCGTCCGCGCGGCGGCCCGCTTCGCCGTACCCGCTTCCCATCCTGGAGAATGACGCCATGAGCAACCCCCAGCACCTGCAGTACACCAAGGAGCACGAGTGGCTGACCGCCGCCGAGGACGGTGTCTCGACGGTCGGCATCACCGCCCACGCCGCCGACGCGCTCGGTGACATCGTCTACGTGCAGCTGCCCGAGGTCGGCGACACCGTGACCGCCGGCGAGACCTGCGGCGAGCTGGAGTCCACCAAGTCGGTGAGCGACCTGTACTCCCCGGTGACCGGCGAGGTCGTCGAGGTCAACCAGGACGTCCTGGACGACAACGCCCTCGTCAACAGCGCCCCCTTCGAGGGCGGCTGGCTGTTCAAGGTCCGGGTGGAGTCCACCGACGAGCTGCTCAGCGCCGACGAGTACACCGCCCTCATCGGCGGCTGAGCCGAACGCGCCGGGGTGGGGGGGCGGCGGGGGGGGGGCCCCCCCCCCCCCCCCCGCCCCCGCCGGGGCCCCCGACACAAAAAAATATATGAGGGTTGGGTGGGGGGGGGTGTGATGAGGT
>NZ_JBSFGU010000050.1:0-51547 GCF_053596725.1 Kitasatospora sp. NPDC001660 | reverse complement strand
TGCAGATGTCGCAATCCACACCGAGCCAGAAGGCCCTCACTCATTTCAAGATCACCCGGCCGTGAGCCCTGTCACCAACCTCCGTGGTCAGTACAACTAGCCCTTCTTGGAGATGAAGTCGTACAGGCCGGCCGCCACGTCGTCCAGGTACGGGCCGGCCTGGTACTTCTGCGGGCCGTCGTTGCCGACCGACACGTTGCTGACCAGGGCGGGCTTGCCGTCCTTGGCCGCCAGCCAGCCGCCGCCGCTCGACCCGCCGGTCATCGAGCACCCGATCGCCAGCATCGGCGGACGCGAGGGGTCGAAGGACATCCGGGACGGCTTGCCGCCCTGGCAGTGGTTCAGCTCCAGCCCGTCGAACGGGGGCGCGGCCGGGTAGCCGTAGTTGGTGATGTTCAGCTGGTCGCGCGGGGCGTTGAACCACACCGGCAGCGCGCCGCCGACCGTCTCCTCCAGCGACTTGCCCGTGTCGTTCTCCGGCTTGACCCGCAGGATCGCGAAGTCGTACTGCGCGGCCGGACCGACCTCGCCGCCCTCGGCCTCCCAGACCGGGGAGGTCACGTGGTTGACGGCGGCCCACTCGCCGTACGGCGCGTACTGCGAGACGTCGGTCGGGCGCTTGCCGCCGCTCACGGCGCCGCTCGCGTTGAAGTCGGGGATGAAGACGATGTTGTTGTTGAACGTGGAGCCCTTGCCCTGGTGGGCGCAGTGCCCGGCGGTCCACACCAGGTTGCTCTTGCCGGGGTGCGCCGGGTCGGCCACCACGGTGCCCGAACACACGTAGTGCTGGCCGAGCTTGCCCGGGTCGAGGGTCTCGGTGCCGGGCTTGTCGAAGAAGATCTTCCCGAACACGGCCAGGTTCTTGGCGTACGGGTGCGGGTCCGCCTGTGCGTCGACGGTCTGCGGCGGCGCGTCGTTACCGCCGTCGGCGGGCGGCTGGGTGGTCGCCCCGGTGGGCTGCGCGGTGGGCTGCGGGGCCTGGCCGGTGGGCTGCGCGGTGGGCTTGCCGGTGGGCGTGGTCGTCGGCGGCTTCAGCGGGTCGACGGGCTTGGCGCTGAGGAGCTTCTCGATGGTCCAGTAGCCCTTGGCCACGGCCGGGGCCGCGTAGTCCTTGGCCCACTTCTCCCAGTCCGCGGCCTTCCACTTCTTGAGATCCTCCAGGTTGGCCGGCAGCCCGAGCCCGGCGGCTCCGCCGGTCGCGGCGGCGGTGGCGCCGGTGCTTCCGGTCGCCGCCGTGGTGGCCGCGTCACTGGAGCTGTTGTCCGGCCCGCAGGCGGAGGTGGCGAGGAGCGTCAGCGTCAGTGCGGACGCCCCGAGGGCGGCCCGCACGGTGCGCTGGGTACGACGTATCGATGACATGGACGTTCTTGTCCCCCGTGGATGTCGGCCCGGCGTCGTAGCGGCGGCGCCGGGTGCTGCGCAGAGGAGTATGTCATTAACCGTCAGACCCTCGCTCACCTGGTCGAAGTCGCGGGCGCGAGGCCGCGTTGCGACGGGGGTGGTGCTTGGGGACGATGGGTTCAGGCGAGGCCGGTGACGGCGGCGCCGACGTAGGTGGTGCCGAGGACGGCCATCACCGTGGTCGTGATCGCGGCGTGGTGGGCGGCCGTCCAGGCCTTCCACTCCCCGAGGGTGCGGGAGGAGCGGTCCCCGCCCAGCAGGTCCACCCCGAGCGGCAGCAGCGCGCACAGCGAGCCGACGAGCACCATCAGCGCGGCGGCGACGGCCTTGCCCGCGCCGCTCGTCGTGCTCGCGGCGATGGACGCGGCGCCGCCGACGGCCAGGACGAGGTTCTTCGGGTTCGCGGCGGCGAGTACCGCCCCGAGACCGGCGGACCGGGGCGCCATGAACCGGTCCACCGACCGCATCCAGCCCGGTGGCGCGATGACGTGGCCCGCGCGCGGCCGGTCCCGCCACTGCTTGAGCGCCAGCAGCACGAACAGCACGCCCAGCGCGAGCTTGAGCCAGTACGACCAGGTGGGCTCACCGCCGCCGGAGCCCAGTCGGCTGCCGCCCGTCACGACGACCGCCACGATCGCCCCCAGCGCGGCCGCCCAGCCGGCCGTGAGGGCGAGCGCGTTGACCCGGCCGCGCGGGGTGGCCAGCATGAGGATCACCGCGATCAGCGGCTGCGGGCTGATCGCGATGCCCACGGCCGACGCCAGCATCGCACCGACTGCCTCACCCATCCCCGCTCCCGCTCTGGACGACGGGCTCCTCCTACATCCATCGTCCGCCCCCGGCCACCGTCGGGCACACCCCGGCCGGTCGGCGCGCGTGCTCGGGGCTGCTCCGGACACGGCCGCGGGCCGCGGCACCTGCGGTGCCACGGCCCGCGGACCGGCGTGAGGGGATCAGTCGTTGCCCGACTCGATGGCCGCCTGGTCGAGCGCGGTGGACTCGGCCGCGACGGCCTCGGCGTTGTGGCTGGCCGCCGCGATCGGCGCCGCGCCGCCCGGGGCGAGCTCGCCGATCAGGCCGCTCCAGGGGGCGAGCTGACCGTGCGTGGCGTACTGCTCCAGCTTGCTGCGCGAGTCGGCGATGTCGAGGTTGCGCATGGTCAGCTGGCCGATGCGGTCGTCCGGGACGAACGCGGCGTCCACGCTGCGCTCCATGGACAGCTTCTCGGGGTGGTAGCTGAAGTTCGGGCCCTGGGTGTCGAGCACCGAGTAGTCCTGGCCGCGGCGCAGCCGGAGGGTCACGCTGCCGGTGACGGCCTGGCCGACCCACTTCTGCAGGCTGTCGCGCAGCATGAGCGCCTGCGGGTCGAACCAGCGGCCCTCGTACAGCAGCCGGCCGAGGCGGCGGCCCTGGGCGTGGTAGGTGGCGAGGGTGTCCTCGTTGTGGATCGCGTTGAGCAGCCGCTCGTAGGCGATGTGCAGCAGCGCCATGCCCGGCGCCTCGTAGATGCCGCGGCTCTTGGCCTCGATGATGCGGTTCTCGATCTGGTCCGACATGCCGAGGCCGTGCCGGCCGCCGATGCGGTTGGCCTCGTGCACCAGCTCGACGTCGTCGGCGAACACCCGGCCGTTGATCCGGACCGGGCGGCCGAACTCGAACTCGACGGTGACGTCCTCGGCCTGGATGTCGACGGACTGGTCCCAGAACGCGACGCCCATGATCGGGGCGACGATCTCGATCGAGGCGTCCAGGTACTCCAGGCGCTTGGCCTCGTGGGTGGCGCCCCAGATGTTGGCGTCGGTCGAGTAGG
The DNA here is from genome assembly GCF_053596725.1 of Kitasatospora sp. NPDC001660. Classification (NCBI taxonomy): domain Bacteria; kingdom Bacillati; phylum Actinomycetota; class Actinomycetes; order Kitasatosporales; family Streptomycetaceae; genus Kitasatospora; species Kitasatospora sp. NPDC001660. The sequence goes on along the minus strand of NZ_JBSFGU010000050.1, from coordinate 48,336 downwards.
CCTTCTCGGCGGAGTCGCGGTAGGGCAGGTCGCGCTCGGCCAGCCACTCGGACATCTCCTTGCGGCCGCCGAGCTCGGAGACGAACGCCTGGTCCAGCCACGGCTTGTAGATCCGCAGGCTGGGGTTGGCGAGCAGGCCGTAGCGGTAGAACCGCTCGATGTCGTTGCCCTTGTAGGTGGAGCCGTCGCCCCAGATGGAGACGGCGTCCTCCTGCATGGCGCGGACCAGCAGGGTGCCCGTGACGGCGCGGCCGAGCGGGGTGGTGTTGAAGTACGTCTGCCCGGCGGAGCGGATGTGGAAGGCGCCGCACGCGAGCGCGGCCAGGCCCTCCTCGACCAGCGCGGCCCGGCAGTCGACGAGGCGGGCCTGCTCGGCCCCGTAGGACCGGCCGCGCGCGGGCACGTCGGTGAGGTTCGGCTCGTCGTACTGGCCGATGTCCGCCGTGTACGCGTAGGGGACGGCGCCGCGCTCGCGCATCCACGCGACCGCGACGGAGGTGTCCAACCCACCGGAGAATGCGATGCCGATCCGTTCACCGACCGGCAGCTTGCTCAAGACCTTCGACATGCGTGCACCCCTGGACCCGCGGCGTGCGGGCCTTCGAACTAGCGACGTGTGGGCGGTGTCGGCACTGGTGTCCGACACCGTCACCCTGGCATAGGTTTGCAGAGTACCGCAAGAGAATACGAACGTGGCGGCCGGGCCCGCCCGACGGACCGGTGCCGTCGGGCGCGATCGCGGCGGGGCCCGTCGGTGTGGGTGCATCGGCGGCGGGGGCGTGTCGGTGGGGCGCGCCAGTGCGGGTGCGTCGGCGGCATGGGTGCGGCGGCGGGGGCGCCGTCAGGACGTGCGGCCGACGCCCGCGTACATCCAGCGGGTGGTGTTCGCGGTGGAGCCCTCCGGGCGCCAGAGCGGGACGAAGTCGACGCCGGGCTCCAGCAGCTCCCAGCCCTCGAAGAAGGCCTCGACCTCGGCGCGGCCCCGCCCCTTGATCCGGGACGTGGCGTTCTCCCAGGTCTTCCCGACCTCCTCGGCCCGCTGAGGGTTGCCCTCGGCGGTGCTGTGCGAGACGAGTAGGTGGCTGCCCGGTGCGACCCGGTCGCGCACCGCCCGGACCGCGGCGGCGGCCTGCGCGTCGTCGACGAAGTGCAGGACGGCGAGCAGCAGGACGGCGACGGGCTGCGACAGGTCGATCAGCGAGCGCAGTTCGGCGCGGTCCAGCAGTTCCTCGACGTCACGCAGGTCGCCGGTCAGGACGGTGGTGCTGCGGTTGTCCGCGAGCAGGGCCCGGCCGTGGGCGAGGACGATGGGGTCGTTGTCGATGTAGACGACTCGCGCGTCCGGGGCGAGCTCCTGGGCGACCTCGTGGACGTTGCCCCGGGCGGGCAGGCCCGAGCCGATGTCGATGAACTGGCGGACCCCGGCCTCGACGCACAGCCGCACCGCGCGGCGCAGGAAGGCGCGGTTCTCCCGGGCCGCCTGCGGGATGTCGGGCGCGGCGGCGATGGCGTGCTCGGCCGCCGCCCGGTCCGGCGGGAAGTTGTCCTTGCCGCCGAGCCAGTAGTCGTAGATCCGGGCCGGGTGCGGGCGATCCGTCTGGAGATCGGTCGGCAGATCCGTCCCGCTGGCGCCGTCGGTGTTGAACATCCGGTCCCCTCCGCTGTGCTGAGCGGCTGTCATCCGGTGGACCGGCGCAGCCAATCGAACGTCCGCGCATGATAGCGGTCGAGCTGCGGTGGCGGATGAACTGCGGGTGCCTGCCCGGCACTCGGCGCAGCGGGCGGGTGCGCGCCGGGCGGGATCGGGGAGGATGCGTCGGCAGGCGCGGTCTTCCGGGCAGGTCACGGGGCGTAGAGAACTCCATGAACTTGGAAGTCCGTGCCTGTCTGGCCAATCAGCCAACGGATCGTCACAGACCGGGCGCCGGCACCCTTCGTTGGAAGTTCCGCTCGATCCATTCGGCGTCGGTCAGGTAGCGACGGTCGTGGCCCTCGGAGATGTGCTGTCCGAAGGCTGCGTGCCCAGCGGCGGCCTGCGCGTACATCCATGCCACCAGCGCTCTCAGACGCTCCGCCGCGACGTGAGGAAGCTCGGCCCGTTCCACGTCCGAGAGCCCGTAGGCGTCCGCGAAGAGGTGCAGGCGACGCCGGGCCTCCGGCAGGGGCAGCGTGAGGTCTGCCTCGTCAGGGGCGTAGAGCGGTACGAATCGGTACGCGGTGTATGCCGCGTCCCAGATCCGCGGAGCGGGATGGGCGGTATCGAAGTCGATGAAGGCGACCGGGAGTTGGTCGCGAAAGACCGTGTTGTAGGTGGCCGCGTCACCGTGGCAGATCACCTCCGCTGGCTCGCGCGGCGGGAACTGCCACACATCTTCGGGCGTGTGCGCAAAGTTGGCCGTGGCGTCGTGAAATCGGCGCAGTAGCTGGGCCGCCGCGACAAGTGACGCGTCACTGCGCGTCTGAGGTGCAGCGAAGTCGTGGCCGACCTCCCCGGGCAGGTACTCGACGAGTTCCTCCGTGCCGTCCTCGCTCAGTCCGTACGGTTTCGGAGCCCCCATGAACCCGACCCCGGCCATGTGTGCGAGCAGACGTTGTACGGTCCCGCTCCACGGCCCCGCCGGACGGCGCACAAGGTTGCCCTCTCGGACGACCTGGTTGACTCCTCCGACAAACACTTCCCGATCTTCCACGGGACCAGGGTAGCGATCTCGACCGTAGGGGGCAGATGAATTCCCTGACCAGACTGACCTGTGGCGATGCAGCCTGCGGCTGACTGACCCCACCCCACCTGTCGATCGTTCCCGCCACCTGGCCGAAACGGACATCTGGCGACTTCGCCGAAGCCCTGTGCCGTTCCCGGGCCTTGGGCGGGCTTCAGGCGGGCGCCGGGGCGGCGCGCTCGCGCAGCCGGCGCGAGCGGGAGGCCAGCACGCCGAGGCCCAGGGCGATGAGGTGGCCGGCGTCGGCGAGTTCCTGGTCCACCGCCCAGGCCGCGGCGAGGGCGGCGGCGAGCGCCGGAAGGCCGTACCGGCGCAGCGGCCTGGGGCCGAGGGCGAGCAGGCACGAACCGGTGGCGACCAGGCCGTAGCTGATCCCGACGTCGCGGGCGCGGGAGAGTGCGCCCGGGATGCCGGTGTTGATCATGACCCACATCGCGCCCTCGGTGAGGAGCGTGGCGCCGAGGTGCCCGAAGGCGAACACGGCGCCGGCCCGGAGCGCACCCCACCGCCACTCGGCGAGCCCGAGCACGGCGGCGACCGCGGTGATCCCGGCCCAGGCCGGGACGCCGTCCACCACCAGGCCGCTGGTGAACAGCGTCCACCACTTGCCCACCTCCATGTGGTGGACGTTGCTGCTGTTGTGCCGGACGAAGCGGGCCCGCCCCGCGTGGCTCTGGCCCGCGAGCCACGTGGCGGTCGCGGTCAGCAGCAGCACGTAGACGGTGATCAGCCGCAGTCGCGCCATCACGCGCAGCACCGTACTGCCGCGATCGTCCATTGTTCCTGCCGCCTTCGCCGTCCTGCCGAAGCCCGTTCGGGCCCCTGCCGGTGTCCGGCAGTGCGTTTGCAGCCTATCGGCGTGCGGCGGGTGCTTCGTCCCGCGGGAGCCGGGCGAGCGCCGGGCCCGGCAGGATCAGCTCGCCCCGGAGCCTCTCCGTGGGCTCGCTCCTACCCCACCTGCGGCCAGCCGTGCGGTACGCGCTCCAGGACGCCCGCGCCGTACAGCTCGTACAGCGGCAGCGTTTCCAGGTGGACGTAGCCGATGTGGCAGTCGCACGCCGGCAACGGGCAGGCGCGCGGCCGAAGTCGGGCGCGGTAGCTGCCGTCGTAGAGGTTGCCGAGGACGTCCCGGACGAAGTGGCAGCGGCGTACCGTGCCGTCGCCGTCCACCGAGAGCACGGACTCGCCGGTGCGGCAGGGGAGCCCTGCGCTCGGGTGCGCGTGCCGGCTGTAGCCGAAGTGCGGGTCGAGGGCGGCCCATCGGGCGGCCTCGGCGTCGGTGTACGTGCGGCCCTCGGCGGCGTTGACCCAGAGGTAGACATGCGGGGGGAGCGCGGCGCGCAGCCGCTCGGCCTCGGCGAGGTGCTCGGGCTGCCCGACCACACCGACGCTGTAGCGCACGCCCAATGCTTCCAGCTCGCGGCACTTGGCGAGGAAGCGGTCGTGTGCGACCTGGCCGGGGTGGTAGGTGACCCAGAGCGCGAGGGTGTCGAGGTCGGCCTCGGCGAGCCAGTCGGTGCGGCAGCTGAGGTTGGTCTGGATCGCGACGCGGCGGACGTGCGGGAGCCGGCTCAGCTCGACCAGCGCGCGGCGGTACCACGACCGCACGAGGCCCTCGCCCCACGGGGTGAACAGCAGCGACAGCGTGTCGCCGGTGCCCGCCCGCCCGGCGGCCCAGGCGGTGAAGCGCTCCAGCGCGGCACGGTCGGCGCGCAGTTGGTCGGGAGTGTCGCGCCGCTTGGCGAACGGGCAGTAGGGGCAGTCGTAGTCGCAGGAGGCGAGCGGGCCGCGGTAGAGGAGGGTGAGGTCCCGCGCGGTGTCGTCGGCAGGAGGGGCGGACGGCATGCCGAGGAACGTCATTTCGCCTCGTAACCGGCCATCAGCGCCCGGACCTCGGGCGAGAACAGCATCGGCCCGGCGGCGTCCGAGTGCGCCAGCCCCTCCGGCGTGAGCACCAGGCGCGCGCCGTCCTCGGCCAGCCAGCCGCGCGCGGCGAACTCGGCCAGCTCGGCGGGGAAGTCCTCGGCGGGCGTGCTGCCGAACCGGGCGCGGTAGTCGGCCAGCGGCATGCCCCCGGCCTGGAGCAGCGACTGGACGAGGTGCCGGCGGCGCGGCTCGTCGCCGGTCATCGCGTGTCCGACCTCGGCCCGGTGGAAGTCCTCGGTGGCCACGTAGTCGTCGATGATGCCGCGCACCTCGGTGGCGTTCACCGCGTAGTCGAAGGAGTAGTGCAGTCGCGAGGTGTACGAGCGCGCCCCGCAGCCGAGGCCGACCATGCCGTCCGTCTGGCACGCGTACTCGCTCGCGCCCGCCTGCGGGGAGGCGGCGCGGCGGAACATCCGCATCGACACCTGCTCGTAGCCGTGCGCGAGGAGGTGGTCCCGGCCGGTGCGGTAGAGCGCGAGCCGGCGGGCGTCCCAGGCGGAGAGGCTCTCCTGCTCGCCGCGCCGGGCCAGGCCGGTGAGCGGGCGGACGTACAGCGGGTAGAGGTACAGCTCCTCGGGCTGCCAGGCGAGTGCGGCGTCCAGCGAGTGCAGCCAACTGGCCTCGGTCTGGCCGTCGATGCCGTAGATGAGATCGATGTTGAGCACCGGGAAGCCGGCCGCGCGGATCCGGGCCAGGGCGGCCTCGACCTCGGCGCGCTTCTGCGGGCGCACTGCCGAACGGGCCTCCGCGTCGACGAAGGACTGCACGCCCAGGCTCAGCCGGGTGGTGCCCCGGGCGGCCAGGACCTCCAGCCGGTCGGCCGTCGCGGTGGCGGGGGACGCCTCCACCGAGAGGGGTATCGCCAGGAGGTCGGCACCCATGTGCCGCTCGGCGATGTCGCAGAGCCGCTCCAGCTCGCCGGCCGTCAGGTAGGTGGGCGTGCCGCCGCCGAACGCGGCCACCGCGAACCGGGAGCCGGCGTCCAGCGCCGGGCGGACGGCGGCGGCCTGGCGCTCCAGCGCGTCCAGGTACGCGGTGGTCAGGCCCTCCGGGCTGCCGATCCGGGTGAACAGGTTGCAGAAGCCGCAGCGGACCTCGCAGAACGGTATGTGCAGGTAGAGCGAGAGCGCGTGCTGCGCCTCGCCGGCCCACAGTTCGCGCAGCGCCGGGCGGTCGGGCAGCGGGCGGTACGCCGTCTTGTGCGGGTAGGCGTAGACATACGACTGGTAGGGCGAGTCGGTGCGCGGGAGTGCCGTGGTCATGCCGCAGGCTCCTCGGCCGTGGTCGAGCAGGGAATCGTGAAGTGCGCGTACGGGACCGTCCAGACCACCTCGTGGCCGATCCGGTGGCCGGTGTAGCCGTCCTCGCCGTACGCGGTGCCGTGGTCGGAGCAGACGATCGCGAAGCACGGGCGGCGGGCGCTCATCGCGGCGAACAGCCGGCCGATGTGGGCGTCCACGTACTCCAGCGCGGCGGCGTGGCTGGCGCGCGAGTCGCCGTGCTCCCGGGTGGCGCCGGGCAGGTGGAACCAGTTCGGCTGGTGCAGGGCCGAGACGTTCAGGAACAGGAACAGCGGTTGCCCGGCGGGCTGTTCGGCGACGACCTGCTCGGCCCGGGCGACCTGCGCCTCGAACGACCTGGGGGACGGCACGCCCATCTCCGGCTCCCAGTGGCTCTCCTGGAACAGACCGGGGAGCACCGAACCGAGCGGACCCTGCTTGTTGAAGAAGCCGACGCCGCCGATGCACACCGTCCGGTACCCGGCCGTGGCGAGCGCGGCCGGCAGGTCGGGGGCGTCGAAGACCCAGGTGCGCGGGGCGGTGCTCTCCGAACCGGCGAAGCGCGCCGCGAACAGGCGCGGGTGCGGGCCGTCGGGCGAGGCGGGGGTGGGCAGGAAGCCGGCCAGGATCGCCTGGTGGGAGGCGTAGGTGAAGCTGCCGGGCGCGTGGCGGCGCTCCCAGCGGCCGCCCGGCAGGTGCGCGGCGAGGTGTGGGATGCGGCCGGTGGCGGCGAGCTCCTCGGCGACGTCGAAGCGGAGGGTGTCGAGGGTGACGAGCAGCAGGTCGTGGGTGCCCACGACCGCGTTCATGTCGGGCGCCTGAGGGTTCAACTGGTGGTTCGTCCGGTGGTTCGTCTGGTGGTTCATCGTTTTGTCGTTCCGGGGTGGGTGGTGGTCAGGGCGGCCAGCTGGGCGCCGTAGGTGTCCAGGCCCTCGGCGGGGCCGCCGGGCAGGCCGGTGAGGTTCGGCAGGAGGTCCCCGAAGGCGTTGACCTCGCCGACCAGGGCGCGCCGCCAGCCCGCGGTGGGCAGGACGTCGACTCCGACCATCGGCGAGCGGGGGAAGCAGGCGGCGGCGCGTTCGGCCGTCTCCAGCAGGGCCGGCCAGGCGGGCCCGGCGGCCTCCCGGGCGAGGTCGAGGCTGCCCCGGGCGCCGCCGAGGTGCAGGTTGGTCATCGGCTGGGCGCTGGTGCGCACCACGGCGTGGGTGGCCCGCCCGGCGATCACGACGACCCGGAGGTCCGCCGAGCGGCCGGACTGCGCGGCCTTCGGGACCCACTGCTCGACGTGCAGCCCGTCCGGCGCGAGCCGGTCGACGATCGCGGCCACCTCGGGCTCGTCGCGGTAGCGCCGCACGCGCAGCGAGTTGTGCAGCTCGCCGTCGGCGAGCTCGGCGGACGTGGTGGCCTGCACCTGGCCGCGCGGGCCGAACTCCAGGGCCACCACCCCCGAGGCGGAGGAGCCGTGCACGGGCTTGACGAAGACCCGGCGCAGGCCGGCCTCGCGCATGAGCTCGCGCAGCTCGCCCCAGCCGGTCAGCCCGGTGGTGTCGAGTGCGTGGGGCACGGGAACCCCGGCGGCGGACAGCGTCGCGTGGGCCCGGCGCTTGTCGAACATGACGGCGATCTCCTCGGGATCGCCGAGCAGCCGCACGCCGGGCTGCGCGGCCAGACCGCGCAGTGCGGCCAGGACGCGCGTGTACCAGACGGCCGTGCCCTCGACGCGGGTGGGCGCGTAGGACGGGCCGAGCGCCGGGCCGCGCAGCAGTTCGTCCACCGCCTGGTCCTCACCGGGCGATTCGATCCGCAGCAGAGTGCCCTCGGGCAGCCGGTACCCGCCGCGCAGCACGTCCAGCCAGGGCAGGACGGCGGGCTCGGGCAGGCCCGCGGCCCGGGCCGCGGCGGCGAACAGCATCACCCGCCGGTGGCCCGGATTGCCGAGGACGGTCAGCCGCGTGGTCATCGTGCTGTCACCCGTCCGCTCACTCGGCGACCGCGACGTAGCGGTCCTCGGGGTCCTCGTCCGCGTCCTCGGGCTCGCTGAGGTCGACCTCGACTCCGGGCAGGGCCTGGCGCACGCGCTCCTGCATGGCCTCGGTGAGGTAGTGGTGGTGCAGGTCGAGGGCGCGGAGGTGAGTGAGCGGCTGGCCCTCCAGCAGGGCGGCGGCGCCCTCGTCGGAGAGCACGCCCATGGACAGGTCGAGCGTTTCGAGCCGGGCCACGACGGGCGCGTGCGCGAGGGCGGCGGCGATCTCGTCCTGGAACTCGCTGTTGGCCAGGCCGAGGTGGCGCAGCGCCGGGAGGCGGGTGCCGTCGAGGAAGGGCCGCAGGTCGTCGATGGTCGTGTCGCCGCCGTACTCGTCCACGCCGAGCCACAGCACCAGCCGTTCCAGCGCGGGCAGTTCGGAGGCGGCGACGGCGCGGACGACCTCGGCGGGCAGGCCGCCGGCCTCGAACCGGAGGGACGTGAGCCGGTCGTGGCGCACCGGCTTCAGCTCCAGGTCGGTGCCGCCGCGGACAGCGAATTCGGTGAGGGCGGGGAAGGCCGTCAACAGCGGGGTGACGTCGTCCATCTCCAGCCAGGAGATCTCGCACTCGTCGTACGTGACGTCGCCGAGGAAGAGCGCCTCCAGAGCGGGCAGGCGCTCGGCGTCGTCGGCGAGGATGCCGACGGCGTCCTTGACCGGTTCGTAGTCCCGCTGCCACCAGGAGCCGATCACCAGCGCCCGGACGGCGGCCGGGTCGACGGTGGCGAGGAACGACTCCCAGTGGGCGGCGAAGTCCTGCGGCGCGTCGTACTCCAGGGCGAGCCGCCACGCGACGGCGTCGGCGGCGGGCTGCTTCCCGGCGCCCGGGGCGAAGTCGTGGATCGGCAGGTCGTGGAAGAGCCTGGGGTGGTGGTTGACGGTCATGGCCGCTCCCGGCGGGGTCTGGTGGTGGACGGACGGTGGGGCCGACGGCTACTCGGCCACCGCGACGTAGCGCCAGCGGTCGCCGGGGCTGCCGCCCTCGGACAGGTCGAGCGCCACGTCCGGCAGGGCCTCGCGCAGGCGATCCTGCATGCTGCCGGTGAGGTAGTGGTGGTGCAGGTCGAGGGCGTGGAGGTGGGTGAGCGGCTGGCCCTCCAGCAACGAGCCCGCGCCCTGGTCGGTGAGGACGCCCATCGACAGGCTGAGCGTTTCGAGCCGGGCCACGACCGGCGCGTGCGCGACGGCGGCGGCGATGTCGTCCTGGAACTCGCTGTTCTGCAGGCCGAGGTGGCGCAGCGCGGGGAAGCGGGAGCCGTCGAGGAAGGGCGCCAGGTCGTCGAGCGTCGCGTCGCCGCCGTAGCTGTCGACCCCGAGCCACAGCTCCAGCCGCTCCAGCGCGGGCAGTTCGCAGCCGGCGACCGCCCGGACGACCCCGACCGGCAGGCCGCCGGCCTCGAAACGCAGCGCGGTGAGCGCGTCGTGGCGCACGGGCTTGAGTTCGAGGTCGGTGCCGCCGCGCACCACCAGCTCCGTCAGCTGCGGGAAGGCCGTCAGCAACGGGGTGACGTCGCACATCTCCAGCCAGGAGATCTCGCTCTCCTCGCAGGTGATGTCCCCGACGAACAGCGCCCGGAGCGCGGGCATCCGGTCGGCCGAGCCGACGATCGCGGCCAGCGCCTCGTCGCCGAAGGGCTCGGGCCCGTCGGTGAACCACTGGCCGATCACCACGGCCGTGACCCGGGCGGCGTCGACGGTGTCGAGGAACCGCTGCCACCGCTCGGTGAAGGTGCCCTCGGAGTCGTAGTCCAGGCCGACCTTCCACGCCGCCGCGGCCGGCTGCGGCAGCGCGGCGGCCTCCTCCTCGTCCCCTTCCACGGCCTGGACGAAGTCGAAGACGGGGAGACCGTGGAACTGCTCGATGTGGTCGTTGACGGTCATTGCGCTGCTCCTTGGGTGTCGGGCCGAACACGTGTCTACCAGTCGACTCCGACAGTCCGTCGCCCGGGGCTCCGGCCGGGCGCGTTGTCAGACCCTTGCCCTACGTTCTGGTCGTGGCTCCGGAGCGTGACGACGGAGCCGCCGATTCCGGCGTCCGCCGGTGTCCCGTTCTGCAGGGGAGGAGAACTGATGTACCGCCAGGGCGATGTGCTGATCGTGCCGGTCGAGGAGGCCGCCGTGCCGCCGCGGGTGGCCGGGCTCGCCGTGCAGCCGCGGGACGCCCGCGGCCGGATGGTGCTCGCGCTCGGCGAGGTCACCGGCCACGCGCACGCCGTGGTCGGTCCGGGCGCGCTGCGCCGCGAGTCCGGGCCGTTCGGCGCCGGCTGGCTGCACCTGCCCGAGGGCGGACGGGTCGTGCACGAGGAGCACGCGGCGATACCGCTGCCCAAGGGCTGGTACCGGGTGGTGCGGCAGCGCGAGTACACGCCGGGCGCGGTGCGGATGGTCGCGGACTGACGTCCGCGCACGGCAGCCGGCCCGGTGAACGGAACGACGGTACGGACGCAGGCGGCCGGGCGGGGAGCCCGGCCCGGAACGGAGCAAGTGATGGAGAACAGCGTGACCCACGCGGCCGTCGGGGCCGCCGGGGTGACGGCCCGCTGGCGCGCGGCCGCGGCGGCCACCGGGCCGGGCGACCGCGCGGCGACCGAGCGCGCGGTGCGCGCCGCCTATCGGGCGGCCGGGCTGCCCGAACCCGCTGACGTCCGCTGGCACGGCTCGCCGCTCGCCGCCGCCGAGGCGGCGCTGGAGCTGCGGGAGGCCGGCGCGGTGAGCGTCCGCGAGGCCGTCCGCACCCGGCCCTGGGAGGACGCCAGGCGACGCACCGTCGAGCGGGTCGGCGCGGGCGGATGGGCGGCGCACTGGGCCCTCACCGGCGGCGAGCTCGGCCCGGTCACGACCCCGCTCGCCGACCGGGTGCGCAGCGCCGTCCTCGACCGGATCGCCCCCGAGGCGGACCCGGACGGGCCGTCCGACGGTGGACAGGCGGCCCGCGACCGGCGCACCGCCGTCCGGCTCGCGCTGCTCGACGCCGTCCGCGGACCGCACGACGCACCGTGGTTCGCCGCCTTCGAGGCCGCCGACGAGCTCGACGGCACCGTCGCCCCGCTCGCCGAGGCCGCCCGCACGGCCGGCTGGTGGTGGCCGTACGAGGACGTCGTACTGATCAGCGAACGGCCCGTCGAACTGCACCGCGACGAGGCCGGCCGGCTCGACCGCGCGGACGGCCCCGCCCTCGCCTACGCCGACGGCTTCGCGCTGCACGCCTGGCGCGGCATGCCCGTCCCCGCCGAGTTCCTGGACGGGCTCGCCACCGTCACCGTCGAGCGGATCCGCACCGAGGAGAACGCCGAGCTGCGCCGCGTCCTGCTGGAGCACTACGGCTACGACCGCTACCTCACCGACGCCGGCGCCGAGCCGGTGCACCACGACGAGACCGGCATCCTGTGGCGGATCGTCCTGCCCGACGACGAGCCCGTGGTCATGGTCGAGGTCGTCAACTCCACCGCCGAGCCGGACGGCACCTTCCGCACCTACTGGCTGCGCGTCCCGCCGGGTACCCGCACCGCCCGGGCCGGGGTCGCCTGGACGTTCGGCATACCCGAGTCCGAGTACCACCCGCAGCGCGAGACCTGAGCCGCCCCGCCGACGCCCGCCCGGCGCGGAGGTTCAGGGCACCTGGGCGATGAGCATCGGCTGGAAGAAACCGGTCTCCTCGGGGAGGGCCCAGGTCGGGGCGGTGAAGCCCGCCTCGGTGGCGAAGGTGGTCAGCTGGGCCTGGGTGAGGGCCCAGTAGGTGGCGTGGTGGACCTCGGCGTGCCACTCGCCGGTGGTGTCGTCCGGGGCCATGCGGAAGAGCTCCAGGTCGTAGCGTTCGCCGTCCTCGTGCGAGTGCGACAGCTGGAAGATGACGGAGCGGCGGCCGTCGCGTCCGGAGGTCTGCGGCGGGGTGGCGGCCGGGCGTTCGCGGCGCAGGGTGTCGTGGGGGCGAGTGGTGAGGAGGAGCAGGCCGCCGCTGCGGAGGGCGTGGCGCATGTCGGCGGCGGTGGGCAGGTGGAGGCCCCGGCGGGCGGCCTCGCGGGTGGCCCGGGCGGCGGCGACCGGGCTGAGATCGGTGCCGGTGACGCGGTGGCCGTGGGCGGCGAGGCCGATCGCCGAGGCGGGCCCGGACCAACGCGGCTGGGCGATCCACACCTTGGCGCCCGGCGCGAGGTGCTTCAGGCCGTGCCGGACGTCCGAGTCGCCGGAGGGGCGCGGCCGGGTTCGAGGTGGCCGGCGGCCGCGCGGGTGTCCGGCGACCGGCTGGCCGGCCGGAGGCGTCGGCGCGAGGATACGGGCATGCGCACCTTCGAGGATCTGATCACCGAGGCCGGAGCGGTGCCCGTGGACGGCTGGGACTTCTCCTGGCTCGAGGGGCGGGCCACCGAGGAGCGGCCGTCCTGGGGCTACCAGCGGCTGCTGGGCAAGCGGCTGGCGCGGGCCGACGCCGCCCTCGACGTCCAGACGGGCGGTGGCGAGGTGCTGGCCGGGGCGGGCAACTTCCCGCCGGTCATGGCGGCCACCGAGTCGTGGCCGCCGAACGTGGCCCGGGCGACGAAGCTGCTGCACCCGCTCGGCGCCGTCGTCGTCACGGACCCGGACGAGCCGCCGCTGCCGTTCGCCGACGGTGCGTTCGACCTGGTCAGCAGTCGGCACCCGGTGAGGGCGTACTGGTCGGAGATCGCCCGGGTGCTGCGGCCCGGCGGTACCTACCTCGCGCAGCACGTCGGGCCGGCCTCCGGCTTCGAGCTGGTCGAGTACTTCCTCGGGCCGCAGCCCGAGGCACGCAGGAGCCGCCGCCCCGAGGACGAGAGCGCGGCCGCGCGGGCCGCCGGGCTGGAGGTCGTGGACCTGCGCTCGGAGCGGCTGCGGATGGAGTTCTTCGACATCGGCGCAGTGGTGTACTTCCTGCGCAAGGTGATCTGGATGGTCCCGGGCTTCACCGTCGACGCCTACCGGGACCGGCTGCGCGAACTGGACGCCTGGATCCGGGCCGAGGGCCCGTTCGTGGCCCAGTCGGCGCGCTTCCTGATCGAGGCACGCAAGTAGATCGACCGATCCGATGACCGCATCGTACAGATATGGGAGAGTTGAGGGAAGCCTGGAAGGCCAGGTCGGTCATCCCTGCCGGCGCGAGCACCCTTCCTGCGGGGGGCGGCTCAAAAAGTACTCTGAACTGCAGGGATGTCCCGCGCGGTCGCGCGACGAGAGGTCTTCGGCAGGTGCTCGGCGACCGGCCGCAACCAGCACGACGGGACTCATGGGCCTCCAGTTGGAGGCCTCCCCGAGTCGGGCGCCGAGAGTGATCGCGTCTCATGTTTGTGCTTGTTGGACAGGGTTTGCTCGTACCTATGCTGACCTTTTGCTGACCATATCTGATGGCCAATCAGTCAGTCATTGCGGCCGACGTACGCAGCCGGTCCTGGACACCGGCTGCCCGGCCGTGGGGCTTCGGTCGTCCCAGTCTGGCGACGGAGGCGTCTGCGCCTCCTGGGCCTGGCGTCCGGGTGCCGGACGGCCCGTGCGTATGCGGAGGAAAATGGCGGCCGGAGGGCGCCGTCGGCCGGCCTTACGACGGCTTCCCCACTGCCGGGCACCAGGTGAAGCCCGGCCTCCTCGCGCGCGCCCTGCAACGCCCCACTCGGTTCTGAACCCCCAGGGCTGTCAGGTGGCGGCCCGGTAGCGGTGCATGAGGGCGACGGCCATGGCGCCCTCGCCGACCCCGGAGGCGACGCGCTTGATCGAGTGGGCCCGGACGTCGCCGGCGGCGAAGACACCCGGGAGGCTGGTCTCCAGCAGGTGGGGCTCGCGGTCCAGGGGCCAGGACGAGCGCGGTCGGCCGGGCCGGGTGAGGTCGGGGCCAGTCAGCACGAAGCCGTGTTCGTCGCAGTCGATGACGTCACGGAGCCAGCCGGTGCGAGGGCGGGCGCCGATGAAGGTGAAGACGAATCGGGCCTCCTCCTCGGTCTGTTCGCCGGTGCTGTCGTCGACCAGGGTGATGCGCTCCAGCCACAGGTTGCCCTGAAAGGCCAGCACGCGAGTGTTGAGCCGGACGTCGATGGCGGGAGTGCGGCGGATCTCGTCGACCAGGTACTGCGACATCCCGGCCTCCAGCGAGGCTCCGCGCACCAGCACGGTGACGCGCGCGGCGTACCGGGCGAAGTGGATCGCCGCCTGGCCGGCCGAGTTGGCGCCGCCGATGACGAAGACGTGGTGCGAGACGCACGAGCTGCTCTCGGTCGTCGCGGCGCCGTAGTACAGCCCCTCGCCCTCGAAGCGTTCGGCTCCGGGGACATCGAGGTGGTTGTAGGAGACGCCGGTCGAGATGAGCACGGTCTCGGACCCGATCTCCGTCCCGTCGGCCATGGTGACGATCCTGGCGCGCCCTGCGGAGCGCAGGCCGACGGCGTCGACGGGGTGGAGCAGTTCCGCGCCGAACCGGCCCGCCTGGCTGACCGCGCGCCGGGCGAGGTCGCGGCCGGACAGGCCGGAGGGGAACCCGAGGTAGTTCTCGATGAGGCTGGACGTGCCCGCCTGCCCGCCGGGTGAGTCGGAGTCGAGGAGCAGCGTGGTGAGCCCCTCCGAGGCGGCGTAGACACCGGCGGCGAGACCGGCCGGGCCGGCGCCGATGATGACGGTGTCGTAGTGCGGGCGGGAAGCGGTGGTGGCCAGGCCGAGTTTCTCGGCGAGCCCGGCGGTGTCCGGGTCGGCGAGGACGTCGCCGTCGGGGAAGACGATCAGTGGGAGCCGGGTCGCGCCGTGGCGGGCGAGCAGCGGCCGCGCGTCCGGGGCGGTCTCGGCGTCGAGGAAGCGGAACGGCTGACCGTTGCGGGTGAGGAAGTCGCGGACGGCGTGGGTGCTGGCCGACACCGCGGGGCCGATCACCCGGATGCCCCGGTAGGCGGGGCGGTGGGCGGCGAGCCAGTCCGAGAGCAGGTCGTCGAGGACGGGGTAGAGCCGTTCGGCGGGCGGGTCCCAGGGCTTCATCAGGTAGTAGTCCAGGCGGACCCGGTTGATCGCCGTGATCGCGGCGTCGGTCTCGGCGTACGCGGTGAGCAGGACCCGCCGGGCGTCGGGGAAACGGGCCACCGCCTCCAGCAGGAACTCGACGCCGGTCATGTCCGGCATCCGCTGGTCGACCAGGAAGAGCGCCGGGTCGTGGCCCCGGTCGTCGAGTCCGTCGAGGACGGCGAGGGCCTCGGCGGCGGAGGAGGCGCCAAGGATCCGGTAGCGGTCCGCGTACGCGCCGCGCAGGTCGTGCCGGACGGCCCGCAGGACCTGCGGGTCGTCGTCCACGGCGAGGATGACCGGCTTGTGCGGCGGGGCCTCGGCAGTCACGCGGACTCCAGGAGCACGCGGTCGGCGAAGCACCAGGCCCAGTCCTCGCCGGGCTGGTGCGAGGCGGCGAGCGGGTGGCCGGTGTCCCGGTAGTGGCGGCTCGCGTGGCGGCCCCGGGAGGAGTCGCAGCAGCCGACGTGTCCGCAGGTGAGGCATCTGCGCAGGTGCACCCACCTGGCGCCGGCCGCCAGGCATTCCTGGCAGCCGGCGGACTCGTCGACGGTGAGGGCGGGATCGATCCGGTCGAGGTGCGAGCAGGCGGACATGGGGGTCTCCCGAAAAGGGGCCGGGGCGTGCGGAGGGCACACCCCGGCCGAGGGGTCAGGTGAGGGTCTTGGTGAAGTGTTCGGCGGCGCGCAAGGCCGCCTCGGCGACCGTCGGTTCGTCGTCGTAGAAGGCGAACTGGTCGCCCTTGGTCCAGACGAGCTCCTTGGGACCGGCCAGGCGGGCGTGGAACTTCTCGGCCCCCTGGGGGATGGCGCCGTCGCGGCTGTGAACCAGGAGCGTGGGCGCCGTTATCCTCCGTGCGGACGGGTGCGGGTCGAAGCCCAGCCACTGCGGCCAGGACATCACGGCGAACCGGTTGTCCCAGGCCGCTACGGCGCCTCGGTGCTCGTCCAGGTAGTAGGCGAAGGGGCCGAACATCGCGGCGTCCTGGTCGGTGGTGCTGACCGCCGGCACGTACTCGACGGCCTCGCCGTAGTCGTAGTGGCGCTGCGCGGCCAGCCCGGCCTCCGTCTTGCGCCGGACGCCCTCCTCACCGCCGTAGATCGCCCGGACCAGCTCGGCGTCGTGCAGCCACGGGGCGATCAGCGCCAGACTGCGCACGCGGTGGTCACGCGCGGCGTTGACCGCGGTGTACCCGCTGCTCGCGCAGATGCCCAGAGCGCCGATGCGGCCCGGGTCGACCAGGGGGTGGCGTTCGAGGAAGCCCACGGCGCTGTGGATGTCG
This sequence comes from Kitasatospora sp. NPDC001660, assembly GCF_053596725.1. Classification (NCBI taxonomy): domain Bacteria; kingdom Bacillati; phylum Actinomycetota; class Actinomycetes; order Kitasatosporales; family Streptomycetaceae; genus Kitasatospora; species Kitasatospora sp. NPDC001660. The sequence goes on along the minus strand of NZ_JBSFGU010000050.1, from coordinate 32,117 downwards.
CGGATCTTCCGGGACGGCGACTCCAGCTGCCGGGGCTCTCCGCCGGACTCGCCGAAGCCGGTGAAGTCGAAGGCGAGGGCGGCGAATCCGGCCTCGGCCATCCGCCGCGCGTAGGTGGCGGCCATCTGCTCCTTGACGGTGAGCCAGGAGCCGGTGACCACGATCGCCGGCAGCCGGCGACCGGTGCCGGTCGCGGGCCGGTACAGGGTGCCGAGGAGCTCGGTGCCGTCGCTGTCGAAGTCGACCTTCTCGGTGCGGACCAGGTGGGTGGTCACAGCGCCCTCCCGTCGATCGCGCGCAGGATCTCGGACGGGTCGGTGAAGGACTTCCAGCGCACGATCTTCCCGTCCCGCACGGTGAGCCACTGGATGAACTCGACCTCGAAGGCCTGCCCGGTCCGCTTGACGACGGACCGCTCGTGCAGGACGCCCATCGCCTCCTCGTCGTCGACGACGAGGCGCAGCAGGCGCTCCGGGCCGACCTCGACCACGTCGGTGAACACCTTGAGGCTCGCCAGCACCTCGGCGGGGCCGTGGCAGGTGCCGATCCAGGGCATCCGGTCGTTGTAGCCGGGCACGGGCGCGTAGTTGATCCACTCGACGTCGTCGGAGAGCAGGCCCAGCGCCCGCTCGAAGTCGCCGCCGGTGAGCGCGTCGAACCAGTCGGCGGCCACCTCGCGGGTGGTACGACTCATTCCGTGGTCCTTTCCATGATGTGACGGTTGCCGGTGGCCCAGGCGGTGGTCATCCGCAACCCGTCGATTCGCCAGCCGGCCGGGGTGCGGCGCAGGGCGAAGCGATAGTGGCCGCCGAGCGTCCACAGCGGGCCGCCGAGGGCGTTGGGCAGCAGGTGGGTGGCCTGGAAGTCGGCGGTGGCGACGGCGGTGTCGCCCCGGACGTCCACCAGGTGGTTGGTGAGCAGGTGCTGGGTCGCGTCCAGCCCGGACAGCAGGGCGCGCCAGGCCGAGATCAGCTCGTCGGCCGAAAGCGCGGCGGGCGCGCCACCGTTGAGGCTGGTGTAGTCGACCAGCACCTTGTCGGCGAACACGTCGGAGCGCAGCCGGTCCCACTCGCGTTTGTCGGTGTGCCAGCACATGCGCGTGCACACGTCCACGATGTCGAGACGGTCGGACAGGGACGGGCCGGTCATCGGGGCTCCACGCGACCGAGGATCCAGTTCTCCCGGAGCAGCAGGGTGTGCACGTACCGCGCCTCGATGAACAGCCCGAGGTCGGCGAGCATGCTGCGGTACTCGGACGTGCGCCGCGCGGCCTCGAAGGCGTCGACGTCGTCGAACCACAGCTGGTACGCGGCGTCCAGCACCGCCTCACCGACGCCGTAGAAGGCGTCCCTGGTGTGGTTCTGGACGTACCGGCGCAGCCCGGGGACCTTCTGCGCCACCGGCGCGTGCCGGGCGAGGCTGCGTTCGCGGAAGCCGGCGAGCGGCAGGCCCTCGCGGCGCTTGACCAGGATCATCACCTTGGTCGCGGGGGTGTCGGCGGCCGGGCCGTCGAGGAGGACGTGGGCGTCGGTGTCGAGGACGACGGTGCGCCAGAAGGCGGCCCAGCGCGGCTCGTCCAGGCGGGCGCCGTCCAGGAACTCGGGGGTCTGGAGGGAGGCGAGCTGCTCCTGCTCGTTCTCCAGCCAGATCTCGGCGACCCCGCTCCACAGCGGGTCCTCGGGGTCGCCCGGGCGGGGGACGCGGGTGTCGACGCAGTAGCGCCTGATCTGCGGGATCCTGGCGGCGTACCGGACAGCGTGCTCCTCCACCCAGTAGCGCTGGAACTCCTGCTCGTTCATGCCGGGCTTCGGGTGGGCGAGGATGATCTGGTGGATCATGTCCGACTCCAGTTCGGTGGCGGGCCGGTCAGACCTTGTAGCTATTCTTGACGTCCTCGGCGAAGCCGAGGTAGTCGCGCAGCGGCCAGACCTCCTCGAACTCCAGGTACTCGCGCATCGGGAGGCGGCCCAGGGCGGTGCGGTCGAGCTCCTCGGCGTCGGGGGAGTCGATGACGGCGATCACCCGCTTCTGCGCGGCGACCTTCCAGATGCCGACGCAGAAGCCCGAGTCGATGGTCTCCACGGCGTGCTCGGCCTCCTCGCGCTCGACCTCCCACAGGTCGTCGAGCGAGATCCGGCCCTCGTGCTTCCACTTCATCTGGACGTAGAACAGCATGGTGCCTCCGTACGTGCGGAACTAGCGGGTGGTCAGGACGCGGGTGAGCGGGTGGCCGGCGCCGAGGCCCTCGCGGGCGATGTCGGTGGGCAGCTTGCCGTCGTGGCCGACGAGGTCGCGTCGGGCGCCGGCGTCGAGCAGGATGCGGGCGCACTCCTCGTAGCCGTGCCAGAGGGCGTCGTGCAACGGCGTGTAGCCGTTGGTGACGCCCTGGTAGTCCAGGTTGATGCCAGGGACGGCGACCAGCATCGCGGTGATGTCGGCGTGGCCGTTGTAGACCGCCTTGTGCAGGGGGACGGCGCCGAAGGTGGGCTCGGTGGCGTTGACGTCCGCGCCGGCGGCGAGCAGCTCCCGGGCGATCTCCCGGTGGCCGTCGCGGCAGGCGACCAGCAGCGGGGTGTGGGCATCGTTGAAGCCGTTCAGGACCGGGTACCGGGCGTCCACCTCGGCTCCCTCGGCCAACAGCCGTCGTACGGTGTCGAGTTCGCCGGCCACGACGGCGGCCATCAGCCGCTGCGCCTCGGCCGCGGCGGCGTCGGCGGCGGTGCGGGTCGCCAGCAGGCGTTCGGCCGCCAGCAGCTCGTCCTTGCCGCGGGTGTTGACGTTCAGCTCGTACTCGAAGTGCTCGCGCATCGAGAAGCCGTAGTGCGTCGACAGGTTGAGGCCCGCGTCGTGCTCCAGGAGCACGGCGGCGACGTCCGGCCACTTGTACCAGAGCGCGTCCATCAGCGGGGTGTGCCCGGTGGTGGCCGCGACGGCGTCCACGAACGCGCCCGATTCGAGCAGGATCCGCACGGTGGCCGGGTCGCCGCCCTGGACGGCCTTGTGCAGGGCCGTCGCGCCGCCGCGGGAGTCCGCCGTGTGGAGGTCGGCGCCCGCCTCCAGGAGCAGCCGGACGAGCGGGGCGTCGCCCCGGCCGGCCGCGATCATCAGGGCCGTCAGCCCGCTGTCCTCCTCGCGGGCGCCGGCATTCGCGCCACGGGCCAGCAGCCGTCTCACGGAATCCGCGTCACTCCGGCGCACGGCCGCCAGGAATTCACGGTGCGATGAATCGGTCATCCCTATTCGCCTTCTGGTGGATTGGACCGGCGACGTAAGACTTAACCACGATCGGCCGCGGTTATGCGCCGACCTGACAAACTCTCGCCGACCCCCTTGGTGACCTGCCGGTCCTTGACGCCTATACCTGCGGACTTCACCAACTCCGGGCGACCTCACAAACCTCGCCGGAATCCATTGACTGCCGTTCCGTACTGGCTCACTGTCAATTGCCGACACCAGTCGGAAGAATCGGAGGTTGGAAAGTGGCACACATTCTGATCGTGCTCTCCGAGTACGGGTACTGGGCCGAGGAACTCGTCGGCCCGCTCAGCAGGTTCGACGAGCGCGGCTACCGCGCGACCTTCGCGACGCCCACCGGCAAGCGGGCCTGCGCCCTGCCGCCGAGCCTGGACGAGGAGTACGTCGATCCGCCGCTCGGCCGCTCGGTGACCACCGCCGAGGTCGCAGCGCTCGGCCGGGCCCTCGACGCCGGCAGCCGCCTGGACAACCCGCTGGACCTCTCCGCCTGGCTGCCCGAGCGCCCGTACACCAGCGCGCCCGACCACCTGCGTCGGCTGGAGGACTACCACCGCGCGCTCGACCGGATCGACGCCGACCTGCGGGACTACGACGCGTTGCTGATCGTCGGAGGCAGCGGGCCGATCGTGGACCTCGCCAACAACGAGCGGGTGCACGACCTGATCCTGGCCTTCGTGCGGGCCGGCAAGCCGGTCGCCGCCGAGTGCTACGGCGTCGCCTGCCTGGCCTTCGCCCGCGACTGGGACGACCGGCGCAGCATCATCCGGGGCAAGCACGTGACCGGCCACTGCAAGGAGTACGACTACAAGGACGGCACGGGCTTCCTCGGCACCGACTTCGTGATGGGCCCGCCGCCGTACCCGCTGGAGTACATCCTGCGCGACGCGACCGCGCCGGACGGCGCGTATCACGGGAACTTCGGAAAGCCGGTCTCGGTGATCGTCGACTTCCCGTTCGTCACCGGGCGGTCCACGCCGGACTCCTTCCTGACCGGCGAGAAGCTGGTCGAGGTGCTGGAGCACGGCCTCACCCGGTACGGCTGGTAAGGGAATTCCAAGAGAACAACCAGGGAGAATTCGGTGGCGGCGAAGCCGGGTAAGGCGTCGGGCAAGGTCAAACTCATCGAGCAGTTCATGGCCGACGGCCTGGATGTGATGTTCGGAAATCCCGGGACGGTGGAACAGGGATTCCTCGACGTGGCGGACCGGACACCGGGCTTCCGGTACGTCCTGGCGCTCCAGGAGACCGTGGCCGCCGCGATGGCCGACGGCTACGCGCGGGCGACGGGCCGGGCGGCACTGCTGCAACTGCACGCCGGGGTGGGCCTTGGCAACGGCATCGGTATGCTCTACCAGTCGATGCGCGGGCACACCCCGCTGGTCGTCGTCGCCGGCGACGCAGGGGTGCGCTACGACGCGATGGACGCGCAGATGGCGGCCGACCTGGTCGCGATGGCGCGGCCGGTGACCAAGTACGCGACCCGGGTGACGGATCCGCGCTCGCTGCTGCGCACCGTCCGCCGAGCGGTGAAGATCGCGATGACGCCGCCGCGCGGGCCGGTCTTCGTGGCCCTGCCCATGGACGTCCTGGACGAGCCCAACGACGAGCCGGTCCTCTCGACTGCCGACCTGGCCACCGACTCCGCCCCGTCGGCCGAGACGGTGGCCACGGCCGCCCAGCTGCTGGTTGGTGCGCGCCGCCCACTGGTCCTGGTGGGCGACGGTGTCTCGGTGGCCGGAGCTCAGCCCGAACTCGCCCGGGTGGCCGAGCTCCTGGGCGCGGAGGTCTGGTCCGTCGACTCCTCCGAGGTCAACCTGCCCGCCTCGCACCCGCTGTCCCGCGGTCAGCTGGGCCACATGTTCGGCGTTCGGAGCGCCGCCGCGGTGGGGGAGGCGGACGGCGTGCTGATCGTGGGCACATACGTGTTCCCCGAGGTGTTCCCGACGCTCGCCGGCCCGTTCCACCCGGAGGCGCGGGTCGTCCACATCGACCTCGACGCGTACGAGATCGCGAAGAACCATCCGGTGGACCTGGGCGTGGTGGCGGATCCCAAGCCTGCGCTGGCGGCGCTGGCGGAGGAGCTGGAGTCGCGGCTGACGCCCGAGCAGCGGCAGCGGGCCACTTCCTTGATGACGCGTCAGGCGATGCCCGTGCCGCCGGGCACGACGACACTGGAACGTTTCCTCCAGGAGCTCGCACTCCGGACCAACGGCGACCTCGTCGTCTTCGACGAGGCCCTCACCTCCTCGCCGGCCGTCGTCACCCACCTGCCGCCCGACCGGCCCGGCGACTACTTCCTCACGCGCGGCGGCTCCCTCGGGGTGGGCATCCCCGGCGCGATCGGCGCCAAGCTGGCCCGCCCGGACCGGACGGTGGTCGGCTTCACCGGCGACGGCGGGGCGATGTACACCTACCAGGCGCTGTGGACCGCGGCCCGGTACGGCGTCGCCGCCAAGCTCGTGGTCTGCAACAACCGCAAGTACCGGCTGCTCGACGACAACATCGCGCAGTACTGGAAGGAGCGCGGGATCCCCGCGCACGACTTCCCGTCCTCCTTCGACCTCTCCCGGCCGGACATCCGGTTCGCCGACCTGGCCCGCGCGCTCGGCGCCGACGGCGTGCGAGTGGAGAAGCCGGAGCAGGCCGCCGACGCGGTCGCGCGCATGCTCGCCGCCACCGGGCCCTTCCTGGTCGACCTCCAGGTCTGACCGACACCCCCAAGGAGTCCTGCCATGCCGGAGGTCACCTCCGCACAGCACCCGAGCGCACAGCACCCGAGCGCACAGCCCCTCACCGATCAGGCCGTGCGGGCGCTCGCCGAACGGTGGTACGCCGCGCTCGACCGCCACGACGACGAGGCCGAGGTACGGCGGTTCCTGGTCGACGACGGCCTCGAACTGCGCTTCCCCGAGGGGACGTTCAGGGGCCACGCGGGCTTCACGGCGTGGTACGAGGAGGTCTGCCGCCGGTTCTTCGACGAGAGGCACGAGCTCGGCGAGGTGCGCGCGGACATCGCCGGGGACCGGGCCTGGGTGCACGTCCGGGTGGACTGGTGGGCCCGGCGGTGGAACCCGCCCGCCGCCCGCAGCGAGTGGCTCGGCTTCCGCGCCGACCAGACCTGGGTCGTGGTGTCCGGCGCGCACGGCGAGGGGCCGCTGATCAAGACCTACACCTGCGACCGGCTGGAGCCGATGCCGGGCTCCGCCGAACTCCCGGAGGCCCGATGAACGCCCGTGACGTGCTGGCCGACTACTACGTCCACGCCAACGAGGGCGACTGGTCCCGCTGGTGCGACCTGTTCGCCGAGGACACAGTGGTGGACGAGCAGCTCGCCGGCCGGATCGAGGGACAGGCGAGGCTCCGCTCGATGGTGACCGGCATGGGCGAGCTGTACGCCTCCTTCGAGAACTTCCCGCTGCACTTCCTGGTCGACGGGGAGGAGGCGGCGGTCGTCTCCCACATCTCCGCCCGCAGCGCCTCGGGCGCGGCGATCGAGGCCGACGTCATGAACTACTTCCGTATCCGTAACGGCCGGATCACCTACATGGCCAACTTCCACGACACGCAGCCGTTCCAGGTGCTGTCCCGGGCCGACGGCGGCGACCAATGACGGTGGAGGAGTTCGACCACGTCGTCATCGGCGCCGGGACGGCCGGCAGCGTGCTGGCCAACCGGCTCAGCGCGGACCCGTCGGTGCGCGTCCTGGTGTTGGAGGCGGGCTCCGCCGTGATCCCGCCCGAGGTGGACGACCCGTCCGCCTGGCACCGGCTGCTGGGCGGCCGGATCGACTGGAAGTACCGGACCGTCCCACAGCCCGGCCTCGGCGGCCGCGTCGTGCGGGAGCCGCGCGGGCGCGCGCTGGGCGGCAGCAGCAACCTGTACCTGATGATGCACGTCCGCGGCCACCCCGCGGACTTCGACAACTGGGCCTACCAGGGCGCGGCCGGATGGTCGCACGAGGACGTACGGCCGTACTTCGAGCGCGTGGAGCGTATGCAGCCGTCCGCAGACGCGGCCGGCAACGAGCCCAACCCCGCCTCGCGGGCCTTTGTCGAGGCCTGCCGGGAGCTCGGCCACCCGGAGGTGGCGGACTTCAACACCGGCACCCGGTTCGGCGTCGGCTGGCACCGGCTGCACATCGCGGACGGCCGCCGGCACGGCGCGCTCGCCTCCTACCTGGAGCCCGCCCTGCCCCGGCTCAACCTCACGGTGCGCAGCGGCGCCCAGGCCCTGCGCCTGGTCGTGGGCGGCGACCGCTGCGTCGGGGTCGAGTACCTCCAGCGGCCGGAGAGCAGGTGGGCCGAGGGCCGGCTGCTGCCGCACGCCGGGCAGGCCGCGCCCGGCCGACACCGGGCGCACGCCGTGCGGGAGGTGATCGTGGCGGCGGGGGCGATCGAGTCACCGAAGCTGCTGCTGCTCTCCGGGGTGGGCGAGCCCGGCCGCCTGCGGGAGTTGGGCATCGAGGTCACCGCGGCGCTGCCGGGCGTGGGCGAGAACTTCCACAACCACGTGCTCACCGGGGTGATGTGCGAGTCGCCCACCCCCGTGCCGCCGGCTCGGCAGAACCTCTCGGAGAGCGCGCTGTTCCTGGCCTCCGCACCCGGGCTGCCCGCCCCGGACCTCCAACTGGCCTTCGTCCACGTGCCGTTCGACCCCACAGTCGGGGCCGACCACCCGGACACGGTGAGCGTCCTGCCGGGGGTGGTGCGGCCCGCCTCGCGCGGCTGGGTCCGGCTCGCCACGGCGGACCCGCTGGCCCCGCCGCTGGTGCACCCCAACTACCTCGGGGACCGTTCGGACCTCGAAAGGCTGGTGCGGGGCGTGAAGCTGGCCCGGGAGGTCCTCGGCAGCGAGGCCTTCTCGCCCTGGCACAAGCAGGAGCTCGCGCCCGGCCCGGCCGCCACCACCGACGAACAGCTGCGCGCCTTCGTCCGCCGCACCGCCGACAGCTACCACCACCAGGCCGGCTCCTGCCGGATGGGCACCGACGACCGGTCCGTGGTGGACCCGCGGCTGCGTGTCCACGGACTGAGCGGACTGCGGGTGGTGGACGCCAGCGTCATGCCGGCCGTGCCCTCCGGCAACTGCCACAGCGCGGTCGCGATGATCGCCGAGCGGGCAGCCGATCTGATCAGTGGAGCGACCAGTGTCTGAAGCCGTCATCAAGCAGGGCCCGCTCACCGGCACCCGGATCGCGGTGCTCATGGAGAGCGACTACTACGAGCCCGAGATCTCCTACTACCGGCACCGCTTCGCCGAGGAGGGCGCGCGGGTCGAGTTCCTCACCCGGCTCTGGGGGCAGGAGGAAATCACCTTCCGTGGCCACGAGTTCGGCGCGCCCTTCACCGTCGACCGCAGCCTGGAGGACATCGACCCGCGCCGGTACGCCGCGATCGTCGTGCCGTCCGGCATGGTCGCCGACCGGCTGCGCTACACCGAGGACGTCAACCGGCTGGCCCCTGCCGTTCGGCTGTTGCGCTGGGCCTTCGCCGAGCCGGGCGTCCTCAAGGGCGTCATCTGCCACGGTCTCTGGCTCGCCGCGGCCATCCCCCAGACCGTCCACGGCCGCAAGGTCGCCTGCCACAACAACCTCGTCGGCGACGTGCGCAACATGGGCGCCGAGTACGTCGACCAGGACGTCGTCGTCGACGGCGACCTGATCACCGCGCGGACCGGCGAGCACCACCACCTCTTCGCCCGCACCCTCGTCGAGGAGCTCACCCTGCGGAAGGGCACCCCCATCCCGCGGAAGGACGGCCGGTGACGCGCTGGTCCCACGTCGGCCTCAACTGCCGCGACCAGCGGCGAACCGAGGAGTACTACACCCGCTGGTTCGGCTTCCGCCGGGCCCGCGCCGTACCGGTCGAAGGCGGCGAGATCGTCTTCCTCCGCAACGGCGACGCCCACCTCGAACTCTTCCCCGCGACCGGGGAGTTTGGCGCCCCGGGCCGGGCGGACGGCCCCGGCACACCCGGCACCGTGCGCCACATCGCCTTCCAGACCTACGACCTCGACGCCGCCCTCGCCCGGATGGGCGCCGCCGCCCACGTCCTGCTCGGGCCCCTGGACTTCGACGACCTGCTGCCCGGCTGGCGCGCCGTCTGGCTGCGCGACCCGGACGGCGTCGTCGTCGAACTCGGCCAGGGATACCGGGACCAGGATGCCCACGAGACCCCAGAAAGCGACCCGACTCATGCCTGACACGGTCAACTTCACCTTCTCCGACACCATCGCCGGCTACGTCACCGCGTACGACGAGGGCACCCGCCGGCTCGGCCTCGCCACCGCCGACGGCCGCCGGTTCGACCTCACCATCGACCCGCAGGCCGGCGCCGAACTGCTGCACAACCTGGAGGAGCGGTACTCCGACGCCGGCGGCCACCTGGAGGCGATGCTGGAGCCCGGTCGCTTCGTCTTCGTGTACGCCCTGTTCTACCCCGAGGGCGGAACGACCCGGATCGAGGCCAAGCGCCTGCTCTTCCCCGGCCGCCGTCCCGGCAGCTACCGCTTCGAGGAACCGGACTGGTGGATCCGGCAGCTGGAGAGCATCGCCGGCTTCTACCGCCGCGCCCAGTTCGGGGACGGACCGGTCGACTACACCCGCTACCGCACCATGCTGCGCCTCGGCGGCGACAAGACCGCCAGCCACGTCCAGGAGACCGACACCATCTCCCGCCTGGTCTACGGCATGGCCTCGGCCTTCCTGCTCACCGGCAAGGACGAGTACCTGGACGTCGCCGAACGCGGCACCGAGTACCTGCGCGAGCACATGCGGGTCGTCGACCCGGAGGAGGACGTCGTCTACTGGTACCACGCCCTCAGCGTCGACGGCGACACCGAGAAGAAGCTGTTCACCTCGGAGTTCTCCGACGACTACGACGCCATCCCGATGTACGAGCAGATCTACGCCCTCGCCGGGCCCGTCCAGACCTACCGCGTCACTGCCGACCCACGCATCCGCGCCGACGCCGACGCCACGCTGCGCCTGTTCGACAAGTTCTTCCTGGACCGCGAGCACGGTGGCTACTACTCCCATGTCGACCCGATCCTGTTCCGCGCCGACCACGCCTCGCTCGGGCCCAACCGCAGCCGCAAGAACTGGAACTCCGTCGGCGACCACGCCCCCGCGTACCTGATCAACCTGTACCTGGCCACCGGCGAGGAGCGCTACGCCCGGATGCTGGAGTACACCTTCGACACCATCGTGGAACGCTTCCCCGCGAAGAACAGCCCGTTCGTCCAGGAGCGCTTCCACCGCGACTGGTCGCACGACACCGAGCACGGATGGCAGCAGGACCGCGCGGTCGTCGGTCACAACCTCAAGATCGCGTGGAACCTCATGCGCATGCACTCCCTCGCTCCCAAGCGGCAGTACCTCGAAACCGCCACCGGGATCGGCGAGACGATGCCGGCGGTCGGCAGCGACCGCCAGCGCGGCGGATGGTACGACGTCGTCGAGCGGATCCTCGCCGACGGCCAGGAGCACCACCGCTTCGCCTGGCACGACCGCAAGGCCTGGTGGCAGCAGGAGCAGGCGATCCTCGCGTACCTGATCCTGCACGGCCTCACCGGACGGGAGGAGTTCCTCCGGGAGGCCAGGCAGGCGGAGTCCTTCTACAACGCCTTCTTCCTCGACCACGACGAGGGGGCCGTCTACTTCAACGTCCTCGCCGGCGGCCTGCCCTACCTGCTCGGCACCGAGCGGCTCAAGGGCAGCCACTCGATGAGCATGTACCACTCCGCCGAGCTGTGCTACCTCGCTGCGGTCTACAACAACCTCCTGATCAACGGCCGGGCGATGGACTTCTGGTTCAAGCCGGACCCGGCGGGCCTGGACGGCGGCCTGCTGCGCGTCGCCCCGGACCTGCTGCCGGCCGGCTCGGTGCGGATCGCCGAGGCCGAGGTCGACGGCGCCCCGCACGCGGACTTCGACGCGGAGCGGCTCACCGTCCGGCTGCCGCGCGGCGGCGGACGGGTCAAGGTCCGGGTCAGGCTGGAGCCGACCGGGCGCAGGGAAGCGCGGTCATGAGCGTCGAGGTCCGCTCCCGCGAGCAGGACGGCGTCACCGTCGTGGAGCTGGAAGGCGAGATCACCAGCGTGACGTCCGCCGAACTCCAGCGACGCATCCTGCCGTTGATCGACGGCGCCGGCACCACGGTGATCGACCTCGGCCGGGTGCCCTACATCTCCAGCGCGGGCCTGCGCACGCTCCTGCTCGTCCACCGCCGGGCCGCGCGCAGCAAGACCGCGACCGTCCTGGTCGGGCTGTCGGAGGAGGTCCGCTTCGTGATGTCATCCACCGGCTTCCTCGACTTCTTCGACGTTCGGGAGAGCACGGCGGCCGTCCTCGGCGGGGTGCGCGAAGCATGAGCGAGCGAAGCGAGCTCATCATCGAGAGGTGCGCATTGCGCGAAGCGCCTGGCGAGCGAAGCGAGGTGGGCGCATGAGCCCGGAGCGGATCGACGGCTACCCGACCCGGGCCATCGCCGGGTACGGCGTCCGGGCGGGCAACCCGCTGCCCTTCGGTGCGACCCCCGTCCTCGGCGGGATCAACTTCGCGGTCTACTCCGACCGGGCCACCCGGATGTGGCTGGTGCTCTTCCGGCCTGGGGAGGCCGAGCCGGCCGCCGAGCTGGAGTTCCCGGCGGAGTTCCGGATCGGCAGCGTCTTCGCGATGACCGTGTTCGGGCTGGACCCCGAGACGCTGGAGTACGGCTTCCGGGCCGACGGCCCGTTCGACCCGGCCCACGGCGACCGCTTCGATCCGAGCCGTGTCCTCACCGACCCGTACGCCCGCACGATCGCGGGCCGCGAGGTGTGGGGCGCCGAGCCGGACCGGGACCGCCCGTGCCCCTACCGCTCCCGGCTCGTGCCGGACGACTTCGACTGGGGCGACGACGCGCCACCGCGCATCCCCACCGAGGACCTGGTGGTCTACGAGCTGCACGTCCGCGGCTTCACCTGCCACCCGTCCTCCGGCGTGTCCGCCCCCGGCACGTACGCGGGACTGCGCGAGAAGATCCCTTACCTCAGGGCACTCGGCGTCAACTGCGTGGAGCTGATGCCCGTCTTCGAGTTCGACGAGCACGACAACCCGCGCACCGACCCGGTGACCGGCGAGCCGCTGCTCGACTACTGGGGCTACAACACCGTCTGCTTCTTCGCCCCCAAGGCCGGCTACGCGGCCACCGGACGGTTCGGCATGCAGGCCGACGAGTTCAAGAGCCTGGTCAAGGACCTGCACGCGGCCGGCATCGAGGTCGTCCTCGACGTCGTGTTCAACCACACCGCCGAGGGCAACGAGCAGGGGCCCACCCTCTCCTTCCGCGGCCTCGACAACGCGACCTACTACATGCTCACGCCGGACGGCGACTACTACAACTTCAGCGGCACCGGGAACACCGTGAACTGCAACCACCCGGTGGTGCGGGACTTCGTCCTCAACTGCCTGCGCCACTGGGTCGCCCAGTACCACGTCGACGGCTTCCGGTTCGACCTCGCGGCCATCCTCGACCGGGCACCCGACGGCACGCCGCTCGCCAATCCGCCGCTGCTCGAACAGCTCGCCCACGACCCGGTGCTGCGGCACTGCAAGCTCATCGCCGAGGCCTGGGACGCCGCCGGCCTCTACGAGGTGGGCAGCTTCCCCTCTTACGGGCGGTTCGCCGAGTGGAACGGCAAGTACCGCGACGCCGTCCGCCGCTTCCTCAAGGGTGACCCCGGCACCGTCGGCGAACTCGCGACCCGCATCGTCGGTTCCCCGGACCTCTACACCGGGCGCGGCACGGCCGCCTCCGTCAACTTCGTGACCGCCCACGACGGCTTCACCCTGCACGATTTGGTCACCTACAACGACAAGCACAACGAGGCCAACGGCGAGGCCGGGCGCGACGGCGCGAACGACAACCACAGCTGGAACTGCGGCGCCGAGGGCCCGACCGACGACCCGGAGATCCTGCGACTGCGCACCCGCCAGATGAAGAACGCCCTGGCGCTCCTGCTCACCAGCCAGGGCGTGCCCATGCTGCTGGCCGGCGACGAGATGGCACGCACCCAGCGAGGCAACAACAACACCTACTGCCAGGACAACGAACTCTCCTGGCTCGACTGGAGCCTGCTCGACGCCAACGCCGGGCTGCACCGCTTCGTCCAGTACCTGATCTCCTTCCGCCACGCTCACCCCGTGCTGCGCAGCCCCGCGCACCCCACGTGCGGCGTCAGCTGGCACGGCGTCCGGGCCGGCGAACCCGACTGGTCCGCCGGGAGCCGCCTGCTGGCCGTCACGCTCGTGCAGGGCGACGAGCGGATCCACCTCGCGGCCAACGCGCACTGGGAGGCGCACGAGCTCGAACTCCCGGCGCCGGCGCCCGGAACATCCTGGCACTTGGTCGCCGACACCTCCGCCGAGCCGCCGCACGACATCAACCCGCCGGGCGCGGAGACCCTGATCGCTGTGCCGGACCGCTACCGGGTCGGCCCGCGCTCGACCGTGATCCTGCTTGCCCGCCCCACGACCTGAGAGGAACCCAGCATGCCGCTCACCGTCAGCGTCAGCACCGCCGGCCAAACCGCGACCATCGACCTCACCGGCGAGCTGGACGCCGCCGGCGCCCCCGCCTTCCACGACACCATCGAGCAGGCAGCGGCCGCCGGTGTGCGCGAACTCGTCATCCGCGCCCACCGGTTGACGTACATGGCCAGCGCCGGTCTGCGCTCCCTGGTGTTCGCCCGGCAGAAGCTGGGCGACGACGTCCGGATCACCGTCCTCGGCGCGATCGCGCCCGTGGCCCGGACGATACGACAGGCGGGCTTCGACCGCGGTGTCACCCTCGTCGACGCCTGACACCGGGCGGGCCGAACGGATGACAGCCCTCCGGCTGCCTGCCGCACTGGACTCGCTCGACGAACTCGCGCGCTACGTCCTCGCCTTCGCCGCCCGGGCCGGGCTCCCCCCGGAGGTGGCCTACCGGCTTCGGCTGGCCGCCGACGAACTGGCCACCAACGTCGTCCTGCACGGATACCGGGGCCGCGACGGCGAGTTGCGGATCTCCTCCGGAACGGACGGGGAGCGAGTGTGGGTCCGCCTGGAGGACGACGCGCCCCCCTTCGACCCGAGTGCCGACCGGCCGGACCCCCACACGGACCTGCCGCTGGCCCTGCGCCCGATCGGCGGACTCGGCATCCACCTCGCGCTGACCGCCCTCGACGACTACCGCCACGACCACACTGACGGTCACAACACCAGCCTCCTCGTGATCCGACGCGATCACCAGGCCGACCCCACGGAATAGAGGCCCAGATGTCCGGTGTCACCGCTCTCCTCCTGCACCCGGAACGCAGACCGCCCGCCCAACTGCTCGGCGCGCTGGCCGCGGAGGACGTGGCGGTCGAGGTTCGCACCCCCGACCAGGCGCTCTCCGAGCCGGCGGCCCTCGCTGCGGACGTCCTCCTCGCGCCGGCCGCCATGCCGCCGCGGGAAGTCCGGGAGGTGAGCCGCGTGCTGGCCGAGAGCGGTTCGCGACCGATCGTCGTGGTGTACGCCGAGCGGGACTTCGACGCGATCGAGCAGCACGTGCGCCTCGGCCACGACTACCTCGTGCCGCCGTTCCTCCCGCCCCTGGTCCGCGCCCGGCTGCGCAGCTGCTACGAGCGGGCCAAGCTCGGCCAGACCATGGAGGAAGTCGAAGCGCATGCCGAACTCATCAGCTACGAACGAGAGTTGAAGATAGGTCGGGAGATCCAGGAGGGATTCCTACCGGAGGACCTGCCGACCCCGGAAGGCTGGGACCTCGACGTGCGCTTCCGCCCCGCCCGCAAGGTGGCCGGCGACTTCTACGACGCCTTCGAACTCGTCAACCGCCGCCGGATCGCGCTCGTGGTGGCCGACGTGTGCGACAAGGGCGTGGGCGCCGCGCTGTTCATGGCCCTCATCCGCAGCCTGCTGCGGCACACCGCCGAACACAGCGGGCTGCAGAGCCTGATGACGGCCGCCCTCGACCCGGGCACGGGCGCCGACCTGATCCCGGTGGTCGGCGCCACCCCGCTGATGAACGCGGTGGTCGGCACCAACGGCTACCTCACCCGCAACCACAGCGGGCAGGGCTACTTCGCGACGATGTTCTTCAGCGTCCTCGACCCGCTCACCGGCAACCTCGTGTATATCAACGGCGGGCACAACCCGCCGCTGCTGGTCGCGCGGGAGGGCGGCGAGCCCAGACCGCTGGAGCCCACCGGACCGGCCGTCGGGGTGATCCCGGACTGCACGTTCGCGCTCGGGCACGCGCAGGTCCGGCCGGGGGACACGCTGTTCGTCTACACCGACGGCGTCCCCGAGGCGCGGGACGAGCAGGGGCGGTTCTTCGGCGACGAGCGGGTGCTCGACCTGCTGGCCGAGCCCGCCGGCTCCGGCCGCGCGCTGCTGGAACGCGTGGAGACCGCGCTGCGCGCGCACAGCGGCTCGGCCGACCAGCACGACGACATCACCATGATGGCCCTCCACCGCACAGCCGCCTGAGGGGTCACATGGCACGGATCATCGCAATGCACTCGCACCGCGGCGGCACCGGACGGTCCAGCATCGCGGCGAACCTCGCCCGGCTGATGGCCGACGAGGGCCGCAGGGTGGCGCTGGTGGACACCGACATCCAGTCGCCGGCCGCCCACATCCTCTTCGGGACGGGCGATCCCGGCCTGTGCCGGAGCCTCGCCGACTACCTGATCGGACGCTGCGAGGTCGAGGACGCGGCCCTCGCACTCCCGTCCGACGGTGGTGAGCTGTTCCTGGTGCCCGCCCGGGCCGAGGCCTCCGGCATCCACGAGATCATCGCCCAGGGCTATGACGTCGGCCTGCTGCGCGAGGGCTTCGACCGGCTGATCGACGTGCTCGGCCTCGACGTCCTGCTGCTCGACACCCACGCCGGCATCAACAACGAGACCATGACGGCCGTCGCCAGCGCCGGGACTGTCGTCGTGGTCACCAGATCCTGCCCCCTCGACCTCGCCGGAGCCGGCGAGACCATCGAGTTCACGCAGCAGCTCGGCGCTCCCCGCCGAACCCTGGTGGTGAACATGGTCCCGCCGGGCGTCCCCGGCGAGGCGGCCCGGCAGCGCGCCGAGGCGGCGTTCGGGTCCCCGCCCGTGGCCGTGCTGCCCTACGAACCCGACATGGCGAAGGCCGCCGGAGCGCGGCTGTTCGCCGAGGCCCACCCGGACCATCCGCTGGTGGGGGAGATCCGCTCGATGATTCCCGCCCTGCTCGCGCAGGGCGGACGGAGGTGACGGCAACGATGGAAAGGCTGTCCGCGATCGCTCTGGTCGGAGGGCGTGGGGTCCGGGCCAGGCCGCTGACCCTGAACTCCCCGGACCACCTGCGCAGCAAGGCCGCGATGCACCTGGTCGGGCGCAGCCTGATCGAGTGGGCCGTCGATACCCTCCAGAGCCAGGGCGTCGAGCGGTACTTCGTGGCGGCCAACGGCGGCGAGAACCGGGCCCAGACGAAGGCGATCCTGGAGCACGGTGAGCGGCTGGGCGTCTCGGTCCGCTACTCGCGCACGCGCTTCGACCGGACCAACACCGGCTCCGGGGAGGCGACGCTGCGCTGCCTGGAGTACTGGGACCTCGGCGGACTGGCGCTGGTCTTCCCGTCCGACTCGGTCTTCGACGTCGACCTGCCGGGCATGGTCCGTACCCACCGGGCCGGCGACGCGGTCGTGACCGTGGCGACGGTGCTGCGCGCGGCAGCCGAGGCGGCCGGCAAGTACGGGGTGGTGGAACGCGGAGCGGACGGGCTGGTGCGCCGCTTCGTCGAGAAGCCGGCCCTGCCGGCCGTCGAGGCGCTCGGTCCCCGGGTCGAGACCAACGCCGGGATGTACCTGATCGACTGCGACCGGCTGCGCCTGGCCGGACGGGAACCGGAGCTCGCGGCACTGGCCCGCCGAAGCCTGGACTGGGGCGGCGACCTGCTGCCGTACCTGGTGCGCCACGGCCACCGGGTGGCCGCGCACCCGATCGCCAAGTTCGGCGACCTCGGCAGCCCGCGGGACTACCTGACGACGTTGCGGGAGGTGCTCCGCGACGAGTACCCGGCGCTCAGCGGGCGGATCGATCCACCCATCAGCCCGCTGGCCCGGGCCCGCATCCATCCGAGCAGCCTCCGGCTCAAGGACCAGGCCACCGGCCGGACCCTGGCCGAGAAGCTCGCCGACGGCACCGTCCGGATCGGTCCGGACGTGCGGATCGGCCGGGACGTGGAGATCGGGCCCGGCGTCAGCCTGACGGCCTCGGACATCGGCAACGGCGTCGACCTCGGCGAGGCGAGCGTCCTGTGCGGCGCCGCGTGCGGCGACGACAGCATCATCGGGCCCGGCGCACGGATCTCGGACGCCTTCCTCGGGGCCAACGTCGAGATCCGGTCCCAGCTGCAGCACCCCGTCGTGCTGGAGGAGTTCTGCGCGCTCGGGGACGGCGTACGGGTGCGGGCCGGGACACGGCTGAGCGGCGTGAGCGTATTTCCCGGTCTGGACGTCCGCGGCGGCTCGCACATCCCGCCGGGCACCAGCCTGGCCGGGCTCGCGGACCTGCTGCGCTGGACGGCGGGGGCGCGGCGATGACGCGGGTGGACCTCCTGAGCCGCGAGTACCCGCCGCACGTCTACGGCGGAGCCGGCGTCCACGTCACCGAACTCGCGCGGCAGCTGCGGCCGCTGGTCGATCTGCGGGTGCAGTGCTTCGGCGGCCCCCGCGCCGAGCCGGGCGTCCTAGGGCACCCGGTGCCGGCCGGGCTCACCGACGCCAACCCCGCGGTCCAGGCACTGGGCATCGCGCCGGCCATGGCCCGCGCCGCCGAGGGCGCAGACGTGGTGCACAGCCACACCTGGTACGCCAACCTCGCCGGACACCTCGCCAAGCTGCTGCACGGCGTCCCGCACGTCGTCACCGCACACAGCCTGGAGCCGCTGCGCCCGTGGAAGGCCGAGCAACTCGGCGGCGGGTACGCCGTCTCCTCCTTCTGCGAACGGACGGCCCTGCTCGGCGCAGACCGGGTCATCGCGGTCTCCGGCGCGATGCGGGACGACCTGCTGCGCTGTCATCCGGACCTCGCCCCCGACCGTGTCGTGGTGATCCACAACGGCATCGACGCCGACGACTTCGCCCCCACGGCCGACACCTCCGAACTGGCCCCGCTCGGCATCCGTACCGACCGTCCGACGGTGGTCTGCGTGGCCCGGCTCACCCGGCAGAAGGGGCTGGTCCACCTGTTGCGTGCCGCGCCGCACCTGACACCCGGAACCCAGCTGGTGATGTGCGTGAGCGCTCCGGACACGCCGGAGCTCGCCGTCGAGTTCGACCGGGAGGCCGACGAGGCGGCTGAAGCGGGCGTGGACCTGGTCCACGTCGAACGGCCGCTGAACCGCCACCAGCTGCGCCAACTGCTCTCGCACGCCGCTGTGTTCGCGTGCCCCTCGGTCTACGAGCCGATGGGGATCGTCAACCTGGAGGCGATGGCCTGCGAGACCCCGGTGGTCGCCACGGCCGTCGGCGGCATCCCGGAGGTGGTGGCCGACGGGGAGACCGGGCTGCTGGTGCCCCTCACCCCGGCGCCGGACGGCGGCGGTGAGCCCGCCGACCCGGAGGCCTTCGCCAAGGACTTCGCGGGTCGGATCAACGAGCTGCTGGCGGACCCGGCGCGGGCGCGCGCGATGGGCCGGGCCGGTCGTCGCCGGGCGGTCGAGCGCTTCTCCTGGGCCGCCGTCGCGCGGCAGGTCCACGACGTCTACCGGTCAGTGCTGTGAACCGAGGGAGTGACGGAGAACCGATGATCACGGGTCGTGTCCAGATCACCGATGTGCGGCCGACGGTGGACGGCGGCCGGAGCCCCGCGCGGGCCGTGCCGGGCGAGCCCGTCGAGGTCCGCGCGACGATCTTCTGCGACGGTCACGAGGAGCTCGCCGCCCACGTGGTGGCGACGGACCCGGACGGAAAGGAACGGGACCCGCTGCCGATGCTCCAACGGGTGCGCGGCACCGACCTGTTCACCGCCGAGATCACCGCCGACGCGACGGGGGAGTGGTCCTACCGCGTCGAGGCGTGGCTCGGCGGACACCACACCGCCACACCGGAGCTGCCCCTGCGGGTGGAGCGCGAACGCGCGCTGTACGGCGCCTGGTACGAGTTCTTCCCGCGCTCCGAAGGTGCGGTGCTCGACCCCGCAGGGCGCCGCCCACCCCGCTCCGGCACCTTCCGCACGGCCGAGCGCCGGCTGCCCGCCATCGCCGCGATGGGCTTCCAGGTGGTCTACCTGCCGCCGATCCACCCGATCGGCACCAGCCACCGCAAGGGCCCCGGCAACACTCTCACCGCGGGCCCGCACGACCCCGGATCCCCCTGGGCGATCGGCTCGCCCGCCGGCGGCCACGACGCCGTCCACCCGGACCTCGGCACCGCCGCCGACTTCCGGCACTTCGTGCGCACGGCGTGCGACCTCGGCCTGGAGGTGGCCCTGGACTTCGCGCTCCAGTGCTCGCCCGACCACCCCTGGGTGCGCGAGCACCCCGAGTGGTTCCGTCACCGCCCCGACGGCAGCATCGCCTGCGCGGAGAACCCGCCCAAGAAGTACCAGGACATCTTCCCCATCGACTTCGACACCGACCCCGACGGCATCCACGCCGCCTGTGCGGCCGTCCTGCGGCACTGGATCGGCCAGGGCGTGCGGATCTTCCGCGTCGACAACCCGCACACCAAACCCGTCCCGTTCTGGGAGCGTCTGCTCGCCGACATCCGCGCCACCGACCCGGACGTGCTCTTCCTCGCCGAGGCGTTCACCCGCCCGGCCATGCTGCGCACCCTCGCCCGGGTCGGCTTCCAGCAGTCCTACACGTACTTCACCTGGCGCAACACCAAGCAGGAACTGACCGCGTACCTCGGTGAGTTGGCGGGATTCGACGGCTCGGAGCCGGCGGCCTACCTGCGGCCCAACCTCTTCGTCAACACCCCGGACATCCTGCCCGGGTACCTCCAGGGCGGCGGACGCGCGGCCTTCCAGGTGCGCGCCGTCGTCGCCGCCACGGCCGCGCCCACATGGGGCGTCTACGCGGGTTTCGAGCTCTGCGAGGCGACGCCCGCGGCCCCCGGCGGCGAGGAGTACGCCGACTCGGAGAAGTACCAGTACCGCCCGCGCGACTGGGCGGCGGCCGAGCGCGAGGGCCGCTCGCTCGCCCCGCTGATCACCACGCTCAACCGGATCCGCGAGCGGCACCCCGCCCTGCACCACCTGCGGAACCTGCGCTTCCACGAGTGTGACAACGAGCAGATCCTCTGCTTCTCCAAACGGCGGGGCGGCGACACCGTCCTGGTCGTGGTCAACCTCGACCCCCGCCACCCCCAGGAGGGGACGGTGTCGCTCGACCTGCCCGCCCTCGGCCTCACGGAAGGCGATTCCTTCGACGTGCACGATGAACTCGGCGGAGCGACCTATCGGTGGGGCCGGGACGACTACGTCCGCCTCGACCCCCGCCACCAGGTGGCCCACGTCCTCGCCGTCCGTCCCAGGACCTCGCGGTGACCGCCGCGGTGCCGGGCGAGCTCGACCTGCACCTCATCGCCGAAGGCCGGCACGAGCGGCTCTGGCAGGTGATGGGCGCGCACCCCGGCCCGGGTGGCACCGCCTTCACCGTCTGGGCGCCGAACGCCAGGTCCGTCTCCGTCATCGGCGACTTCAACCGGTGGGACGGCTCCGCGCATCCGCTGCACCGGCGGGGTGCCTCCGGCCTGTGGGAGGCCGTCGTCCCGGAAGCGGGGGAAGGAGACCTCTACAAGTACGAGGTCCTCGGCGCCGACGGCCAACTGCGCCGGAAGGCAGACCCGTTCGCGTTCGCCACCGAGTGCCCGCCGAGGACGGCCTCGCGGATCCACCGCTCCCGGTACACCTGGCACGACGCCTCCTGGCTCGCCGTGCGGGGCGCCCGCTCCCCGCACGACGCCCCGATGAGCGTCTACGAGGTCCACCTCCCGTCCTGGCGGCCCGGCCTGTCCTACCGCCGGCTCGCCGAGGAACTCCCGCCGTACGTCAAGGACCTGGGCTTCACCCACGTCGAGTTCCTGCCGGTCGCCGAGCACCCCTTCGGCGGTTCCTGGGGCTACCAGGTCTCGTCGTACTTCGCCCCCACCGCCCGCCTCGGCCCGCCCGACGACTTCCGCCACCTGGTCGACGAACTGCACCGGGCGGGCATCGGCGTGATCGTCGACTGGGTGCCCGCGCACTTCCCGAAGGACGACTGGGCGCTCGCCCGCTTCGACGGCACCGCCCTGTACGAGCACCCCGACCCCCCCCGCGCCGAACAGCCCGACTGGGGGACGCTGGTCTTCGACTACGGCCGCCCCGAGGTCCGCAACTTCCTCATCGCCAACGCGCTCTACTGGTGCGAGGAGTTCCACGTCGACGGCCTGCGGGTCGACGCCGTCGCCGCGATGCTCTACCTCGACTACTCCCGCCCGTACGGGCAGTGGCTGCCCAACGCCCACGGCGGGCGCGAGCACCTGGAAGCGGTCGCCTTCCTGCGGGAGTTCAACACCGTCCTGCACCGGAACTGCCCGGGCGTGCTCACCATCGCCGAGGAGTCCACCGCCTGGGACGGTGTCACCCGGCCCGCCGGCAGCGGCGGCCTGGGATTCGACTTCAAGTGGAACATGGGCTGGATGCACGACTCCCTGGGCTACCTGCGCCAGGAGCCCGCCCGGCGCCGGGAGCACCACACCGGGATGACGTTCCCCATGGTCTACGCCCACACCGAGCACTACGTCCTGCCGATCAGCCACGACGAGGTGGTCCACCTCAAGGGCTCCCTGCTCGGCAAGGTCCCCGGCGACCGGCACCAGCGCTTCGCCGACCTGCGGACCTACCTGGCCTTCATGTGGGCCCACCCGGGCAAACAACTCCTCTTCATGGGGCAGGAGTTCGCCCAGCCGTCGGAGTGGTCGCACGAGGCCGGCGCGGAGTGGGACGTCCTCGCCGAGGACGACCACCGCGGCGTGCGCGAACTGGTCCGCGACCTCAACCGGCTCTACCACGCCACCCCGGCGCTGTGGCAGCGGGACCGCGACCCCGGCGGCTTCCGCTGGATCGACGCCGACGCGGCCGATCAGAACCTCCTCTCCTTCGTCCGGTACGGCACGACGGGCCACCCGCTCGTCTGCGTCCACAACTTCTCCCCACACGCCCGACCGGGCTTCCGGCTCGCGCTCCCGCACGCGGGCCGCTGGCGGGAGGTGCTCAACACCGACGCCCGCGGCTACGGCGGCACCGGCGCGGGCAACCTCGGCGCCGTAGGGGCCGAACCGCGGCCCTGGCAGGGGTACCCGGCCAGCGCCTCGATCCTGCTGCCCGGGCACAGCGCGCTCTGGCTGGCGCCGGACGAGCAGTCGTGACGGAGGTGCTCCCGCTGGCCGCCGGCGCGATCATGGTGTCCGTCCTGGCCCGGCGGTTCGGCCTGTCGGCACCTCTCGCACTGGTCGCGGCGGGGCTCACGGCCTCCTTCCTCCCCGGAGTCCCGGAGTACCGGCTGGACCCCGACCTCGTGCTCGTCCTGTTCGCTCCACCACTCGTCTACGCGGACGCGATCGAGAACTCCTACCTCGACCTGAGGGCCAACGCCCGGCCGATCGGCCTGCTCTCGGTCGGCCTGGTGCTGTTCACCACCCTGGTCGTCGGGGCCGTCGCGCACGGTGTCGTCCCCGGGCTCCCGTGGCCCGTGGCATTCGTGCTCGGCGCGATCCTCTCCCCGACGGACGCGGTGGCCGCGGTCTCGGCGGCCCGCAGGCTCGGACTGCCGCGCCGGATCGTCACCATCCTGGTGGCGGAGAGCATCGTGAACGACGCCACCGGGATGACGGTCTTCCGGATCACCGTGGCGGCCGCCCTGGGCGGCGCCACCTCCCTGATCGGGGGCGTCGCCGAGTTCCTCTACGCCTCGGCGGCGGGTGCGGCCGTCGGACTGCTGGTCGCCCTCCCGGCGCGCGTGCTGCTGAGCCGGATCGACGACGCCGTGTCGGAGAACGCCGTGTCCCTGCTCGTGCCCTTCTCGGCCTTCGTGATCTCCGAGTCCCTCGGCGCCTCCGGTGTTCTGGCGGTCCTCGCCGCCGGCCTCTACCTCGGCCACCACTCCACCGGCTCCTCGCACGCGACCCGGCTGCAGGCGGCCTCCACCTGGAAGCTGCTCACCAGGGTGCTGGAAACCGTCGGCTTCGCCCTGATCGGACTCCAGCTGCGCCCGGTCCTCCACGCGCTGCACAGTACCGGCCCGCTCGCCCTGCTCGGCTACGCCACCGCCGTTCTGGCGGCCGTTCTGACGGCGCGGACCGTGTGGGTCTTCCCGGCGACGTACCTGCCGCGCCGGCTGTCCCCGCGCATCCGGGCGAGGGACCCGGCGCCGCCCTGGCGGTTCCCCGCTGCCGTCTCCTGGGCGGGCACCCGCGGCGTGGTCTCGCTCGCCGCCGCCTTCGCCGTTCCGGAGGCGCTGCCGCGGCGCGACCTCGTCCTGTTCCTCGCGTTCGCGGTGGTCCTCGGCACGCTCCTGCTCCAGGAGGCGGCCTTCCCGGCCGTGGTGCGCCGCCTCGGCCTGCGGCAACACCGGCAGGACCAGCAGGACGCGCTGGCCGAAGCCGCGGCCCAGGAGGCCCTGGCCCAGGCCTCCTGGGCCCGGCTGGAGGAGTTGGTCGGCAGCGGGCACGAGGATCCGGCTGAACACGTGCTGGAGCGGCTGAGGGAGCTGGCCGAGCACCGCCGGTTCACCGCATGGGAGCGACTCGGAGCCGGCCCGGCGCACGCGCAAGAGGAGACCCCCACCGCGACCTACTGTCGGCTGCGCCGGGAGATGCTCGCCACCGAGCGTGCGGTCCTGGTCCGGCTCCGTCGGCAGGGCTCGATCAACGACGAGATCCTGCGCCGGGTGATGCGGGACCTCGACCACGAGGAGGCCGCGCTGGCCCGGGACTGAATTCGTGCGAATGCGCACGACGGCGCGAGTTGGTCGGGTTTCGCTCCGGCATATAAGGAACGCGCTAAAACGGCGGACGGGTCTGTGGCGGGGGGAGGCTGTCCGGTTAAATGGACGCTGCACGTCAGTGCCCCGCCGGAAACGCGAAAGGATCGCTTCGAAGGCCTGGTTCATTTCCGCCGCTATTTCGTATTCGCGCACCTGCTGCGAGGAGGGATTTGTGTGGACGCCGGGTTTCACGAATTCGGGTCGCAGGACCTGCCCGAGGACCACGTCGACGAGCTGTGCGGACTTCTGCTGGCCTCGGTGCCGCGGAGCGACCAGCGCCGCTGGGGCGAGCTCTACGTCCGCGGACTACTCCACGCGGAGGGACGCAAGACCATCAAGGGGATCGCGGCCGTCGCCGACAGCGCGGCGATGCAGAGCCTCCAGCAGTTCATCAGCACCTCACCGTGGGAGTGGCAGCCGGTCCGCCAGTCCCTCGCCCGCCACATGGACCGCGAGATCCAGCCGGGTGCCTGGATCGTCGAGCCGCTCACCGTGCTCAAGACGGGCGAGCACTCCGTCGGCGTCGAACGGCAGTACGTCACCGGCCTCGGTCGCATCGCCAACTGCCAGCAGAGCTCCAGCATCTGGCTGGCCTCGGAGGAGACCAGCTGCCCGGTGGACTGGCAACTCGCGCTCCCCGACAGGTGGGTGGTCTCCGGCGAGCAGCGCAGACGCGCGGCCATCCCCGACCACGTCCGCTCGCGCACGCCCGTGCAGTGCGCGCTCGACTCCGTCGTCGCGATGGCGGAGGACTGGCGACTGCCCCCGAGACCCGTCGTGATGTCCGTCGCCGCCCCCGACGTCCACGAGGTGAGCACCGTCCTCGCCACCCGCCGGATCCCCTTCGTGCTCCGCGTCGACGGCTCCCTGTCCGTGGTGGAGGCCTCCGGCAGCGGGCGGATGTTCCCGGCGGCCCGGCTGATCGAGGCGTTGCGGGAGCAGGCCGGTGCCGTCGACTGGCGGGACCTCGGCGGCCTGCGCCGCCGGACCGCCCGGGTGGCCGGGTGCCGGGTCGGCGTGCCGACCGCCGTCGACCTCACCGGCCGCCCGACCGGGGCGCGCCCGCACCACCTGATCGGCGCCTGGACCGACCCGGCCGCCACCCGGCCTACCGAGTTCTGGCTCTCCAACCTCGGCCACTTGTCCGCCGCCGCCCTCTTCCGCATCGCCAAACTCGCCCGCCGCGTCTCCCGCGACCTCTACGAGGTGTGTGACCGCGTGGGCGCCCGGGACTTCTCAGGCCGCACCTTCCGCGGCTGGCACCACCACGCGACGCTGGTCTCCATCGCCCACGCGATCTCCGTACTAGCCCGCAAGGACCGGCGCCTCGGAGCGCCACAGCCGCCAGCGCGCCCGCTGGCGGGGGTCCGGTGACCGTCGCCACGGCCGGACGCCTGCGGGACATCGAACTCTTCGCGGAACTCTCCGAGGACCAACTGGCCTGGCTCTCGGCCACCGCCGAGCACCGCCACCTGTCCGACGGCGAGGTCCTCTTCCACGATGGCGAACCCGCCGAGCACTTCCACGTCCTGCTCGACGGCGAACTCGTCGTCACCAAACTCGTCGACGGTCGCGAGGAGTTGCTCACCCGGCACACCACCCGCCCGCGCTCCGGCGACGACCACGACGGCAAACCCGCGGTCGCCCACCGCTTCACCGGCGAGCTGCCGCTGCTCACCGGCGGCGGCTACCTGGCCACCGCCACCGCCGCCGGCCCGACCACCCTGCTGAGTCTCGCCAAGCCCGCGTTCCTCGACATGCTGGTGCGCTGCCCGAGTGTGGCCCGCGTGCTGCTGCCCGTCCTGGCCTGGCGGATCACCTCCTCCGAGGTCCAGGCCAGGAACCGGGCGACGGTCACCGCCCTCGGCACCCTCGCGGCGGGCCTGGCCCACGAACTCAACAACCCCGCCGCCGCCGTGGCCAGCGCCGCCCACGACCTCGGCCCGGCCGTCGACCGGCTCATCGACTCCGCCCGGGCCTGGGGCCGCGACGCCGGGCCCGGGGAACAGGACGCACTCCGTGCCCTCACCGACCGGATCGACCGGACCTCCCCGGCCCACGAAACCGACCCCCTCGCCCTCGCGGACGCCGAGGACGAACTGGCCGACTGGGCCGCCGAGCACGGTGCCGCCCGGCCCGCCGCGCTCGCCACCGCGCTGGCCGAGCGCGGACTCGACCGGAGGTGGCTGGCCGAACGGACCGCCGCGCTGCGCCCTGCCGCCCTGCCGCAGGCCCTCGACCACCTCGCAGTGGTCCTCGAAGTCCGCACCCTCACCGAGCAGTTGCAGGCCGCGGGGCCGCGCATCTCGGCGCTGGTGGCGGCCACCCGGGACTACGCCAACCTGGACCGGGCGCCGGAGCAGGAGCTCTCCGTCACGGACGGCCTGGAGGCCACCCTGGCGGTGCTGCGGCCGAAGCTGCGGGGCGTGCGGGTCGTCCGCGACTACGGGCCGGATGTGCCGGTCGTCCGGGGGCGTCCGAGCGAGCTCAACCAGGTGTGGACCAACCTCGTCGACAACGCCGTGGACGCCATGGCGGGCGCGGGGACGCTGACGCTGCGCACCCGCCGGGAGGGCGGCTGCGTCGCGGTGGAGGTCGGCGACATCGGCCCCGGGATCCCCGCCGAGGCCCTCCCGAGGATCTTCGAGCCCTTCTTCACCACCAAGGACGTCGGGAAGGGCATCGGCCTCGGCCTGCACCTCTCCTACCGGATCGTCACCCAGCGCCACCGCGGCTCGATCACCGTCCGCTCAGGGCCGGACGGCACCCGGATGGTGGTGCGCATCCCCGTCGAGGGCAGCCGGCAGCCGGCAGCATGCCAGGAAGGACCTTCATCGTGACGCACCCGGACCCGTTCGGTGCCCGCGCGGTCTTCGACCGGCAGCTCGACTGCCTGGGCAGGCGCGATCTCGACGGGCTGCTGGAGAACTACCACCCGGACGCGGTCCTGCTCCGATTTGACGGAGTCTTTTCCGGAGCAGGTCGAATACGTGACGCATTCGCGTCCTATTTCACACTCGAACCCCGATTGCTGGAATTGCGTTCCTTCGTGGAATTCGACGGGACGATCCTTTATCGGGCGGCCATGGAAATCGGTGGGCAAAGAAAGGAGACGGTGGGGGTCATGGTACTGAGGAACGGAATGATCTGGCGGCAGACCGCGGGGTGCTCGATGACTGAGCGCACCCCGTTGGAGATCTACCGGGAGTGGAACGACTGCCTGCTCTCCGGTGACATCGAGGGCGCCACCCGGCTGATCGACGCTGCGAACTGGCGGGAGAAGTGCCTGGGCCTGACCGGCTGGCTCACCGACTTCACCGAGGCGCTCGGCCACTACGAGAAGAACATGGTCAAGCCCTGGGCCGACCTGCGGATGCACGAGGAGGAGGTGGTCGAGGGCGCGGACGCCGTGACCATCCGGTTCCGCGTCGAGGCCACCCACGTCGGACAGTTCCTGGAGTGGCCCGCGACCGGGCGGAAGGTCTCGTTCCAGGCCATCCGCATCGTCAACGTCAAGGGCGGCCGGGTGACCGGCCAGTGGGCCCAGCTGGACCTGTGGGGCATCCACCAGCAGCTGACGGCCGCCTGACCCACCCTTTCGGTCCGCCGGGCGCGGCGGCGCCCGGCGGACCGGCTTACCCGGTGTTCGCGCCGACCGTCGGGCCGGGCTGCGTGTCCGCGTCGTCGTGGAGGGCCAGCAGGGCCCGGTAGCGGCGGTGGACGTCCTCGCGGTCGGCCGGCTCGGGCACCGAGGCGTCGCAGCTGCGCAGGATCATCGCGCCCTGGTCGAGCAGGACCTGCCGCCGCTCGGGGATCGAGGTCTGCTCCATGACCCTGGACAGGGCTTCGAGTTGGCGGATCATGACGGCGGGCATGCCCGGCGAGCACTGACGGATCTTCTCGAAGGAGCGCTGCACCAGGCGGTCGTAGTCGGCCTGGTAGGCGATGACCCGGATCCGTCCGTCCGGATCGCGCTGCACGTGCTGGGGGTGCCATGTGGTGGTGATCCGGCACAGGCAGTCGCTCAGCCAGTCGATGCAGGTCATCGCAGTGAAGGTGTCGTTGACGGCGGGGGACAGGGCCCTGATAGCGATCTCCACCAACTGGTCCACGCCGAAGGAGACGTCCTGGGTGAGCGTGCGGTACGGCCCGGTCACCTGGACGGCGCCGAGCTGCCGGCCCACCCTCGGCGCGGCCTCAGGCGGCCACACCACGGCCAGCGGGGCGCCGCGGACCAGGAAGTGCCCAGGCCGGTAGGGGAGGTGGAGCACCGCGTCCGCGGCCGCGGTGATGCGGATGAGCTCCTCGTGGTCGAGGAACTGGAGGTAGCCGGTGGACGGCGTCGGTATCACCGTGCCCTCTTCGGTGATCCGCTTCAGCACCTCATCCGCGTCGGGTCCGCAGTCGAGCCCGGCGACCGGGCCCGGGTCGGCGCCGCTCTGCGCCTCGATGGCCCGGGCGAGTTCGTCGGCGATCACGGCGATCACCTGCGGGAGCTGGATCATCGTGGCGATGTGGTGGATGAAGTAGATCAGCACCCCGAGGTCGACGACGGTGAGGCCGAGCGACACGGTGATCGACAGGTGCGGTACGAAGTCGCCGTGCGGGCCGGGGCTCACCGCCACCAGGACCAGGATGGTGTAGAAGAAGGTCGCCACGAAGGTGCCCAGGGTGACCTGGGTCCCGAGGTCACGGATGAAGGTCCGCAGCATGCGCGGCCCGAACTGGGTGGAGGCGAGGGTCAGCGCCACGATGGTGATCGAGAAGACCAGGCCGACCACGGTGATGACGGCGGCCGCCACGGTGGTGAGGATCTGCCGGGCCCCGTCGGCGGTGCCGCTGAGCACCCAGTCGGCGAGCGACAGCCGGCCGTCGTAGGCGGCGCGGTCGACGGCGATGGTGGCGGTGAACAGCAGCATGCCGGCCAGGGTGAAGGCCGTAGGCACCAGCCACAGGTTGGTCCGCAGCCGCTCCCTGTGCCAGGGGGAGCCGAACAGCGCGGGGCGCTGGCGGCTGGGGGTGAACAGGGCACGCGACGGCGTGAAGAGGGCAGGGCGCATGCGGGACTCCTTGCGCGGACGAGGGTTTCGCGTTCCGTGCCGACCAGACTTCCCGGCTCACCGGTCCAGGAGCCTAGTGGACTTCCGGGAGCGCCTGCGCCGGACCGGGGGAACGGTCCGGCGCGCAGACGAGTCGGTGGCGGGCTGCATGAGCCCTTCCACCAGCGGGCCGAGGGCCATAGCGGGAAGGAGGTTGAGATGGTGAGAACCAGCGCGGCACCCGTAACGAGGGTGACGAAGTTGAGTGCGGTCAAGCGCAGCGGGAGCACGACGCCACTCAGCTCGTCCTCGGCGCGCAAAGATCGCGTTAAGGCCTCCGCGGGCGCTTGCGTCCGGCCGGCGGGCTGCTACACCGGAAGGCAGGAGGTGCGTGATGCCCCGGTTCGCTCGGTACGTTCACGGTCTTCGGCGCCTGATGGCGGGACCGCTTTCTCTGGTGGTGGCCGTGGTGGGCCCGCTCGCGCTGAGTGCGGTGCTGCTGCCGGCGCGCGGGCACCTGGCCAACACCAACGTCGCCCTGGTGCTGGTCGTCGCCGTGGTGGCGGTGGCCGCGGTGGGGCACCGGCTGGCCGGTGCCGTCGCGGCGTTGAGCGCCGCCGCGTGGTTCGACTTCTTCTTCACCCGCCCCTACGAGCGGTTCAGCATCAGCGACTCGTCCGACATCACGACGGCGGTCCTGTTGCTCGCGGTCGGCCTGGCGGTCTCCCAACTCGCAGCCCGGTCCCGGAGGTTCGAGGTCATCGCGGTCACCGACGCCGGGTACCTCGCGCGGATCCACGCCGCCGCCGTCCTGGCCCGCTCGAAGCCCGCGCCCGCCGTGGTGGACCACGTCCGGGCCGAGCTGATCGACCTCCTCGGCCTGCGGGCCTGCCGGTTCGAGGACGGCTCCCTCATCGGCCACCCGCCGCGCCTGGAGCACGACGGCTCGATCGTCGTCGGCCGCAAGCCGTGGCCGACCGAGGACCTGGGCATGCCCTCCGAGGACGTGGAACTTCGGGTGTTCGCCCACGGCAGGTACGTCGGCCGCTTCATGCTCACCCCCGTCTCCGGAGCCGTCCCCGACCGCCAGGCCCTCCTCGTCGCCGTCACCCTCGCCGACCAGGCCGGGGCGGCCCTGGAGACCGCCGCGAGCCACGTGACGGCGGCCTGAGTACGGGCCTGGCCGGCCAACGACGTGGTGGCGCCCGGCCTGTGCGGCCGGGCGCCACCGGGGTCTGCCATCGCCCCGTCGTTCAGCGGGCCTTGTTCCGTTTCGTCCAGCCGAGTGCGAAGAACACCACCGAGGCGGTGAACGCCGCCCCTCCGAGGATGCTGGCGTCATTCCGGGAGGAATCCCACTCCACGATGAGGGTGATCAGGGCCGCGAGGGCCAGGAGGCCGACGACGACCGCGGCGCTCACCTGTTTCACGGGGCCTGCCTTTCCGATCCGTTGAGGTCCGCCGAGTCCGACGGGGGCCGATTACCCGAAGGGGTTGCAGACGAAGCCGCCGGCCCCGATGGTGCCGACCCAGTAGATGTAGGTCCAGCCGTTCTGGTGCTGGCAGACCTGGATCCCGCCGGCGATGACGCCCAGCGCGGCGGCGACGGCTCCGGCGTACGGCCCGCCGCCCAGCGCGGCCACCAGCCCGGAGATGCCGGCGCCGGTCCAGAATCCGCCCTCGACCTTGTTGGTCAACCACGAGTCTAGGCCGACCTCGACGCCGTACCAGTGCGTCTTGATGTAGCCGTGCCGGCCGCGCCAGGTGGCGTTCGGGCTAGGGTGGCCGGTTCCGCCGGTCGACGGCCCGACCTCGTCCGTGAGGGCGTCGGTCGGAACCGCCACGCCCTCCGGCGACATCGCGAGCTTCCCGCTCCTGATGTTGGCGTTCACGTCCGCCACGTACGACTGCAGCTGCGCGAGCTGCGCCGTGGGCACCTTCGCCAGCACCGATGCCGGGGCGTCGATGGCGTACCCGGCCTTGGAGAAGGTGACGTATCCGTTGAGCAGGTGCAGCGGGCTGGACTGCGGGGCGAGCTCGCTGTTGGGAAGACGGCTGCCCGTCGCCTGCCCGTTCTGCGCCTTCGTGCCGGTCTGCACCTGCTGCGAGCCGACCGGGGTGGCCGAGGCCGCGGGGGAGACCGTCATCAGCAGGCCGGTGGCCGCGATCACGGCGACTCCGCCGAGGGACGCACGTTTCACAACACTCTTCAATTTGACCCCCCATGTGATGTCACGCCGGAAACTGACCGGCGCGTGCCCCAATGGTCACACCAGGCACAGCAGTTGGGCGAGTCAGGGAATCGTCAATTCCGCATTGGCCGGATCGTCGCCGGGGTCACTGCCGAGGGTGGTCCGGCCGTGGAGGCGGGCGCCTGCCTCCGTGGGCGTGAGCATGTCCTGTTCCAGACACCGGACGAGGCCCTGACCCGTGCGGATACGGACCGGACGGGTGCGGAGCGACACGTTTGGGACAACCGGAGGTCTCGGCCGCATGACGTGGATGTAAGGGCCGCATCAAGGTTCCCGAATCACCCGTATGGACGGCGTCAGGAAACCGCTGCTCGGTGCCAGCTGCTGGTTTGCTGCACCCGCCGGTTTTCAGCCGGTGTCGTGAGGCCGTCCCGGTCGCTCGCGAGCACATCCTCTAGCCCTTCGGGTGGAGCCCATGTCCGACCTCATCTACGTCGGCGTCACGGTCGCCGTGTTCGCCGTCATCGCCCTGATCGCGCGGGGGGTGGAGAAGCTGTGAGCGTAGAGAACCTCGCAGGTCTGATCGTGGCCGTC
>NZ_JBSFGU010000049.1:0-51897 GCF_053596725.1 Kitasatospora sp. NPDC001660 | reverse complement strand
GGGGAACCGGCTCGGCCGGTTCCCCCCTCCCTGTCACAAGCCCCGCCGATTGTGTCAGCCGAACCTTTCCGGGCTGAACTCCTCGGCCTCCGGCGGACGGTGATCATTGATCAGGTCCGCCAGCAGCCGTGAGGTGCCGGGGGCGAGCGGCATGCCGTCGATCCCGTAGCCGGACAGGAACCAGAGCCCCGGCACCCCCGGTGCCGGCCCCACGATCGGCAGGCCGTCGGGGGACATCGGGCGCACGCCCGCCCAGATCTCGCGCACCGCGGTCTTGGCCAGGGCCGGTGCGTGGCGGGCCGCGGCCGCCACGATCAGCGCGGCCGTCCGCTCGCCGTCCTGGGCGTCATTGAGCTGCAGGGCCGGGCTGCTGCTCGAACCGAGCACCACGTCGCCGCCGGGCAGCGGCTGCAGGGAGAAGACGACCTGGGTGCCCTCCTCCGTGACCGCGCCCGTCACATCCGTCAGCAGCGGCAGTCCCTGCTTGCGCAGTCCTGCGGAGCCGTGCCAGGTGGACTGCATGAGGGTGTGGCGGAACGTCGTGCTCGTGACGGGGACGGTGCGCACCAGCCACCCCCGCGTGCCGAAGACCGGCAGGTCCGCGCCGGCCTGGTGGGCCAGGCTCCGGGACCACGGTCCTGCGGCGAGGACGACCGCGCCCGCCGACAGCGGGCCGTCGTCGGTGATGACACCGGTGACCCGCTCGCCCCGGCGCAGCAGGCCCCGCACCGGTGTGTTGGTGCGGATCCGCGCGCCCGCGCGCCGCGCCCGCTCCGCGAGCGCGGTGGCCGCCAGGACCGGGTGCAGGGCGTGGGCACCCTGCACGACCACGGCGCCGGCCAGGTCGGGCGCGAGACCGGGCTCCAGCTCCAGGAGCTCGCGGGTGCCGATCGCGGTCGAGGCGAATCCGCCCTCGGTCAGCGCCCGCCCGTGGCCGCGGGCCCGCTCCAGGCCGTCCTCGTCCCGGGCCACCAGGAGGTAGCCGTGCTCGCGCAGCCGGAACGGCACGTCTCCCTCGTCCTCGACCTGCCGGTAGTACGCCACCGCCTCCGCGTACAGGGCGCCGGCGGCCGGTACGGGGCTGGGCAGCAGGCCGCCCTGGTTGCGGCCGGTGGCGCCGGAGGCCAGCGCGCCGCGCTCCAGGAGCAGGACGTCGAGGCCGCGGGAGGCCAGTCGGTCGGCGCAGGAACAGCCGGCGATGCCTCCGCCGACGACGATCACGTCAGGTGACATGGGATGCGTTCTCCCCTCCCGGTAGTACGTTGACGTGCACGGTTTCCCCGCAGCGCACGGCGTCGCGGGCGATGCGATTCAGGATCTGCGGGATCTCTCCTTCGATCGCCACGACGTCCGCCGTGGTCAGTGACGACGGTTTCTCGTGCCGGCTGGAGGCGAAGTCCGGGTACAGCCCGTTGGTCCGCAGATCGTTCTGCACGGCCCTGACCCGGCGCAGCAGCTGCGCGGCGACCTCGCCCGGTTCGGAGGGCGCCCGGAGGGTGAGGAAGTAGGTGTCGAACAGGACCGCGCAGACGTCGCGCGGCAGCATCTGGCCGCCGCTCGCCGACTGCAGGAGCGACGGCGCTCCGGGCACCAGCTTGCCTCCGATCCCCTCGTGCACGGCGTTGTTGAGCGCGGCTTCGTGGTGGAGTGCCGCCTCCTCCTCGGCCCAGGCGGCGGGCGTCCGGCTGCGCAGGAGGGGGCGGACCGGGGCGTAGTCGCGGGCCCAGGCCCCGGTGAACCGGGGGTGGTGCAGGGCCATGCTGGGCCTGATGACCCGCTGGTAGACGTCCCGGGTGCAGGAGGCGGCGTACAGGAGCAGGGCCGAGTAGCCGCGGATCAGGCGGGTCGCCGCCCGGGCGTCGTCCACGGGGTCCTGGGCGGCGGGGGCGGCGGCCGCCAGCCGTCCGAGTTCCTGCCAGAGGACGAAGGTCAGCTGGTGGCCGGTGATCCAGCGGAACCAGAACAGCTCGTCGGGCGAGGCGGGCCGGTCCAGTTCCTGCGGTGGGTCGGTGTCGGCTTCGTAGCCCAGCAGTTCGGGGTAGCGTTCGCACAGTTCCCCGTCTGCGGCGCGCTGCCCGAGCGGCCCGGCCTCGACCGGCAGGAACAGGGGTTCCAGTCCGTAGGGTCTGCCTCCGTACCGGTTGACGGCGGCTTCCAGCTGGGCGGTGGTGGAGACGCCGTCGGTGGTGGTCACCGTCCCTCCGCCTCCGCCGGCACGTGGGTGAACTCGAACTCCAGCCCGTTCACGTCGTAGAGGTAGAGGCTGCTGACCTTGTCGTCGTCCACGACGATCTCGGTCGGCGGATCCGGCCGGGCGAAGATGAAGCGTCCCGAGGCGAACAGCCGTTGCCAGCGGGCGCGCCACTGCTCCAGCTCGGCCGCCGACGAGACGGTGAGGCACAGGTGCTGGAACTGCAGCACGTCCGGTTTCGGGAGGGCGTAGTCGGCGGAGCGGGTGAACAGGTGGAACCGGGTGCCGGCGGCCACCACCTCGGTGAGGCGGACGATGCCGGGCAGCCTGCTGCGGGTCAGGGCGGAGAACTCGTCGAGGGTCCAGGCGGCGGTGCCGCCGAAGAACTCGGTGTACCAGGCCACGCAGTTGTCGAGATCCGCGGTTTCGACCGCGAGGTGGTGCGGGGCCGCCCGGAGCGGTTCGGCGGGAGGTCGTACGGCGTTCACGGGGTTCGGATGTCCTTTCATCGGGCGATCGCGTAGGCCTGCTCGCCCCTCGGGGACGCGGCCGCGCGGATCAGGCCGGCGCCCGGGTCGCTCCCCACGGCGCACACCTTGCCCAGCGACCAGTCGGGAACGGGTTCGACTTCGTGTCCCCGGCGCCGGAGCTCCGCCGTCACGGGGGGCGGGCAGCGTCGCTCGATCCGGATGGTGCGCGGCTGGTTGGTGCGGGGGGTGAAGGAGCTCGGCACG
The DNA here is from genome assembly GCF_053596725.1 of Kitasatospora sp. NPDC001660. Taxonomy (NCBI): domain Bacteria; kingdom Bacillati; phylum Actinomycetota; class Actinomycetes; order Kitasatosporales; family Streptomycetaceae; genus Kitasatospora; species Kitasatospora sp. NPDC001660. The sequence goes on along the minus strand of NZ_JBSFGU010000049.1, from coordinate 48,972 downwards.
TGCTCGGAGTGGAAGGCGAGGGTCTCGACGGCGCGTTGCAGGTCGAGCCCGAAGTGGACGTGGGCCAGGAAGAAGCCGAGCGTCCACTGGTCCTGCTGGTCCCCGCCCGGCGTGCCGAAGGCGAGCTTGGCCCGGCCGTCGGCCAGCACCAGGGTGGGGCTCAGCGTGGTCCGGGGGCGTTTCCCCGGTGCCAGCGCGTTCGGGTGCCCCTGGTCCAGCCAGGCCATCTGGCCGCGGGTGCCCAGGGCGAAGCCGAGGCCCGGGATCACCGGGGAGCTCTTGAGCCAGCCGCCGCTGGGCGTGGCGGCCACCGTGTTGCCGTGCCGGTCGGTCACCGTCAGGCAGCAGGTGTCCCCGCGTGCTTCGGTCCGTGCCAGTACCGGCGGGACCACCGTGGGGAGCCCGGCCGACAGCTGGCGTTGCCACTCGGCGCCGTGCGGCGGCTCGGGGCCGTCCAGCTGCGGGATCCGCGGTTCGAGACCGCGGGGGGAACCGGGACGCAGCTCGGCGGCCGCGTGGTCGTCGACCAGTTTCCGGCGCTGCTCGTTGTAGTCGCGGTCGAGCAGGGCGGTCACCGGCACGTCCGAGAAGTCGGGATCGCCGTACCAGGCCTCCCGGTCCGCGTAGGCCAGCTTGGCGCACTCGGTGACGGTGTGCAGGTAGTCGGCGCTGTCCAGGCCCATCGCGGTCAGGTCGAAGCCCTCCAGCAGCGCCAACTGCTGGAGGAAGACCGGCCCTTGGGACCAGGGGCCGGGCTTGTGCACTTCCAGGCCCTGGTAGTGGTAGCTCGTGGTGCTCTCGGTCTGCGGTTTCCAGCGGGCCAGGTCGTCGCCGGTGAGCAGGCCGCGGTGGCGCCGCCCGGTGGCGTCCAGGGTCTCGGTGTGCCGCAGGTGGGCGTCGATGGCCTCCGCGACGAAGCCGCTGTAGAACGCCGCGTGGGCCGCCCGGATCTGCTGCTCACGGCCCGGTCCGGCGGCTTCTGCCTCGCGGAGGATCCGCTGGTAGGTCGAGGCGAGCGCGGGGTTGCGCATCCGTGAACCGGCGGCCGGAGGAGCGCCGTTCACGAGGTAGGTGCGGCCCGACTCCGCCCACTCCTCGCGGAAGAGCGGTGCCAGGATCTCGATCGCCTCGGCGGCCCGGGGCAGCAGGGGGTAGCCGTCGGCGGCGTACCCGATGGCGGGGGAGATCACCTGCCGCAGGGTCAGCGTGCCGTGCTCCTCCAGCAGTTTCAGCCAGGCCCCGAAGGCTCCGGGAACGGTGGCCGGCAGCACCCCGGAGCCGGGGATCCGGGTGAGGCCCAGGCCGTGGAAGGCCGCGGGCGTGGCGGCGAGCGGCATCGGCCCCTGCCCGCAGATCACCGAGGCACGGCCGGTGCGGGCGTCGAAGCCGATGATCGGCACGTCACCGCCGGGCCCGTTCAGGTGCGGTTCGACAACCTGCAGCACGAAGCCGGCCGCCGCGGCGGCGTCGAAGGCGTTGCCACCGGTCTCCAGCATCGCCATGCCCGCCGCCGAGGCGAGCCAGTGGGTGGAGGAGACCGCGCCGAACGTGCCGCGCAGTTCGGGGCGCGTCATCACCATGTCGGCGTCCTCAGACCGCGGCCGGCGGCGACGGCAGGTTGCTCAGGCTCGTCACGATCTGCTCGTCGGTGACGGTGGGGTTCTCCAGGGCGCCGGCCAGGAAGGAGTCGAACGCGGCCAGGTCGAAGTTGCCGTGTCCGGAGATGTTGAAGAGGATCACCCGCTGCTCGCCGGCCTCGCGGGCCGCCAGCGCCTCGATGACGGCCGCCTGCAGCCCGTGGGCCGACTCGGGCGCGATGACGAAGCCCTCGCTGCGGGCGAAGCGGACGGCCGCCTTGAACACGTCGGTCTGCCGGAAGGCGCGGGCCTCGATCAGCCCGTGCTCCTTGAGCAGGCACAGGCTCGGCGCGTCGCCGTGGTAGCGCAGGCCGCCGGCGTGGATGGAGCCCGGGATGAAGTCGTGCCCGAGGGTGTGCATGTAGAGCGGAGGCGTCAGCCCGGCGGTGTCGGCGAAGTCGTAGGCCAGCTTGCCGCGGGTGAGCGTGGGGCAGGCTTCCGGCTCCGCCGCGATGAACCGGGTGTGGGGGCGGTCGCCGTTCAGCCGGTCCCGCAGGAACGGGTAGGTCAGCCCGGCGAAGTTGGAACCGCCGCCGACGCAGGCGATCACGGCGTCGGGGTACTCCCCCATGATCTCCATCTGCTTCTTCGCCTCCAGCCCGATCACGGACTGGTGCAGCAGGACGTTGTTCATGATCGAGCCGAGCGCGAACTTGGTGTCGTCCCGGCTCAGGGCGTCCTCGACGGCCTCGCTGATGGCGATGCCGATGCTCCCGGACGACTCCGGGTCCCGGGCGAGGATGGCGCGGCCGGCCTCGGTCCGGCTGGTCGGCGAGGCGAAGACCTGGGCCCCCCAGCTCTGCATCAGCGACTTGCGGTACGGCTTCTGCTCGAAGGAGGCCCTGACCATGTAGACGTTCACCTCCAGCCCGAAGAGGGAACCGGCGAAGGACAGGGCCGAGCCCCACTGGCCGGCACCGGTCTCGGTGGTCAGCCGACGGACCCCCTCCTGCGCCGCGTAGTAGGCCTGGACCACCGCGGTGTTGGGCTTGTGCGAGCCGGAAGGCGACACGCCCTCGTACTTGAAGTAGATGTGCGCCGGAGTGTCGAGGGAGCGTTCCAACTGCGACGCCCGGACCAGGGGGGACGGACGCCAGATCTTGTAGACCTCGCGGACCTGTTCGGGGATGTCCACCCAGCGCTCCTGGGTGAACTCGTGCTCGATGATTTTCTGTGGCAGCAGCTCGGCCAGGTCCTGGGGCTTCAGAGGCTCCAGCGTCGCCGGGTTGAGGGGGCCGGGAAGCGGAGCGGGCAGGTCGGGAATGATGTTGTACCAGCGGTCGGGCAGGTCGTTCTCTGACAGTAGGACTCGCTTCTGCACAGGGTTCTTCCTTCATCGAGGGCGAAGGGTTTCGATGACTCCTGCGCATCGTATGAACACCGGAGTTATGCGATCTTCGGCCGTTCGACCCGATCTTCGAAAGATGGTTCCCTAAAAGGGACTAGACCGAAAGTCGTGCACCTTCCCGTCGGATGTGCGGGGCAGTGGTCGCCCGGAGGTCGATGCTCGACAGACCCGGCCCCGCGACGTGAGACTGGGGCATCGTCGCGGAACCGTGCCGTCTCCCCCGAACCCTGGAGGGCAATTCCATGAGCGAGACCGATGCCGATACCGGTGCCATCCGGGCCTTGGAGAACCGCCGCTTCGAAGCGCTTGTCGCAGGCGATCTCGACGGGTTCACCGAAATCACCCATCCCGAACTCGTCTACACGCACTCCAGCGGAACGCTGGACACCTTGGATTCCTATCTCGCGAAATGCGCGAGCGGCTTCTTCGTGTACCACTGGATCGAGCACCCGATAGACCGGATCACGGTGGTCGGGGACACGGCCATCGTGATCGGCGACATGCGGGCCGACCTGTCCGTGAACGGCGTGCACAGGAAACTGGAGAACCGGTCGCTCGCGGTGTGGACACGCGTGGACGGCCAGTGGAAGTTCCTCGCCTACCAGGCCACCGCCAGGAATTGACGCCCCGTACGGCCCAGGGCTTCGGCGCAGTCGGATGGCGTCCGGTTTGTGATCACCAGAGGGCCGTGGAGTGCAGCTCTGACAGCCGAACGCGGGGCGGAGAGTCCGATCAGCCCGAGTAAGTGGCACCGCCAGCGGTTGCTGCACGGCCTGGCTGAGGTCGAGACTGCGGGTGCCGATAAATCATCCGTGCAGGTCGCTGCCTTGATCACCGATCTCCCGGAGCCATCGGGTGCTCCTTTGCGTGGGCTAACGAGGGTGCCCTGGCCGCCGTGGGCGGCCAGGGCACCGCGGGTCCGTGGTCACGGCCCGTCGGATCCACGCCGACGGCCGCGGGGACGGGGCGACCGTACTGCCCGCTGCTCGGTACCCGGGCTCGCCGGAGGTTACGGGATGACGAACTGGTCGTCGGCGGCGGCCGTACTGGTGCCGCCGGGGGTGATGACCTGGATGTCGTAGGTGCCCGAGGCCAGGGCGTCGGGCACGTCGAGGGTCAGACTGCCCACAGTGATGACATTGACGTTGTCGGCCGGGGTGGACGGGCCACCGGTGGTCAGGGTGAACGTCACGGAACTGACGTCGACGAAACAGGTGCCGGCGACGTTGACCCCGGTGGTGCCGGCCGCTCCCGTGCCGGGCGTCACGCCGGTGACCGCCGGCAGGTCGTAGTAGGTGAAATGACCCGGCGTGCCGATCGGGGCGCTGGTGCCGCCGGTGCTGCTGACGAGGACGTCCGCCGTATCGGTGCAGGTGGTGAAGGCGCCGTGGCTCGGAGGGGTGACGGTCAGGTGACCGTCCGACAGGACGGTGGGAACGGCGGTGCCGACCGTGCCGAAGGCCACCGAGGTCGCGGTCGAGAAACCGGTGCCGAAGACGTCGATGGGGCCGTCGGGCGCGGCAGGGCCGGTATTGGGGTTCACCGACGTGACCGTCGGGGCGGCGACGTAGAAGAAGGTCTTGCTGTTGCTGCTCACGCCGGAGACGGTCGCGATGATGTTGGCCTGACCGCTGCACCCTGGCGGGATGATGAGGGTGACGGAGGTGCTGCTGGCGGCGGTGGGGGTGACCGTCACGCTGCCGATGTTCACCCTGGTGGTGCTCAGGCTCCCCAGTCCGGTGCCGGTGATGGTCATCGTCTGGCCCGAGTGGCCGGAGGTGGGCGAGATGGAGCTGATGACGGGTGTCATGACTGATCTCCTTTGCTGTTGCTGATGACGCTGTCGCCCGATTCGCCGGAGCTGCCGAATCGACAGTCCGCCGCACCGGGCATGGTCGGGTTCCGGCGGGGCACGGGACAGGGTTCGCGGCGCTGCCGGAGTCGGGCAACGGAGTCGCTGATCGGTTGCGTGCCGGATGGGGGCGGGCATGGGGAATGTGATTCGGGCGGCGTGGTTCTACCGTGCCGTCGACCTGCAGCTTGGGTGAGCGGGTTGGGCGTCCCGTGGTACCGCCGTCGGGCCTCAGCAGGGCGCGGTCAGGGGCGGGGTGGCGGCGCAGTCGTCCGGGGTGTTGCCGGGGACGTTGGTGGCGGTCATGGTCAGCGCGGTGTCGGTGTAGATGCCGCCGCCGAACGAGGCGCGGCTGTTGCGCACGCCTCCGGACGTCACGGCGACCGACCCGCCGAGGTTGGCGATGCCGCCGCCCACCCCGATACCGGCGTCACCGTTGCTGATGGTGACCGCGCTCAAGGTGAGCCGGCCGTGGTCGGCGGGGATCTGCGAGGGCCCGTCCACCTCGATGATGCGGAACGCGGGCGCGCCCGACGCACGGACGATCTCGACGGCCAGCCCGGTCATGGTGATCGGCGTGGTGATGTTCGGCAGCCCCGCCGGTCCGCCGGCCCCGCCCGAGCCGTGGGCGCTGGTGAGGGAATAGGTGCAAAACGGTGTCAGGAGCAGGTCACCGCCCCCGGCGGCGTTGGCCGCGTTGACGGCGCTGACCAACGCGGTTTCGCTGCACGGCACGATCACCGCCTGCGCCGGACGCGCGGTCTGCGCGTGTGCCGCCGGGGCGGTGAGCATGAGCCCACCGACAGCCCCGGTCCCGAACAGCACTCGAAGTATGTTGATGGCTCGCAAGAACGCCTCCACGGACGCCTGAGCCACCCTCATCAGCCGATTCAACCAAACAGCGCGTTGGCCGGCAGCTTCCTCCGTAGGGCGCCCTTGCGGCCTGTGAAAGGCACACACCACCACAAACCGATGGGCCGCCTCCCCAACGGAGGGATGGGCAGCCCTCTGATCGGACGCCACAAGTACGTCATCTGAACCGCCATACACACAAGGGACATGACAGCCGATCACTCGTTCGGCGGAGCGCACCACCGGGCCGCGAGGGGCGCGAGGTACCCGGCTGCTTCAGCACATGCAGCGTCGCCCCTTCCCTCGCCGCCGGCCGTCGACACCTGGCCGAGGCCGAGATGCAGCAGGCCGCACGCTCCCGCCGCCGCGGGCACACCGCCCCGTGGACCCGCGCTTTGTGTCCGAGCGTCCGGGAACGGAACGCAGGCGGCCGGGTCCCGGGGAAGCAGGGGGTGTTCCGCGGGGCCCGGCCGGTGGGAGGCCAGCAGCGCCGAGCCGCGGCGCGGCTGCTCTGCTCGGCGGCCCGGTGGTGCCGTGGTGGGGCCGCCGTGCCGGGAATGCTAGACCCGCTGATCGGTTAGTGGCCAGGGCTTTGACCTGTAATCTTTTCGCCGCGAACATGCCGCCTCGGACGAGGGCGCCGTGCGGCATCGCTCATGGCCGGCCTGCGCCGGGCCCCTCCAGCACAGGGCGCGCACTCCCCGCTCAGGAGGTCACGCAGCACGGGGATCTGCAAGGACGGCCGACCGCACTCTCCCGCGTAGTGGAAGTGGTCGCTCAATTCCGTTCCTCCGAATTTCGTCGGTGAGTTCACCGAAGGATGCTCAAAACACAAGTCCCGGCCCCCTTTCCGGCGGCCGGGACTTGTGTTTTACGCGCTGGCCGTCGACCAGGTGCAGGGAAACTCACATGACCCGCGGAGAGCGGATTGGCGCCGACGCATGTCGCCCGATTCCCGCAGAGGACCGAACCGCCCGCCTTCCGAGCGGCGGGCGGTTCTCGTACCGAGTTTGAGCGGCGGATCAGGCGCGGAGCCAGGTGATGGTGAACTGGCCCCCGTTGAACCTGGAGTTGTGGGTCAAGGGGGTGCTGCCGCGTTCGAGGTCGCTGGAGTTGGGAGTGCCCGCGCTCGCGAGTGGCACGCCGTTCGCGGTCGCGTTCCTGAACGTGATCTTGCCGAAGTTGGCGACGGCCGGAATCTTGTTGCCGAGGTCCTCAAGTATCACCTCGGCTGAGTCAAGCTTGGCGGTGCCGGTCCTGTGGAAGGTCTTGGACCAGCCCTGGGTGGTGTCGGACTCCGTCAGGGTGAAGGACGTGCCCGTCACGCTGACGGACGCCTTGATGGTGTCACCGGCCCGCATCGTCTCCGTGAAGTAGTTCGGGCCTGCCGGGTACATCTCGACCCACGGGTGGTATTCGGCCTTCCCGTGGCGGCAGTCCTGGTCGAAGCCTATCTGCTCGACGGTGGGCGAGTCGTAGCCGTCGAGGCCGACCCAGGGCGAGACCGCGCTGCTCGGGGTCGTCGTGCAGTCCAGACTCGGCACCGTCCAGTCGGCGCTGACCGACGTGAACGTGCCGTTGGTGTCGCTGTAGCCGCCCCAGATCTCGTTGGAGTGCCTGGCGTGCTCGTAGTGCGGGAAGGACGCATCGGCCGGCGCTGCCTCGGCCACCGAGACGGACGAGCCAAGCGCCGCAGCGAGCAGCGTTGTCACGATCGCGATCCGGGTCTTGGCAGTGCTGCGTCGGGGTGCGTGTCGGGTCACGGTGAGCGCTCCTGTTTTGTTCATGGACGGGCAGCGACGGATGTCGGGATCGCGCGCTGCGGGGACCGGTCCTCGCAAGCGCGCCGGGCCAGGCCACTGACATGCCGTCAAATGGCAAAAATGACTTGCGAGTTGCCCTGCCGGTGATCGGGTGAGAATGAACATAGACGGCTTTCGGCACTTGGTGCGCCATCCGGCGGAAACCTCAGATTCCCCTAGGGAAGCTCTCAGGTTCCGCTTCACATGGCGCCCGTCCTGCGGCTCCTCACACACGTCCCTGCGGGAGAGCCGCCTACCCGGCCGCCGCCGCGGTTGGGAACCCGGTGGCGGATCCGGCTGACGGCTCGGCGCACCGGGGCTCCGGGCGGCCCCACCGGGGAGCCAGGCACTACCCTTGCGGCTGCTGGAGCTTGGTCATGATGTGCTCCAGTACGGTCAGTTCCTCGGGGGCGAGCGCGAGAAGGGTGCGCGGGGGGCGGGTCAGGATCGATTCGGCCCGCTCGGCGGCGGCGGTGCCGGCGGCGGTAAGACTGACGATCTTGGAGCGGCGGTCCACGGGGTGGACACTGCGCTCCACATAGCCGCGCCGCTCCAACTCGTCGACGACCAGCGTGGTGTACGGCTTGTCGGTGGAGAGCCGGTCGGTCAGCTCCCGCATGGTCAACGGGCCGGCCAGCAGCCGGCGCAGCGCCTTGACGCGGAAGAAGCTGAGGCCCAGTGCCTCCTCCACCTCCGCGCGGCGGTTCTCCTGCTTCAGCACCAGGAAGGACATGGCGGCCCAGACCCGGGCCGCCTCCGGTGGGACCACCGCCCCGGTGTCTGCGCCATCGTCCGAGCGGGGCTCGACACCGCCGCCCGTGGTGCGTGTTCCCGGCCGACCGCCGTCGTTCCTGCTGTCGTTCATCCGCTGTCGCGCTCCGCTCTGCTGGTCGGTCCGGGTCCGTGTCCGACCGCGGTGTCTTGGGTCCGGCCTACCCGGTCCGTCGGCCGGTGGTGAGGATACCGAGCGTGAGTACCGCTGCGCCGCAGGCCGTCGCGATCCACCAGCCGACGTGGCTGGCCGCCGCGAAGCCGGTGCTCAGCGGGCCGTGCACGGCCGAGGTGGCCAGGGAGCCGATCACCGCGCCCCCGAGCGCCTGGCCGGTCTGGCGGCTGGTGGTGGCGACGGCGGCGGCGACCCCGGCCTGGGCGGGCGGCAGGCCCGAGACGGCGGTGTTGGTGACCGGCGCGTTCAGCATGCCGAAGCCGAGGCCGAACAGCGCGTAGGAGCTGACGAGTTGCCAGGTGGCGGTATGCACGCTCAGGCCGGTCAGCATCAGTGTGCCGACGGCCATGGCGCTCCCGGAGACGACCAGCGGCAGGCGTGCTCCCCGGGCGGCGACCAGACGGCCGGCCAGCGGCGAGACCAGCATGGTCACGCCCGCCATCGGCAGGGTCAGCACGCCGGCGTGCAGCGGTGAGCAGCCGCGGACGTCCTGCAGGTAGAGGGTGTTGAGCAGAAGGAGACCCCCGAGTGCTGCGAAGCCGCAGATCGCGATGGCGACGGCGCCGGCGAAGGGGGCACGGGCGAACAGCCGCGGATCGATCAGCGGCGCGGCGCGGTGCAGTTCGTAGGGCACCAGGCAGGCCAGCGCCAGCGCGGCGACCGCGCAGCAGGCCAGGGTCTGCGCGGAGGCCCAGCCGACGGTGGGTGCCTCGATGAGACCGTAGGCGAGGCTGCCGAGCAGGACGACGACCAGCAGCTGCCCGACCGGGTCCAGCGGGCGGGGGTGTTCGGCACGGGAGTCGGGGACGAACAGTGCGCACAGCACGAGGGCGGCCAGGCCCACCGGGATGTTGGCCCAGAAGATCGCGCGCCAGCCGACCGAGTCGACCAGGCCACCGCCGAGCAGCGGCCCGAGCGCCATGCTGACGCCCGCCACGGCGCCCCACACGCCTATCGCGCGGGCCCGCTCGCGGGGCTCGGTGAAGGTGTTGGTGATGATCGACATGGCGACCGGGTTGAGCATCGCACCGCCCACCGCCTGCAGCGCGCGGGCGGCGACCAGCCAGTCCAGGCCCGGCGCGAGCGAGCACAGCAGCGAGCCGAGGGTGAACAGCAGCAGGCCGGTCTGGAACGTGCGGCGCCGCCCGAAGCGGTCACCGGTGGACCCGGCAAGCAGCAACAGGCTTGCCAGGACCACGGTGTAGGCGGCCACCACCCACTGCAGCCCGGTGACGGTGGCATGCAGGTCGCGCTGGATGGCCGGGAGCGCGGCGTTCACGATCGTGTTGTCCACGCCGACCATGAACAGGCTCAGGCAGCAGATGGCGAGCACCCTCGAACGCCCGCGGCGGTCCGGTGAGGCCGCAACGGCGACACGGGCGGCAGGGGAGAGGGCGGAAGACCATTTAGTTAATGACATACAACCATTATAGTCATACAACTAACCCTTGGCGTCGGTGGCGTTGCGGGCAGCAGGCCGGTCGAGCGAAGACCTGGCTCCTCACCCCGGCCGGCTTCGCGAGGCGCGGCGATGCCGTGGCACCGGGTGCGGAGTGAATACCGCCGCCGCTGTCCTTCGTGTCTGGTTGGCTACTCGCGTGCGAGGCGATCGGCGCCTCCGAACCGAGGGATCACCACGATGGCGATATCAGAGGACGAGCGCACCAACCCCGCTGTCCGGCTCGGGTTCGAGCCCGGCATGGTCGTCCGGGAGGTCGGCTACGACGACGACATCGACCAGGACCTCCACGACAGTATCGACTCGATCGCCGGCCAGGACCTCCTCGACCTGGACTGGGACGGCCTGGCCGACGCCGTGCTCATCTGGTTCCGCGACGAGGATGACGACCTCGCCGACATCCTCGTGTACGCCATCGACCTGCTGGGGGATGGTGGCATGATCTGGCTGCTCACCCCCAAGATCGGCCGGGACGGCCATGTCGAGCCGAACGACATCCAGGACGCCGTCCGGGCTGCGGGCCTTCCCCGGACACGGACCATCAGCGTCGCAAGGGACTGGAACGGCTCCCGCCTCACCCCTGGTAGGCACTGACCTCGCCCGGCGCAGAAGGTCGACTCGATCAGGCAGTACCGGACAGGCCTGCCGCGTCGGTCGCCGGGAGCCACATCACCTGCGCCTGGTCTGGGTCGCCCTGCTCAGTGCGGGCAACGGTGTGGCCGAGGCCGTGCGGCAGGTGGGCGGTGAAGGCCTGCTGCCCGTGCCCACGCCGGACGGTCGGCTGCCCCACGGGGCACCAATGGCCCAGTCTCAATGGATGTGCGGACCGGAGGGTGTCGGCGACGAGCGTTAGCATCCCGATCGTGAAGCTTCGATTCGTTGCCGTTGGCCTTCCGTCGATCGATCAACTGGTGGGACACCGGCGTGCTCAGGCGATCTACTACGCGGCCACATACAACCTGGACGAGTACCCGACGTTCGAGGTCCTGGCCGAGGAGGGCCTGGTACTGCAGTGCTTCGAGGTACACGACGAGGAGGGACACGTGCTGGCCGAGTGGTGGCAGTTCTACCGCGCGGACAGCGGCGTCCTCTTCCGGGCCGGGACACTCGACCCGATCGGTGAAGCCCTCCAGCACGGATTCGTCTGCCGGGACCACGAGTTGTGGGCGGCCCTGGCAGAGGTCGACGACGCGCCAGGCTTCATCGACTGGTCGATACCTCCCGAGGACGACCGGGGCTCGGATTGGGACCGTCTCTGGCACCACACCGACCCGGCGGAGGCCGAACGGCTCTACGATCTCAACGGCCGGGTATTCACCCGGGGCTGATGAGGCGCGCCGATGCGAGAGCACGCCGACGAGTCTCGCCGGCCCGGCCGGAGAGCACGGCGGTCGCGGCGGCGTAGGCGTTGACCGGGTTCTCGGCCGGCTGGTCGGCGGCAGCGAGACCGAGGCCGACCCGGCCAACGCGGGCCCCGTGGTAGGGACTGGTTGACGGAAGGTTGGCGGACTGGATTACGGACCGCATTTCGGACCGACGCACCCACGGCTCCTCCTGACTCGACCCCGACGATGAACTGCCGCTGGCAGAAGGGGTGTTGATTTGACCGGAGCGTCCGCTTCGGAGCCCACCAGGTCGATCGAGTCGAGCCCGCCCCACTCCGGGTTGGACCAGGCCACCGGGTGGGTGAAGCACGCCTTGCGCTCGGTGATGGTCAGCGTGCCGGGCCCGTCCGGTGCCCAGCGCGGTTGCGCGTCACGGGCGGCAGCATTGCGCCGCGCCGCGTGCCGAGCGCGCGCCAGGTCAGCCGCTGGGCCGGGCCCACCGCCAGGGCCCGTTCCTCGGGGCCGAGCGGTGCCGGGCTGGCGATCAGCGGGCGCTGGTTCGCGCGGCCTGGACCAGGTCGGACCACCGCGCCGAACGCGGCGCGGCCCAGTCGCTGGAGTACGTCGGCACGGCCCGTCGCTCGGGCCGCATTCCCCGGGACCCGATCCGCGACGACACCCGGATCGCCGTGGAGGCGCCGCCCTCGTTCGCCGGGCCCGTCGCCCGAGTCCTCACGGACGAACGCGAATGATCGTCTTCCCCTGGCGTCGCTCGGTCGGGTCGAGGGCGGCGACGGCATCGTCGAGGGTCGCGACGTTGCCGATGTTCGTGCGCAGTCGTCCGTCCCGCACCCGCTGGACGATCTCACCCAGTTGGGCACGATCGGACTCGACGACGAAGTCGATCGCCAGGCCGTGGGCGGGCCGCGCCTCAGGCGGCCCAACGACGGTTACCAGTGTTCCTCCGACCCGGATCAGGCCTGCGGATCGCTTCTGGATGTCGCCGCCGATGACATCGAAGACCAGGTCGACTTCGCCGACGTCTTCCAGGGTGTCGTTGTCGAGGTCGACGAACTCCATTGCGCCGAAGTCGAGTGCCTTCTGACGGTCAGCGGCACGTCCGGTGCCGATGACGTAGGCGCCGAACTCACGGGCGAGCTGCGTCACCATCGTCCCGACTGCGCCGGCCGCGCCGTGCGCGAGGACGCTCTGCCCGGCCTGGAGATGGCCGTGCTGGAACAGTCCCTGCCACGCGGTGAGGCCTGAGATCGGCAGGCTCGCGCCCACGGTGAAGTCGACGTCGCCCGGCAACGGCGCGAGGTTGCGTGCCTCGACGGCCGCGTACTCGGCGAGGGTGCCGTCGCAATACCAGTCGGTGAGGCCGAACACGCGCTGTCCCACCGAGAGACCCGCCGTGCCGTAGCCGAGGGCGGTGACCACCCCGGCCAGCTCATGTCCGGGGATCGACGGTGTTCGGTCGCGGCCGAGGCGATCGGTCCAGGTCGAGGGCCACGCCATCTCGGTCGGAACGAATCCCGACGCATGAATCCGAACGACGACATCGTTGATCGCCGGCTCCGGCTCGGGCCGCTCCGTCAGCGTCATCCCAGCCGTTCCTGCGGCCTGGTCCGTCACTACGATCGCTTTCATTTGGACACCTCTCTGTATCAGTCCTCGCCCGCACGGCGCCTACGGTTCATGAGTGTCAGTGGTGTCAGACCTCGGCGTCCTACCCCGCTGATCGGCACAGGTGTGGAGCGAGGACATCATTGTCAAGCGCCGCTTCGAACCGGCTCACCGCTTCCCCGGCACGGGCGCACCACTGCCGCATCTGCTCCGCCCATCGCGGAAGAGTCGGTGATCGCCCTGTTCGTGTCGGTTGGAGGGGCAACTGTCGTCCGGTTGGGCGGCAGGTCGGGGCCGACCAGCGCGAAACCGTGCCCGGACGGGCACACGGCCGACCCCGCACAGCCACGATGGGGTCGCCGAGGAAGCGGTTCTCGTGGCCACGGCCCATGGGCCGCTGCCGTCAGGCCCGCTACTCGCCCCCTCCTGCCCCATGGGCGGGTACGGCGTTGGTGGCGGCCACCGCACCGTGCAGGGCCCGCGCAATCTTCACGGCGTCGCCGACGGCCCAGACGTGGATGAAGAACATGCGGGGCGAGTCGACCAAGCCGTGATTGTGCAGTTCGACGATCCCGATCCCGTCGCGCTGGAGTACGGCCAGCACATGCTGCGCCTCCCCGGCCAGCACGGCGACATCCCCGCTGAGCGCAGCGCGGCCTCCCCCCACCGGCTGGAAGCTGAAGGCCGTGGTCGCCCCGGACCCGGGCGGCAGGACATAGCTGCCGTCGGTGATCGTCTCGCGGCGCAGGAAGGCGGACTTGTAGACACTGCCGTAGACAGTGCCTGGGGTGCCCAGGGCGGCGTCGATGCCCGCCGTGTCCAGCTCCAGCTTCTTCGGGTGAGTCGTCGAGGACTTGGCGGGCGGCGTGCCCGTGTGGGCGAACGCGGCGCGCAGGCCGCGGGCCAGGGCCAGGGCGTTCGGACCGTGTCCGTGCGTATGGATCCACACGAGACGGGGAGTGTGAGCGGGCAGGTGGTTGTGAATGGCCACCTGCTCGATGCCGTGTGACTGCAGCGCGCCGATCACCGGGGGCAGTTCCGCCTCGGTGACGGCCAGTTCTCCCATGGTCAGGGTGGTGTTGTCGGCATAGCGGATGAAGGACACGTGCGAGCCGACGGCGAGTTCCGGCGACACGGTGACGCCGTGGGAGACGACATGCAGGTCGGTGCGCGGGAAAGCCGTCCGGTAGATCAGGTTGCCCAGCATGCTGCCCTTGCGGCCCAGCTCTGCCGCGACGTGAGTCCAGTCCCCCGCGACGCTCTCAGCCGGACGCACCAGCGCGCCGGCCTCCCTGCCGTCAGTGCCCGCCTCATCTCCGCGGGCGTGGTCCGGGTCGCCGTACGCCCCTTCGTGCAAGGCGTCCTGCCCGGCACCGACGGCCCGTCCCGGCAGTGCCGCGAATGCCGATCCCAGCATGGCCGTGGTCAGGACGCGGCGTCGCGATGCCCCTGCGCCTGTTCCGGTCGGTCCCGGCCCCGCTTCAGTAGCCACGTGTTCGCCTCCCGACGTGCCGCGTCGTGAAATCAAAACACCGTTCGTCGTGCGGACGACGATTCGACACACGCGGACCGACCGATCCACCCCGGATGATGGCGTCCCGCGAAGTGGTCCTACCGGACCGCGGGCGAGCGGATCGCGCTGGTCGCGGTCTGCGCGCTGGCCGCGGCGATGCCACGCGCGGTGCTCGGCGAGCTGGAACGGGAGCTGCCCGCCCTGGCCGCCACGATGGACGCCCCCCGTGACAGCCGGCGTCCTGTGACAGATGATCTTGACCGTTCGCCAAGCGATTTTGACCGCCGGGCCATCAGCGGCAGATCCAGTAGCTGTTGCGGGCTGGGTGCCTGCGCCGCTCACCGGTTGGGCGAGTCACCACGATGTCGCCGTCCTCGTATGAGACCCGGTCGCCCGCCGCGACGAACATCGGCCTGTTCAGTCCGACATGGAAGTCGGAGTGGAGCGAGAACTCACTGAGCAGCAACATTCGCGGCATTGGGGTGACCCCGTCGAAGTTCACACGCACGAGCCGAGTATTTCGGAGGATCCGGGACCGCCGCCACAGGTTTCCGGCCCCTCAGCATCCGCTTGCAGGGCAGGCTCGACGGCCGGGCCCGGACGCTCTCACGGCGCCCGCCCAGGTACGCCGTCGGCACACTTTTGAGTACGGATACTCAGGCCCGCCGTGGACCGCGTTTCTAGGCTGGCCGCGTCGTGATCACCGCTGAATCGGGGGAGACGAGCATGTCCGGCAAGAGCGAACTCAAGAGCTTCCTGGGAGCCGCCGGCTGCGGTGCGGTGACGCTCGTCGTCCTCTTCTTCGCCTTGCCGTTCGTCGGCTGGATGATGGTGGGTCCCGACTCCCCCGACGACCCCGTCGACCGGTACGACGTCAAGGCCGCCGACTTGCGCGACGACGGCGAGAACTTCCTCCGCCAGACGACAGCGGCCATCGGCCCCGGCCTGGTCTTCCACGACAGCGGATACCAGATCCAACGCGACGAGCCGCGCCAGCACGGCAAGCAGAGTCCGTCGTCCCATGTCCATCGGACTCTGAAGACGCGCACCGTCGTCCTCGTCGGGCACGAGGCCGAACTGGAGCGCCGCATCACGGACGCGTGGCTGAGGATGCGGTGCCCGCTGACCACCGTCGACACGATCCCGGAGAGCGGAATCGCCGGCGCCGACCGGATTCTCCGCACCACCGACCCCAACGGCCTCCGGGCCGAACTCTCCCTCCAGGAAAGTCGGATGAACGAACCCGGCCCGCGCACCGTCCGGGCGACGATCACAATCAGCCAGGACAGCGTCCAGTACGCCCCCGACGAGTACGGCGACCTGGCCGCCGACCACGTGCCCGGGTCCCGCCCGGGCGACCCCGCCGACGCGACCGTCGACGACCCGTACTGGTCGCACTGAGCTCCCCAGGGCCCAGCAGGCCCACCCCGCCGAGCAACTCCCGATCCCAGTCGCTTCAGCCCCTGACACCGCGCTGAACCGCACAAAATCACAGTGCCCGACAGGGCGGCAGAGCAGGGACGAGGAGATCTCGGCCACACGGGAGCTCGCCGACGACGCGATAGGCGCCAACCAGCCGACCAGCTCGTCCAGTTGGCGCCCAGTGGGGCCCTCGGAACCGGCGAGCGCGCCCGCCGGCTCCGAGGACCGCCGTTGCCCCTGCGCTCAGGAGACGTTGACCGTGGCCCGCCACGTGTAGATGATCATCGGGCACACGGAGCCCGGGTCCGGCACGCACCTCCGCTGCGCCGTGATGTCGCTCGCCCCGGTGGCGATGGCACTGAAGGTCGCGTCCGCGTCGCCGAGCGTCGAGTTGCCGCCGCCGGTCCGGAGCAGCACGCTCGTCGACGTGGCCGTCGGAACGGTCCAGACCCACGTCAGGCTGCCATCGCGCACGGCGCCCAGGTGCACCTGAACCACGTCCCCGCTGGCCACGTTGAAGGTCCCGCCGCCGTCCGCGGCGGAGAGAGAGACGGTGTTGGTCACAGCCTGCGGTTCCGCCGTCGCAGCGGCGGAGGCGGTCACCGTGGCCGCCGTCAGGGCCAGGCCGACGGCGGGAACGGTCAGCAGACGCGTGATCTTCACGAATACTCCCTGTGATAGAAGGATTGCGCTATTGATCCTTACCGTGACATGTCAACTTCGTGACAACGAAGAGGAGTTCTGGCCATCCGGCAACGCACGGGGCCGATGGGACAGCCCGCACCCACGACGTGGCACGCCAGAGCGCCGGTCCGCCCGACGAAAAAGGTCGGACGGGCCACTCCGCAGAGTCGACGGGCGCAGCTCAGGGATCGTGCAAGCCCCGCAAGACCGGCTGAAACCCGGGGGTGACCGGTGCAACGGGCACCCCGCCGCATCGCACCCGAACGAGCGAACGAAGGCCCGAGCGAGCGGACGAAATAGGTGGATCTGAAACGCAAGAATCCGCGGCGAGAGGTCCGCCTCGTCCACTGCCGTCGCGTGCAGCGCACCCGAACAGCCGGCGCCCCGGGCCGTACCGCCATCTCCGAGCGGACCATCCATTGAGCTGGTCAAGGGTGTGGGGAGGGTGGGGTCGAAGAGCGCGGGTGAGGGCTTGCCCGCGGTTGGACGGCGGGCCCGAATGGTGGACGGTGAGTCAGATCGCGGGTCGGCGGGCCGGGACATTCAAGGTGGTGTGCCCCGGTAGGACGTGCCGCTCCCAGAGGTTGCCCAGGTGCGCGTGCAGGACGTCCTGCGCCTCTTGCGAGGTGAGGCGGCCGATGAGGACGTGGGCGGTGAGGCCGTCGGCGAGGGCGAGGGGGGTGTGGGCCTCGCGCTGCGGGTCGACGGGCGCAGCGCGTCCGGTCTCTCGCCGACTTCCCGGATGAGCTGGGTGAACGCCTCGCGCAGGGCTGCGTGGCCGGCCTTCGGCGCGTCCGTGAGCGGCTCACTGACTACGGCCTGCGCGACAAAGGCGGCGGTGGCGCCGGTCCTCGTGATCAACCTGTCTGGGCATGCCCGGGCCTCCGTCAATCGATGCGTTATTCGATGCGGGCGTATCGGTTCCCGGGCTACAGTTCCGATGCAAGCGCATCGGAACGTGGATGGGGAGGGCGAGAATCATGGGGGATGCCCTGTGGAAGCTGCCGGCTGCCGCGCAGGCGGAGGCGGTGCGCGGTGGTGAGGTCTCCGCCGTTGAGCTGGTGGAGAGCCATCTGGAGCGCATCGCCGAGGTCAACCCGGAGGTGAATGCGGTCACCCAGCTCCTCGCGGAGCGCGCCCGGGAGGCCGCCGAGTGGACGGACCGCCAGCGGGTCGCCGGCGAGGAGCTGGGACCCCTCGCGGGGGTGCCGTTCACGGTGAAGGAGTCCACGGCCATCGAGGGCGTGCCGACCACGTTCGGCACCCCGCGCTTCCGCGATCTGGTGGCACCGGCGGACGCGCCCCCGGTGGCCCGGCTGCGCGCGGCCGGGGCGATCCCGATCGGGCACAGCAACATGCCCACCCTGATCGTGGCCGGGATGCACACGCGCAGCGAGCTGTTCGGGGACACGGTCAATCCCTGGGACCGCGGCCGGACTCCCGGCGGATCGAGCGGGGGTGACGCGGTGGCCGTCGCCACGGGCATGGTTGCGCTCGGGCTCGGCAACGACTCCGGGGGATCGGTGCGGATTCCGGCCCAGTTCTGCGGGGTGGCCGGGCTGAAGCCGACCGCCGGCCGCTTCCCTGCCGACCATCGGATCCTCGGTGCGGACGACCCCGGCCCCGCCTCCCAACTGCTGGTCACCGACGGCCCGCTCGCCCGGAGTGTGGGTGATCTACGGCTGGCGTACGAGGTGTTGGCCGGCACCGATCCGCGGGACCCGCGGGCCGTGCCGGTGCCCGTGTACGGCGAGTCCCTCCCCGGGCCGGTGAAGGTCGCGGTCGTGGCGGACCCCGGCGGGCGCGGCGTCCACCCCACGGTGCGCGCGGCCGTCGCGACCGCGGCCGACGCGCTGTGGGACGCCGGGTACGACGTGCGCGAAGTGCCGGACGTGCCACGGCTGGACGAAGCGCTCGACGCCTACGGCCGGATCACCGTGACCGAGTTCGCCCCGACCTGGCCAGTGGTGCGCAAGCTGCTCGGCGAGGGCGGCGACCGCTTCATCGGGATGACGATGGAGCAGACCCCGCCCGCGAGCGCGGAGGAGTTCATGAAGCTCATGGGCGCCTGGATGAACATCCGCCGTTCCTGGGCCGAATTCCTCGACGACTACCCGCTCCTGCTCGGCCCGTCGTTCACCGAACCGCCCGTCGAACCCGGGCTGGAGTCGCGCGACCGGGCCGGACGGGACCGCGTCGGGTCGGGAATGCGCCTGTGCACCGTGACCAGCTTCGTGGGCGTGCCTGGGGTGGCCGTGCCGACCGGGATGGCCGACGGGCTGCCATCCGGAGTGCAGATCGTCGGGCGCGCGTTCCGCGAGGACCTGTGTTTGGCCGCGGCCGAGGCGATCGAGGACCGGCTCGGAGTTCTCACACCGGTCGACCCGGGCTGGGGCGTTCGGGCTGATTGAGCCCCCGGGTCGCGGCGTCCTCGCGCTCTGGGCCGGCTGTTGGGTGCTGGCCACGCGCAGAGCCGGGGCCGCGGCGAGGAGCACAGGCAGCGGGCCGAGGCCAGCATGGTCGACACCCTCGGCCTCCTGCTCGCGGTGACGGTCACCGCAGCGGATGTCGGCGACCGCGCCGCCGCCAGGTCCTGCTCGCCCAGGTCGCCGCCGCGCACCACCTGCTGGCCCTGGTGGCCCGGGGCTGGCCGGCCGAGCCGGCTCCGGGCCGGTTTCGGCCCAGGCGACGCCGTCGTCGGTTTAGGCCGGCGGACGCTCGCTCCCGGCACGCCTTCGGCCGGCGCCGCGTGGTACGCGGCGAGGGCCGAAGGAGCCTTTGTCGTACGGTCGTTGGGAGCGCTGCGTCAGCCGAGCTGGCCGGTCGGGCGCACGGTGATGTGGTTGATGTCCACGCCCACGGGCTGGTTGATGGCGAAGGCGATCGTGTTCGCGATCTGCTCGGGGGTCATCGTCGGCGAGGCGTCGGGAGTGCCGCCGCGCTCGTTCCAGAACGGGGTGTCCACCACCCCGGGGGCGACGACGGTCACGCCGACTCCGTCCTTGCCGACCAACAGCCGGGTGTTCTCGGCCAGCGCGTGCGCGGCCCACTTGGTGACCGAGTACAGGTTGCCAGGCGTGTTGCGCACCCCGGCGACCGAACCGATGATCACGATCCGGCCCTTGGACTCCCTGAGGTGCGGCAGGGTCTCCCGCACCAGCAGGGCCGGGCCCAGGACGTTGGTGAGGACCATGGCGCGCATGTCCTCGGGGGCGTGGCTCTCCAGGTTGCCGGGCAGTGAGAAGCCGGCGTTGGCGATGACGTTGTCCAGTCGGCCCCACACGTCCACCACGCGGCGCACGGCGGAGGCGACGTCGTGCTCGTCGCTGGTGTCGCCGGTGATCGTCAGCAGCCGCTCGCCCGCTCCGGCCGAAGCGGCGAAGGCGGCCAGCTTGTCCGCGTCACGTCCGGTGACGGCCACATGGTGGCCCTGCTTGAGCAGGACGCGGGCGGTGGCGGCGCCGATTCCGGTCGAGCCACCGGTGATCAGCGTGACGGATTCCATGGGACGGCCTCCTAAGCGTGTGGTCATCGGGGGCTCCCGCAGCGTCCTGGATGTCCGCGAACGCGAGGTGGCGCGTCAAGTCGACGAACTCCCCGCCGTCGGCCCCCCGAAACGCCTGCACTATACCCAGCGATCTTCCCGTCGAGCCGGTCCACCGTCGCTGACCGGCCACGACCTGGTCCCGAGAGCCATCCTCGGGGCCGGGTCGGCCCGAACCGATCCCTACTCGCGTCCGCTCTGCCATCTCGCGCCTGGCGGTCCAGGAACTTGACCAGCCCTCCCCGTCAGCTGGCGCGCCACCACCGGTGCCGCATAGGAGGCACGAGCCGACAACCTCGGCAGCATGGCCAAAGAAGCCGACGCCCCGGAAAGCAGCACCGACATCTCCTCCGTCCACTCAGCCGAACACCCCACCCGCGGCGACAGCTTCGCGATCGTCATGACCGGCACCGAGTTCGGGCCGGTACGGCTGCGGTACGAGCCGTACGACCAGGCACTGCCCCTCCCGCTGGACGGGTGGGACGACGTGGTCGAGGTCAGCATGCGCCTCACCGACGCGACAACCATCCACGGCCCGATCCCCGACGACCGCGTCCGCGCGCTGCCGCCCGTCAGCCACCGCGGTGCCGGAACCTACCGGATCCGTGTCCACACCCGCGGTCGCGACGCCGCCAGGGACCTCGGCGACATCGACGGCACCCCCGTCGAAGACCACCTCCTCCAGGCCTGGCCCGCACCCCGGGCCCGGAAACCCGCCACAAACTCACCGACCAGTACCGCCGCTACGACCGGGACAACGCCTGAGCTTCAACCACCCTGGCCGACGGCAGCCATGGCAACACCGCCGTCGGCCACGCACCCGGAGGCACTCCGCAACTGCAGTGACGCACGATGCTGCCGAGGCGCCTGATGCGCCGAGAGTCGGATGAAACGCCCAGTCAGCGCGACCGAAGGTGTCCGTGGCACCTGCTGCGGGGCATGCCGAAGCCCCGATGCTGCGTGGCACCGGGGCTGGTCGGCTCGCTGTCGGACCACCCGGTTCCGCTGGGTTCGGGGCAGTCCGGTTCATGGAGTTGTCAGTCCGGCAGGCACCCCCGTACGTCGAGGCCGCTTCGACGTACCGGGATATGGCCGTACCCGGGCTCTCGCGACAGCCGGTGCAGTCGGCGATGAAAAGCGGGCTGCCCCAGCAGTTGGTGGGCGAGTTGCCACTGACGTCGGTGGCGACCAGACGGACGCTGCCGGCGACGTTCGTGATGCCGCCGGGAGCACTCGCGGCGGTGTTCGCGTTGACGTGGGACTGGTAGAGGTCGACGGATCCGCCGCCGAGGTTGGCGATCCCACCGGCGGTGTTCGCCTCGTTGCTGTTGATCTCGCTGTCCTGGATCCGCAGGATGCCGGCGTTGGCGATCCCGCCTCCCTGTACGCCGGCCACGTTGCCGGCGACGTGGCTGCGGATGACAGTCGTGCTGCCGTCGTTGGTCAGGCCTCCGCCGTTCTGCGTCGCCACGTTGCTCACGATGCTGCTGTCGACGATGGTGGTGTGCGCCCCGAAGGTAGTGCCGATGGCGCCCGCGAAGTCGGCGCGACTGTTGCTGATCGTGCTGCCCGTGACGGTGAGAGTCCCCGCGTTGGCGATCCCTCCGCCGAAGGTGCCAGTGCCGTCGCCGTTGGTGATGAACGCGTTCCGCAGGTTGAGATCGCCACCCCCGTCGACGACGAGAATGCGGAACGCCGACCCGGACGACCGGGTGATCGTGCTGCCGTTGGCGTCGATGACGACATTCCCGGTGATGTCGGGCAGCGGCGCGCTCAGGGCGTAGGTGCAGCCCGAGGCGAGGACGAGGGTGTCTCCCGTGGCGTTGGCGGCGGTGATCGCTGCGGCGAGGAGACCCGTGTTGCACGGGACGGCCGTCTGCGCGGCAGCCGGGGAGCTGGAGACGCCAAGGCACACGATGCCGAGGCACAGAGCCTGCGCCAGACGCGCCGCGGGCTTGAAAGCGGACATATCTGCTCCTTCGGAAGGCGAGCGGGGGGCTCGCTGTTCGTCCAGTCATGGGCATCCTGGGGATGACGCCCTGCCCGAGAGGACCAAGCGAGGCATTCCCCTGACCCCTGGGGAGAGCGAGTCACCGCCGGCGCACATCTTCGCCGCGTTGCCGCGCTCACGCACCCACAGCAGCACAAGCCGCCTACCTGGGGAAGCAGATCTCCGGAAGTGACCGTAACTCGGGGCGATGGAACCAGGATTCGCCAACAAAGGTTCGCCAACTAACAGATTTAGTGCCTGATATGAGGTCGCGCCATAGTCGCCCCGGTCCGACAGACACCGATGGGCTCGCAAGGACGGAGATGTCCGCACCTCGTGCTATCCGGACTTGTATGACAGATGCGACGTACTCCGAATTGCCAGGAGCTATCGATGAGTTCGCCGGAAAGGTGGACCTGCATGAGCAGGTGGCCCACCTGCACAGCCTCATCGCGCCCCCGCTCGACCGCGTTGGACAGGAGGACGAGGAGTTGAGCGATGAGCCCGTGCTCTCGATCCCGGACGCGGTGCGCGGGATCCGCAAAGCTGCTACTGGGGAGCCGATCGATGTCGACGCGGTCCGTGAGCAGCTGACCGAAGTGGGCTTGTGCTACTCCGAAGCCCAGGACCTGGAGCGACACGTTGTGTTCCGGCCGGCCTACGCGGCGGCGGCCTGACCTCCCAGCAGGCATCGCCCCAGCGCCTGGGCCGACTCGCCAGGTCACAGTGGACCATCGAGAGCCGGCTCCACCTCGACGATCGCCGAGGTCACCAGCCCGCTCGCGCCCGGCGACAGCCGGCCTTGAGCGAGCCCGATGAGCTACCTCGGCAGAACGATCGCCGAACCCAGCACCGCAGCCACCAGGGCAGCCGGTCGCAGACTCCTGCTTCCTTCATCCCGCCGCCGAGTGAGCACCGCTGAAAGATCTCAATGGCCGCGCTGATCAAGCACCTGCAACGGCCGCATCATTTCATTGTCCTCGTGGTCAATAATGTGACAGTGCCAGACGTACCGACCCGCAATGTCAAAGCGAACCTTGACGCGGGTGATATAACTTGGCAATGCGATCACAGTGTCCTTATATCCGCCTTCCCCCGCCTGCGGGGGTGACAACACGCCGCCCGTGATGGCTTGGCGGCCGAGGACCTGGAATCCGATCTGATGGATGTGGATAGGGTGTGCGTCGCTGGTGAAGTTGTACAGTTCCCAGATTTCGGTGTCGTCCTTCACCGGCGTCTCGGTGACCGGGTCCGACCACAGGAGCGGAGTGGCTGAGCCACTTGACGCAACCGTGCCAAGTGTGTCCATCGTGGGCGCTCCGGTGAAGTACACGGAGTCCTCCTCGTTGAGCGACAGCTTCCCGACCGTTCGGCTGTCGGGAAGCGCCGGGACCGGAGGAAGCACGATCTGTGACGGCGGGACGCTGGTATCGGTGGAGGCAAGCGGAACGACAGTGAATTTCATGACCTGCCCGGTTGTCGCGATATTCGCTGGCGTGAAGTCGGTGACCGGTGTGCCGCCTCCGTACGCCTCGTCCGGGCCTTCGTTGATCAAGTAGAGCCCGGTGCCAACTGGGGTTCCGGTGAAGTCGACCACCACGTCGGCGCGCTCTGCGGGAGCCAATAGGAGTTGATCCAACCGGACCGGGGCCGGCAGGAATCCCTGGTCGTTTCCGATCTGCCAGAAGGGCAATGCGGGGCTGACGGGGCGGGGGGCCGTGGCATCAGTGACGATCTTCAAGATGAGAGTACGGGCGTTGCTTGCGTTGAGGATGCGCAGACGGTACCGCCGCGGTTCCACGTTGAGCACCGGCCAGGTGTTCCCGTTGACGACCATCGTGGTGCCGAAGAACTCCGGGTTCCAGATGGGCGAAATATCGGTATAGGGGATCCACGGACCGTCCGGCGGGGTGTCCCCGAAGTATCCGCGACTGCTGGGGAAGAACAACGACCCGTCCGCATTGAAGGACTTGTCCTGAACTACCAGGGGGATTTCGTAGGGGCGGGCACCGTGGGCACCGTCTCGCCCCGATGCCGGCCCCGGAAGTACTCCCGAGGGGAGATCAGCAGGCCCGCCTCGCAGCAGGTAGAAACCGGCAAGGCCCGCGTAGACATTCACCCGAGTCATGCCCAGAGTGTGATCGTGGTACCAGAGAGTTGCGGGACGCTGATCATTGCCGTACGCGAACGTTGCCGACCCGGGGCGCCAGCGGACGCCGTAACGGTCACGGAACTGCTCGGCGAACCGATCGTAATAGGTACCTACGCGAGCATAGTCACGAGGAATATCACGAGATGCCGGCAGGTA
Organism: Kitasatospora sp. NPDC001660; assembly: GCF_053596725.1. Lineage (NCBI taxonomy): Bacteria > Bacillati > Actinomycetota > Actinomycetes > Kitasatosporales > Streptomycetaceae > Kitasatospora > Kitasatospora sp. NPDC001660. The sequence continues at coordinate 24,664 of NZ_JBSFGU010000049.1, read as the reverse complement.
CCAGGCCTCGGGGTATCCGTCACTCTCTTCTCGACTGTGCCCACCGTGCAGATGGGTCACAATGGGCACCGGTCCCGTGTACGGCCCGGGAGTGGTCGAGAAGGTAGGCCGTGAATCACGTCCGGCTCGTCCGCCAGGAGGGTTTGCCCAATGCAACGTGGGGTCCACAGTGCATAGATGGGGCAGAAAGAAGCCGCGCGAGGTGACGAGGTCGTTTACCCATGTCACGGAGATCGGCCGATCCACACGGGCTTCAATGGTCAGGCCTGGCGTGTGAAATGATTGCTCGTGGCCCACAGCCCCGTAGCCCCAGGCCGTGGTGGCCGGCATCCCGATTGGCAGCATTTGCTGTCGGAACTGACGGATCGCGATGCGGTAGGAATCCCGACCCTCGCTGGGCATTTTATCGAGAAGAAATAGCGGCGTTCTGTACTTGGGGACGGATGACGGATCGAGCATGCCTCCCGATGGCTGCAAAGGATGCGGCTGGTGCCGACCGTGTCGAAAAGCACCCGACCCGGCCGGAGAATTGACTGCGTAGGCACGCCCGTCCGCAAGTGCGCCGGCGAAACCTACGGCACCGACTGTCGCAACCGTGGTTCTGAGCAGCTTGCGTCGACTCGGCAGGGAACTCCCGGCGATATCGGCAGCCTGCGAATTCTCCAGAGGATCGGTATCCTTGATCACGCTCGAATGATATGTGCGCGACATGGAGTGCGGCGTTATCTCTGCCCGGTGACACGCCCCACCCCCTAAAGTCCGATCATTCGACTATTGCTACAGCGGCAGATCTCCCTTCCAGTGATCGAAGCCGATCACCCCGCGCTTCGATCAGCTGCCGCAAGCGCATCCCGCAGCAGCGTTGCCACCCGCATAGATGACTGTCAACATAGACGTATGTCGAATCTGAAACTTGAGGTGCTCGGCCAGGACGACGCGGCCTCGTGCTGCTCGCCGATGGTCCGCGAGCCCCTGGGCGAGGACGCCGCCGTCGACCTGGCGAAGATGTTCAAGGCCCTCTCCGACCCGGTGCGGCTGCGGCTGCTGTCGCTGATCGCCTCGCATGAGGGCGGCGAGGCCTGCGTCTGCGACCTGACCGGTCCGTTCGACGTGTCGCAGCCGACGATCTCCCACCATCTCAAGGTGCTGCGCGAGGCCGGATTGGTCGGTTCCGAGCGCCGAGGGACCTGGGTCTATTACTGGGTGCTGCCCGCCGCGCTGGCCAGGCTCTCCGCCCTGCTCCAGGCGCCGGCCGCCGGAGGGTCCAGATGACCGAGATGGCGCCGCTGGGCCGCCGGGCGGCCGTGGAGTTCGTCGGGACCGGCGCGCTGGTCGCCGTCGTGGTCGGCTCCGGCATCCAGGCCACCAAGCTCTCCCAGGACGTCGGCGTCCAGCTGCTGGCCAACTCGCTCGCGACCGTGTTCGGCCTCGGCGTGCTGATCCTGCTGCTCGGCCCGGTCTCCGGTGCTCACTTCAACCCGGCCGTAACCCTGGCCGCCTGGTGGGCCGGCCGGCGCGGCGGTGAGGGGCCCGGGCTGCGGGAGGTCGCGGCCTATGTTCCGGCCCAGACCGCCGGGGCGATCGGCGGGGCGGTGCTCGCGGACGCGATGTTCGCCGAGCCGCTCGTGGCCTGGTCGACGCATGACCGGTGGGCGCCGCATCTGTGGCTGGGCGAGGTCGTCGCGACCGCCGGCCTGATCCTGCTGATCTTCGGCCTGGCCCGGGTCGGCCGCGCGCACTTCGCCCCGGTGGCGGTCGCCTCCTTCATCGGCGCCGCTTACTGGTTCACGTCCTCGACCAGCTTCGCGAACCCGGCGGTGACGATCGGCCGGGCGTTCACCGACACCTTCGCCGGTATCGCCCCCGCCTCGGTGCTGCCGTTCATCGCCGCCCAGCTCGTCGGCCTGGCCGTCGGCGTCGTGCTGGTCGCGGTGCTGTTCGGCCGCCCGACCCCGGCGGCCGAGGACGTCGTCGTCCCGCATGGCGACCACCACCCGGCAGAAGCCGCCCGCTGACCCCTACCTCCTCCCGCCCGTCCCGAAGATCAAGGACCCACTTTCGTGAGCACTCCCGCTGTCCCGTCCGTGCTGTTCGTCTGCGTGCACAACGCGGGCCGGTCCCAGATGGCCGCCGCCTTCCTGACCCGCCTCGGCGGCGACCGGGTCCAGGTCCGCTCTGCCGGCTCCGCCCCGGCCGAGACCGTGAACCCGGCGGTGGTCGAGGCCCTGGCCGAGGTCGGGGTCGACATCTCCGCCGAGACCCCGAAGGTCCTGACCGTCGAGGCGGTCCAGGCCTCCGACGTGGTGATCACCATGGGCTGCGGCGACGCCTGCCCGTTCTTCCCCGGCAAGACCTATCTCGACTGGAAGCTGGAGGACCCGGCCGGCCGGGGCGTCGACGCCGTGCGCCCGATCCGCGACCAGATCGAGCAGCGGATCCGCGGCCTGCTCGCCGACCTCGGCATCCAGGCCCAGGCATGACCGCAGTCCCCGAATCGGTGCGGGTCACCGGCATGCTGCCTGAACACGCCGAACAGGTCCTGGCGATCCATCAGCTCGGCATCGACGGCGGCGACGCGCCCTTCGAGACCACCGCCCCGAGCTGGGAGGCCTTCGACGCCGCCCGCCTCCCCGAGCACCGTCCGGTCGCCGTCGACCAGGCGGGCCGGGTGCTCGGCTGGGCCGCCGTCGCCCCGGTCTCCGACCGTGCGCGTATGCCGGCGTCGTCGAGCACTCCGCCACACAAAACTGACGAGTATTGAGACATCCATCCTGTTGTGCGAAGCGGCATTTCATGGCCTGTTCCAGAGGCCGGTACGGTCGGATTCATGGAGTGGAATTTTCGGACGGCCGAAGAACTCGCGGCTGCCCTGCGTGCCGGTGAAGTGACCTCGGCGGAACTGACCGACGAGGCGATCGCCCGTATCGAGCGGGACGACAAGGCGATCAACGCGATCTGTATGCCGGACTTCGACCGTGCACGGGCCGCCGCGCGCGGTGCCGACCAGGCCCGCGCCCGCGGTGAGGACCGGCCGCTGCTCGGCATTCCGGTGACGGTCAAGGAGTCCTACAACGTCGCCGGGCTGCCCACGACCTGGGGCATGCCGCTGCACCGGAACCACATGCCGGCCGAGGACGCGGTACAGGTGTCGCGGCTCAAGGCCGCGGGCGCGGTGGTGCTCGGTAAGACCAATGTGCCCTTGGGACTGCAAGATATCCAGAGCTTCAACGAGATCTACGGCACCACTAACAATCCGTGGGATCACGGTCGCACGTCGGGTGGGTCCTCGGGCGGATCAGCGGCGGCCCTGGCGTCCGGGTTCGGCGCGCTGTCCATCGGCTCCGACCTCGCCGGTTCGCTGCGCACCCCCGCGCATTTCTGCGGCATCTATGCGCACAAGCCGACACTCGGACTGGCGCCAACCCGCGGCATGGTCGCGCCGCCGGCACCGCCATTGCCGGTCGACCTCGACCTCGCCGTCGTCGGTCCGATGGCGCGCACTGCCCGCGACCTCACGCTCCTGCTGGACGTCATGGCCGGACCGGACCCGCTGACGCACGGTGTGGCGTACGACATGACGCTGCCGCCCGCGCGCCACGAGCGGCTCGGCGACTTCCGGGTCTTGGTCCTCGAGGAGCATCCGTTCATTCCGACCGGGTCCGCTGTGCGGGCGGGCGTGAACCGGGTGGCCGACGCGCTCGTCGACGGCGGCGCCCGCGTCGAACGGCACAGTCCGCTACTTCCCGATCTGACCGAAGCCGCCATGCTTTACAGGCAGTTGCTGTTTTCGGGCTCTGCCGCACGTTTTCCCGTCGACTCCTACGAGCAGCTGCGGACCCGCGCCGCCGCACTGAGCCCAGACGACCAGAGTCTCGATGCGGCGCTGCTGCGCGGCATCGTGTTGAGCCACCGCGACTGGATCGAGGCGAACAGCCGTCGCGAGCTCCACCGTCACGGCTGGCGGCAGCTCTTCGCCGAGTTCGATGCCGTGGTGTGTCCGATCACGCCGACTCCCGCGTTCCCGCACGACCACAACCCCGATCCGAGGGAACGCCGGATCGACATCGACGGCGTCGAGTACCCGTACTTCGACCAGCTCGTCTGGGCCGGTCTGGCCACCATGCCCGGCCTACCCGCCACCGCCGTACCAGCGGGCCGGTCCCCCGAAGGTCTGCCGGTGGGAGTGCAGCTCATCGGTCCGATGTTCGAGGACCGCACCCCGCTGCGGCTGGCCGAACTGCTCGAGCAGAAGATCGGCGGCTTCCAGGCACCGAAGTAGGGCGTACTGCCACCCGAATTCCGCGGACGCGGCGTCGGCTCCGCCCTCATGCGCGAGCCACGGAAGATCGCCCGCGACGAACTGGGCTCGAGCAGCCTCGATCCCCTCTGGTTGCGGAGGCTTCCAGTGCGCTCGCGACGACCGGCACCGAGTCGTCGTAGACCCGCCAGCCGTCCTCGTTGTCCTCGCGGACCACGGAGCACCACCGGCCACCCCAGACCTGAACCGGCAGGCCCGCGCGCCGCCGCCTCGACCGCGAGGTGTGAGAGCCGTGCCCGACGGCCGGTGCGGCGGTGTGGTGCGAAACGGCAGTCGGGCTCCGGCGACAAGGATTTGACGTACCGACACCACCCAGCCACCGGCACGCGTTAACCTGCGGCGGCCATGCCAGAAAGGCCGACCCCGTACGTCCGCACCCCGGAGGACCTATGCGCTTCCTGTCAGCCCTCGCCCGCCGCACGCGTGCCGCCGCCACCCTCGCGGTCGCCGTGGCCTGCGCACTTCCCCTCTCCACCGGCACGTCCCACGCCGCCACCACCGGCGGACTCTCTCTCGCCTCCGGCACCTCCGTCGGGCTCCACAACACCTACAACGACACCGCCCAGTTCCCGTTCCTCGCCAAGGCCCTGGACGCCGGCGCCTCGCTGATCGAACTGGACACCTGGGTCGACCCGTTCACCCACGAGTGGAAGGTCAGCCACGCCAAGCCGCTGGGCAACCAGAACAACTGCGTGGACGCCAAAACCCCCGCCGACCTCTACCGCGGGGGCGCCAACAAGGACCTCGGCAGCTGCCTGGACGACATCCGGATCTGGCTGGCCGCGCACCCGGGCCACGCGCCCCTGATGGTCAAGCTGGAGCTGAAGGCGGGCTTCGACGCCACGGTGGGCCTCGGCCCCTCGCAGCTGGACGAGCTGGTCCACGCCCACCTGGGCAGCGACGTGTACCGCCCGGCCGACCTGCTGGGCGGCTACCCGACCCTGGACGCGGCCGCCCGGGCCGGCAACTGGCCCAGCCGCTCGGCGCTCGCCGGCAAGGTGATCCTGGAGGCGATCCCCGGGACCTTCGAGATGAAGAACCCCTTCGACCACCTGTGGACCGACACCGAGTACGCCCGGCACCTGGCCGCACTGCAGGCCGCCGGCACGCTCGCAACCGCCCAGATCTTCCCCTCGGTGCTCGGCGCCGCCGCCGGAGACCCGCGCACCCGCTACCCGGACCCCGCGCTGCGCCCCTGGTTCGTGGTCTTCGACGGCGACGCCCACACCTACGTGGACGGCGGCATCGACACCTCGTGGTACGACACCAACCACTACCTCCTGGTGATGACCGACGCACAGAACGTCCTGCCGACCCTCTCCGACACCGCGCCGAGCCAGGCCGACGCGACCGCCCGCGTCGCCCGACTCGCCGCCGCCCACGCCTCGTTCGTCTCCTGCGACTGGACCGGCCTGCCCGCCGTCCTGGGCGAACAGCTCGCGCGCGGCTGACCCTGGCACCTCCCTCGACTCGCCGACAGGAGGCGCCGGTCATCGCCGGGAGCAGCAGGCCGCCCGAGCCGCCGCCGGTGGTGGTGGATCGGACGGCCTGACCGAGGGCAGGGCCGATGGCCGGGCAGAGGTGGAGGCCAGCCGCGTAGGCCACCGGCAGCCACATCACCGGCGCCTGGTCGAGGTCGTCCTGCTCGGTGCAGGCGACCGCGCGGTGGAGGCCCGGCGGCAGGTGAGCGGAACGGCACGCTTCAGGCGCGGGTGCAGACGTGGGTCGTGGTGCTGCGGCCCGCGGCGTGGACGATGCGCAGGGTGGTGCCGTCGTAGCTGACGGCCACGCTCTCGCCCGCGTTGCCGCTGCCCGGAGGCTTCCAGGGCAGGGTGAGCTGGACGGTCCCGCCCACCGTGGCCGGGACGTTGAGGGCCTCGGGGGCGCTTTCCTGGATCAGATTGCCGGGGCCCTGGCTGATGGACAGCGACAGATGCCCACCGCGCAGCAGGAAGCTGCCCTCCCAGACGGCGTCCTTGCCGGCCGTACCGTCCCAGGCGATGGTCCAGCCGCCGTTGCCTCCCCCGTCGGTCTCGACCGTTACCCTCCCCTGGGCGGGCTTGCCCCGGGAGGTGGTCGACTGGACGGTCCAACTGCCGCGCACGAAGGCGTCGAAGGCGCGGTCGGCCACGGTGGGTCTGGCGGTCGTCGACGGGGAGGAGGGAGCGGGGGAGGCAGGCGAGTTGGAGGACTCGCCGCCGTCCACCGCCTTTCCGTCGCTGCCGTCCGCGGCCTTCCCACTGCTGCTGGAGCAGGCGGCGACCAGCGCGGACCCCACCCCCAGCGCCAGGTAGCGCAGAGCGTTACGGCGGCCTATGACACGTGCGGCGGCACCCAAATGACGAATGCTCATGCTCTCCCCGTCCCGACGAACTGTTGATCAACGGGGAGTCTAACTGGGCATGCCGTCCTGGGTTTTGAGAGTCAGGTGGCCACTTCTCTCTCGGCACCGCAGATCACGCTGGGCGCTTCCACCGCGGGCAGAGCCTCCCGTGCAGGACCCGCATCTCCCACCACGGATCGCCGGGCCTGCCGCGCCAATGCTGCTTCCACTCCCCCGCCGTCGCCACAGGCAGCCACAACCGGCCCAGGTCCTCCTCACGGACAGCGGCGCTCCGGGCACTCGGCGACCTCCGGCGGAACCTCCGTGGCAGCTCCCGCTCCGAGCCCTCGGGCCCTCCCGGAGAGCCCCGGTCACATCCGCGACACCCCGGTGCGCACCGCACCCCGCCCGGCCCGGCCCGCCTGCGCGGCCATACGAGCACCCCGCTGCGTCCCGCACGGCGAGCGGCCGGGCCAACGGTGATCACGACACTGGTGCGGACGCCGATCAACGGCCCCTGGTTCACGTCAGGGCCGGTCCGGGTACGAAACGCGTTGGGGTCGCGGCTCGGCGGCTGCGGGTGTGGACTCGATGTGGGAGGTGGGCGTCCATGACCATGGAGCGGATTCCCGGACGGTGGGCGACGTCGCGTTCGACGCCCCCTCCCGAGCACAGCCACCATCCGTCGAGCTCTACTGCTGCGGCACCCGCCTTCACCGCCGACTTCTGCGCGATCCCGGTGCGGTCGCGGACGATCCAGCGGTCACCGAACGGCGGGCATGCGGTCCCCGAGACCGCGCCCCCGATCGTCGGCCAGGTGCTCGCGATGCCCGGACGCCCGCTCGACGAGCGCACGCAGGCCCGGATGGAGGCGTACTTCGGCCGCTCGTTCACCGGTGTCCGGATCCACACGGACCAGCAGGCCGCGCAGTCCGCCGAGGCCGTCGACGCACGGGCCTACACGTTCGGACGGCACATCGTCTTCGGCCACGGGCTGTTCGCGCCCGAATCCCCGGTGGGACAGCGGCTGCTCGCCCACGAGTTGACCCACGTCGTCCAGCAGGAGTCCGCTCCGGACCACTCCGGCCCGGCTGCGGCCCGCATCGCCGGCCCCGAGTCCGACCACGCCGAGTGCCAGGCCCAGAGCACGGGAAACGCGGTCCATGCCGCGCGCCCGGCGGGAGTGCACCGACCGGTGCCGGCTCGCGGAGTCCAACGCGAGGTGCTCGGCACCAAGTTCAGCCACCCGGCGAAGGCCAGGTCCCCGTACAAGAAGATCACCGCACACTTCGACGGCGCCAGGTTCACCGTGTCCGGCGACGGCAAGCAACTGATGCAGGCCGACGCCCAGTCCGGCCGCCCCTACACCGTCCGCCCGGGCGACGCGGCCAAATGCGGCGGCAAACCGGACGACACCTACCTCAACAACCCACGCTACGTCGGCATCGCCGACAACGGCCCCATCCCGGAAGGGACGTTCCAGTTCGAGGCCACGCAATGGGCGACCTTCTCCAGGGTCGAACAGCTGAAGATGCTGCCCGGAGGCAACTTCACCGACCCCTTCGGCACCTCCCTGCACGGCGGCGACTGGGGAGCCGGCCGCGTGCCACTGAGCCCCGTCACCATCGTTCCCGCTCCCAAGGGCTGCGGCAATACCAAGACCCGCAGCGGGTTCTACCTGCACGGCGGCGTCATGCCGGGCTCCTCCGGCTGCATTGACATCGGCAACACCGGCGTCGACCGACTTCTCGCACTCCTCCCCGGGTACACCGGAAAGATCACCGTCACCGTCAAGTACACCGCCACTCCCCCCGACGTGGGGACGGTCGGCAGGGCTGTCGGGCGGTTCACGTACCCGAAGAAGAAGGACCCCTCCTTCCTGGACCGGCTCAAGGCCGGCCTCGGCCTGGAGGAATAGAGACACACCCGGCGGCAGAACGGCGATCAGGTCACCATCGTGCTCGGCTTCGATGAGCAGGGCCGCGAGGTACTGACCTGGATCAGCGGCGAATCCGGTCCGAACGGTTGGGCCAAGGTCGTCGACGACCAGGGCCTGATCATCCATGACGGGCTCGGGCAGCTCGCACCGGCCCGCGCCAATCTCGAGTGGCACCGAGCCGTCGCCCGCATCGAGGGCAACCACCACCTCAACTATCGTCGTCCCCGTCGGTGGCCCGGACCATCGCGGCGGACTCCTGGCCGCGGGCGACGCTCGGCCACCGCTGTCCCACGGTCCGCCCCACCATGGTCAACCGACACCGCCCACGACCCCCGGACGCGCTGCCGCCCAGAACGAGGACAAGGACCGCCCCGTCCACCGCCATCGCCCGCGGCGCACCTGAGCCGCCGGCACCCCGAGCGGTACCGCCCATCCCCGAACGGCCCGGCTCACGCTGCTCGGCCCCGGCTACTGGGCCGACTGGGCCGCCTCGTGAACCGGCTCGGCCTGCCCGCTGCAGAACACCTCCTGGACGAGCCTTCGCTGCGCCCGCTGGAACGCCTCGGCCGTGGCGGCGAAGTCGAGCTCGGCGTCCCCGGTGGTCAGCGAGGCGGTCAGGGTCCTGCTGCCGTCGGGCGTGCTGTACATCAGCGCCGCCCAGCCGAAGAAGCCGCCGTTGTGGTCGGTGCCGCCGTCCGTCTCCTCCACGAAACCGGAATCGACGATCTCCTCGATGGCCTGCTGCAGCTCCGGGCGGTCCTGGCCGGTGAGGGTGAGGGACATGACTGTGCTCCTTGTACGGGTTGCGTGGGTGATTCGTGCGGTAAGGGTCTGCCCGCCGGGGCGGCGACGAGGTGGTGCCGGCCGCCGAGGACGTGGGCGGACGAGATCGCAGGGCGGCGGACGCGCCGTGTTCGCCGTGCGGGATGCCTTCCGAACGCGACATCCAGGGCGTTCGGCCCGGCGGGCCCGCGGTGGTCAGGGTCCGGGTTGCACCTGCCCGTGATCTTGAGGGCACCTCGGACGGTCCTGTCTCGGGTGCTCCCTTGGAAGGAGCGGGTCAGAGGCTGCGGGCGGTGATGTCGCCGTGGGAGGTGGTGGCGCGGATGTCGAGGTCCACGGTGCCGTCGTTCTTGAGGGCGTTGCTGATCCGGCCGTAGGCGGTGGCGGCGTCCAGGGTGGCCGAGACGCCGGCGGCGGCGCCGACCGTGATGTCGCCGGACTGGGTGCGGAGCCGGACCGTGCCGCGCGCGGCCTCGGTGACCCGGATGTCGCCCCTGGCGGTGCTGATCTCCGCGGGCCCGGTAAGTCGACCGACCTCGACGTCGCCGTCGGTCGCCGTGAGGCGGACGCTCGCGGCCTCGTCGATCCTGATCTCGCGGTACGCACCGTCAAAAGCGATGTCGCCCAGGCGGCCGACGCCGCGCAGCTCACAGGCGGCGGCCCTGGCCTCGACGCTGGAGCCGGCGGGCAGTTGGACGGTGACCTCCACGGATCCGGGGCCGAGGAGCTGGTTCTTGGGCTCGGGGGTGTGGATCCGCAGGACGCCGTCGGCGTAGGCGACGGTGGTCTGCTCGGCGGTCTGGACGTCGCGGCTCTTGGAGGGGTCGGCGGGCAGGACCTCGACCACGGTGTCGGTGCGGTCGGCGGCGATGAACCGGACGCGTCCCGCGGGGACGGCCAGGACGGTGCGGACCGGGGCGGGGGTGTCGAACTTCTGCATGATGCTCTCCTGTGCTCGCTCGCTGTTTCTGAACGTTGACGATCCCCTGCCGTCCTGACACCGGACAGTCACCGCACTGACACCGCCCCTGACACGGTGCCACCTCAGGGAAACGGCAGTTCACCGGCAGTTCCTCGGCGACGGTGGCCGGCACGTCGGTCCGCCACCGCCGAGATCGACCAGGGCAGGTGGTCGTCAACCAGGCCCACCCCTGCGCTACCTGCTGACCGGCGCCCAGCTCCTGGCGCTGGAGGCGCGGCGCAGCGGCGACCTGCGTCCGGCGCCGGACGTGCGCGCCGTCCTGCCGCAGGCCTCCGGCTGCCTCGAATGCAGGCAGGGCACCGAGCACATCAGCTTCGCCGAGAGCCGCCGGCTCCAGCGGATGGCCGCACTCGGCGTGGAGATGGCGATCCCGGTCCCCGCCGCCGGGTTCGCCGGCGTGGCCGCGGCGATGGCGAGCCCGGTGTTGGTCCGGGAACGCGGCAAAACCGGACTGATTTCCGGTCAGAAATTTGGCTGTCCAGGCCAAAAAGTCTGTGCCACTGTGGAGTTGGACCGCGCAGTGGAGGTGTCGCATGGTGCGGAAGGCTCTGGTGGCTCTCTGTCTCTGGGCCGTGCTGGTCGCCCTGCTGGGCCTGGCCTTCTGGGGATACGACTACTCCGCCGACCATGCGCCGGCCTTGACCGCCGCCGGCGTGCTGGGCGGCACCGCGGCCGGGGTCGCGGTGATGATCGTCAGGGAGCTGCCGCTGTACCGGCGCGGTGTCCCGGCGCCCGGTACCGTGGTGAGCGTCAGCTCGCGGACCAGCCGGGGCTCAATGGGTGTCGCCAACACCAGCTATACCGCCACGGTCCGTTTCCGGACCCCGGATGGCGTGCAGCGGACCGCCCTGTGCTCGTGCAAGCGCGAGACGAAGCCAGGCGAACCCTACGTCGTGCACTACGACCCGACAGAGCCTTCCCGCGCCGGGCCACGCGCGTCCCTGAAGGGGTTGGTCGGCCTCGCTGCGTTCTGTGCGGTGACAATGAGTGCGGCCCTCTGGTGCCTGGTGGTGTTCGCCGACGGGCATCTCTGACGTGTGCCGCCAGATTCACTCCATCGGAAGCCGACCCAGCACTGCGCCGCCCACCTCGCGCGGGCGCTCGGCATAGCCGCCTCTTGAACTGCGTCCCACCGGAAAGGAAGTACGCAGTGCATGCCTCCGCCGGCTAAAGCACAGATGGATAACTCACGACCGATACAAGGGACTTGGCGCGGCCGGCCATCGACTCGCCGGGCGTGTCGACCATGTCCTCGCCGCGCGCCCGCGCCTTCTGTCCCGTCTTGGTGCGGGGCCGCTCGACGTTCTCCTGGTCCACCTCGCCAGCGCCGCCGCGGCCGGCCGTCCAGCCCACCGCGAACACCGGCAGCGGAGCCTCCGGGACTTCACCGAGCGCCTCTTCCGCGCCATGACCCTCAACTTCCCCTCTGGCCACAACTGCACGCTACGAGGGGAATGTCGCCTCGCACACCGCCCGTGCCCGCAATGGTTCGTCGGCTGCGGCGAACACCGCCGTGATCGGCTGGTAGGCCGGACGGTCCGGCGTGGAGCCGGGACGACCGGCCTGTTCTCGTCCCCCTGCCGCTACCTGCTGGTGGACTCGGGAGTGCCGGGGTGCCGGTCGTAGGTGAGGAAGGCCGCCCCGCCCTTGAGGACGGTGTGGCCGGTGAGCTCCCAGGCGTTGGGAGTGAAGGCCGCGGTCCGCCCGAAGAGGGGTATGCCGGCGCCGATGGTGAGCGGGCTGAGCTTGACGATCACGCGGTCGATCTCTCCGTACAGTGCGCCGGCCAGTTCCCCGCCGCCGACGAGCCAGATGTCCTTGCCGCCATCGCGCTTCAACTCCCGCACCTTCGACACCGGGTCGTCGGCGACGATTTCGACGTCGGGGTCCGGGCTTTCGGCCAGCGTCCGGGAGAAGACCAGGTGCCTGAGGTGGGGGTAGGCGTCGGTCACGCCGGCCGCGAGGCCGATCTCATAACTCTTGCGGCCTTCCACGACGGTGTCGAAGCGGGTGCCGTCGGCGGTGACGCCGAGCGCGGCCCGCGCGGGCCCCGGCAGGGTCTCGGGGTACTCCTCGATGATGTGCTGGATGTAGTCCGCGGACGGGGACCAGAAGCCGCCGGGGCCGGTGGGGTCGGAGCCGTCGGGACCGGCGATGAAACCGTCGAGCGTGGAGGCGATGAAGTACACGAGCTTGCGCAAAACGAGTCCTTTGCCGATCGGTCGCAGTGGACGGTGGTGGGGTGCGCCGCGCGCGGGGCGGGCGCTACCGGGGTGTCATTTCGTGGCGGTGGGGAAGGGGCCGACGATGCGCTCCACTGCCTGCGTGACCAGCCGGTCGCGCTCGGCGTCCGTGAAGACGTCCGGCAGTGTGAGTTGCTCGACGATCAGCCAGTTCATGGCCAGGTACATCAGCAGGACGGCGGTCGCGCCGCCGGGCAGGCCGGCAGCCTCGTGCCGGGTGACGTTCTCGTCGATGTCGGCGCGGACCCGCTCGGTGAGCAGCGTCCGCAGCTCCGGCCTTCTGGTGGCCTCCAGCCGGAGCTCCAGCAGCGCCAGGTGCCCGGACGGGAAGGCCGCGACCCTGCCGACGCTCTCCCGCAGCATCACGCCGTACGACGCGGCGTCCCGTGCCTGGTCGAACATCCCGGTGAGCGCGTTCTCTTCGGGCCTGAGTCGCTCGTAGACGCGGGCACCGGCCTGGACGAGCAGATCGTCGCGGTTGCGGAAGTAGTTGGACGTGGTGCCGATGGGCACCCCCGCCTCCTTGTCGACAGCGCGCTGGGTCAGGCCGCGCGCGCCCTCACGGGCGAGAACCTCGATGGCGCCGTCGAGCAGCAGGGCCCGACGGGCCGGGTTCTGACGCATCTCGTACCTCTTCCTCGCTCCGAATGACCCCAAGTAGATCACTGCGAATGAAGTACGTCAACTGGAGTGGTTACGTGGTCGGTGCGAGATCGGCTACACCATCAGGCGGGACGCCGTCGTGCGGTGGCTGAGCCTGTCCGTGTGCACAGGGTGACCGACCAGAAGGGGAAAAGAAGCTGTGTTCTGACACCCGCACCCGCGATCGCCTGACCTGATCCGCTGACACCGGGCCCCCGTTCTGTCATCATGCCGATCGTGACTGCCATCAACTTCGTGGGGGACGGAGCGACTCTCAGCGGTGGGCTGATCCAGGCCGACGTCATCGCCGGCTCAGATACCTCGCCCGCACCGGCCCAGACGGCACCGGGCCAGGCCGACCCCGCCGCCCATCCTTTCGACCACGCCCAGGAGGACGCCTGGCGGGAAGTGTTCGCCAAGGCTCGGCGAATCATCAGGGACGGCGGCACCTCGGACGACCTGATCACCTACGCCCGCACCGAGGGCCTGCGCGTGATCGAAGTCGACGACACCACGCACTGATCCGACTCGGCGCTCGATGGAACCGACGGAGATTCTCCATTCGGGCACTGAAGCATCCCGGGATCAGCAATTCCGATCGGAGGACTCCCCGATCACACGGCCCGCCGACGCGTCGCCACAGTACGACGCCTACTCATCGCCCGCGTCGACGCCGGACGGTCACCGCCCGCCGCCACGAACTCCACTTCACCACCACGGCAGGTGAGTTGATCGCCCAGGCACTGGCCCGGATCCGCGCCCACCGGCGTCTCCTGCCCCTGTCCAACCCGCCCGACCAGGCCCGGCCCACCCACCACCGCCCTGGAAGGCCGTCCACCCGGCACGACGGTCGGGTCCTCGACCTACCCACACACACCCGAACCGCACCGACAGCCAGCACAGAGATCAACTGATTGATCGTCGGCCGCTACCTGCGAATTCGGGTCCGCTGACCCGGTCGCGCCTGCGTATGTCCAGACGGGTGGACCGAGCGGGGCGCGGGGCGCGGATCGCCGCCCGCTTCCCGGAACTGCGGCACGTGGTCTCCCCGCCGCCCCCTCAGGCTCCGCACAACTTTTTCGAGGACGCAGCGGTCCAACACCTCGACGCCGCCAGGGAATCCTGACACCGACTCCTCGCCTTCCCGGCCGAGCACACCGCCCGCCGCACCTCAGGAGGACAGCCGTGACCGATCCCGCCCCCACCCGGAGACACCGCACCCCCGCCGCCCTGCTCGCCCTCGCCGCCGGCCTCGTCACCGCCCTTCCGGTGGCCGCCCCCGGCACCGCCCACGCCGAGCAGATCCCCCGCTACACCCCCGCCTTCGAACTGCGCAACCAGGCGACCGGCAAGTGCCTGGAGGTCGCCGACTGGCGCACCGACGACGGCGCCCCAGTCCGCCAGTGGACCTGCCACGGCGGCGCCAACCAGCAGTGGACCGCGAACAGCAACCGCCTCCTGATCAACACACACAGCGGGAAGTGTCTGGACGTCCCCGGCGCCAGCACGGTGTGGGGCACCCAGGCGGTGCAATGGGACTGCGGCCTGTGGACCCGGCCCGCCAACCAACTCTGGGGCGTGCCCGGCGTCAACACCCCCTCGACCGGCTACCTGTCCAGCAGCCTCGGGCTGGTCCTCGACGTACCGGGCTCCGACCCCGCCGACGGCGCCCCGGTCATCACGTGGGGCACCAACGGCGGCGCCAACCAGACCTGGACCGGGCTCCAGCCCCGGATCGATTTCTGAAACCGCTTCCGGACGACGGCGCGCCATGACCGCGCACAGGCCGTCCGGGCGGTACGGCGCTTGTACGGCCGGCACTCTGCGGAGTTCGCCGACCAGCCACGGCCCCCGGGCTGGGCGGCGAACCACCCGAACCGCCGGCTCTTCGCCGCGGCCGAGCCCGGCCGTCACACCCCCGACGTCACGGAACCCGACCCGCCCGGACCTTCGCCGGGCAGAGCCTCGCGTGCAGCACCCGCACCTCCCACCACGCATCGTCCCGGGAGGACACCACCGCGGCCACCAGCTCCCGGGCGGCGGCGCCTTCGTACGACTCCCCCACGCCCGAACGACGCCGCCCTGGCGCTCTACCGGCGGACCGCCGAGATCAGGGCGCCGGGCCGCTCCTCGTGCTGCGGCGGGGTGCTGATCGGACGGCCGTAGGCGCCAGCGCACTCGCGCAGGGTGTGGCTGTCGGCCTCCCAGCCGTGCCCGGCCAGCCAGCCCACCGGGTCGTCGGGCATCTCCGAGACCCACATGGACGCCGCCGAGCCCGGCACGGCGTCCGCGCCGAAGCGCTCGATCACGCCGCGCGAGGCCAACGTCAGCCCCATCCGGCTGCCTGTCGCCGACTGCGCGCTGATCCGGGCCAGCAGCAGCTCCACCGCGTCCTCGGGAAGATAGATCAGCAGTCCTTCGGCGATCCACACGGTCGGCACGGCCGGGTCGTGCCCTGCGGCGGCCAGCGCGGCCGGCCAGTCCTCACGCAGATCCACCGCGACGGTGATCCGCTCGCAGCGTGCGACGGCCCGCTCCTGGCGCAGCACCGAAGCCTTGAAGTCCAGTGGCGCGGCGGTGTCGACCTCGAACAGCCGGGTGCCCTCGGGCCAGTCCATCCGGAAGGCCCGGCTGTCCATGCCGGCGCCGAGCAGCACGACCTGCCGGACCCCGGACGCGGAGGCCTGCTGCAACAGGTCGTCGAGGAACTTCGTCCTGATGACGATGGAGAACGACACGGCCAGCCGGCGGCGTCGCGCGGTCTCGTCATCGGGCGGTGGCGAGGAGGGCCACAGGCCGCCGGCGGTGGCGAAGGCCTGTGCCAGTGGGTCGCGGAACAACGCGTCCGCCCGCTCCGTCTCCAGCGCCCGCACCCTGGCCACCCCCACCGCCGTGGCCCACACTCCCGACGGCTGCACCCGCTCCTGCTCATCAGTCACCGGGCCACCCTAGATGATTGATGCCAAGGGGACTGGTGAGGGGAGCCAGGGGAAAGGGAGGTACCGGCCGAGCCGGTGCCGCCCTACGGGACCGGGCTCAGCTGCCGTATCGCCGTTGCCTGGCCGCGAAGCTGCGCACGGCGCGCAGGAAGTCGACCTCGCGGAACGCGGGCCAGTAGGCCTCGCAGAAGTACAACTCCGAGTAGGCGCTCTGCCAGAGCAGGAAGTTCGACAGCCGCTGCTCGCCGCTGGTGCGGATGACGAGGTCGGGGTCGGGCTGGCCGGCGGTGTAGAGGTGCGGGGCGATGTCGTCGACGGTCAGGACGTCGGCGACCTCGGTCAGCGAGGCGCCGGCTTCGGCCCGCGCGTACATCAGGTCGCGCACGGCGTCGACGACCTCCTGGCGGCCGCCGTAGCCGACGGCCAGGGTGACGTGGGCGCCGGTGGTGCAGGTGCGGGTGGCCTCGACGGCCTCCTTGAGGGCACAGGCGGTGCTGTCGGGCAGGGCGTCGGTCATTCCGGCGAGGTGGACCTGCCAGCGGGCGTGCGGGCGGCTGAGGCGGTCGGCGACCACCTGCTCGATCAGCCGCATCAGGTAGGCGACTTCGGTGTCGCCGCGGCGCTGGAGGTTCTCGGTCGAGCAGACGAAGACGGTGATGTGCTTGATCCCCAGCACCTCGCACCAGGAGAGCACCTCCTCGACGTGTTCGGCGCCCACCTTGTGGCCGAGGCTCGGGTTGGCCATGCCCATCTGCCGTGCCCAGCGGCGGTTGCCGTCCATGATCAGCCCTACGTGCCGGGGCAGTGGGCCCGCCATGACCTCGCGGCGCAGGCGGCGGGTGTAGAGCGAGCGGAGCAGATCGGGCATGAGCACCGTCCAAGTGGGTCGGAGTGGGCCGCCGTTCAGGCGGGCCCCGGTCAGGTCGGGCGGGTGCCGCACGGCTCACGAGGCCGGCAGGTCGCGCAGGTCCCGCAGGGTGCCCGCGCACACCCCCGTCAGGAGCAGCAGGCCCACGCCGGTGCCGGCGCCGAGGATGTGGAAGCCGTTGAGCGAGACGCCGAGGATGGTTGAGCCACCGGTGGCGCTGGCCCCGGCGAGGGTCCACACGCCGGTCCGAAGACGGCCGGTGCCGGGTGGCACGACGGCGTCCGCGCCGACGCCGGTGAAGATGCGCGGGATCTGGATCGCGCCGAGGCCGAGGGCGATCCACCAGGCGGCGAGCAGGGCGGTGCGCAGGCTGGGCGGCGAGGCATCCGCGTCGATGCCGCTGTGCACCAGGATGACGACGGCGGTGCCGAGGAGCGTCGGTGCGGCAAGGCGGCGGACCGCCCAGCCCAGCAGCGTGATCGCGGCACCTGGCGTGGGCCGGGGCCGGGGTGCGACCAGGGCGATGCCGAGCAGCAACAGGGTGGTGCAGCCGTGCATGACCTCGTTCCGCACGCCGTCGCCGGGCAGCGGACCGGCTTGTTCGGCGGCCAGGTGGCCGAGGAACCAGGCGGCGAGGGCGACCGTGATGCCCATGGTGGCCACCCTCCGCTGGCGCTGTACCGGGGAGTCGGCGGGCCACAGGGCCGGGTGCAGCCACATGTCCACGATGCCCGCGATCAGGTTGGGCCAGGACTTCCAACCCGCGCCCCGGGCCTCGTCCTCCACCATCGAGCCCCAGCGCTCGCGGAAGGCGTCCGGGTAGAGCCTGACCAGGCTCCGGCTGACGACGCTCACGCCGGGTTCACCCCCAGGCGCCGCAGTCCCGCGTTCGCGACCCGGGCCATGGCGCGCAGTTCGCGTTCCAGCACCTCGCGGCCGAGGGACGTCAGCTGCACCGGGCGCTGGCGGCCCTGCCCGTCGAGCGGCTCGATCAGCCGCTTCGACTCCAGCCTGGCCAGCGCCCCGTACAGACTGCCGGGGCCCAGCCGTTCCCCGGTCAGCTCCTCGATCGCCGTGTTGATGGCGTATCCGTGCAGCGGCCCGTCGGCCAGTGCGCAGAGCACCAGCGTCTGGGCATCGTTGGCTTGCATGTCGCTCCTCCCGATCTGACGGAGCACCATACTACGTGCCACGAACTACGCGCCAAGTACTACGTGATGTGTACTATCGCCGCCATGAGCGATGACCTGACGAATGATCAGCTGGAAGTCGGGCACCCCGCCCGGCCTGCCGCGGTCGCGGCGCTGCTGACGTCCGTGGCCGGCGCCACCGCCTTCACCGTGTTCGCCTACCTGACGACGCAGGTTCGCGTGGTGCGGGCGGGCAGTCCCTGGCAGGACGATCCGTACGACGCAGTGGTGACGTTCACCATGTTCTTCGTCCCCCTGCTCGGTGCGCTCGGCGCGGCAAGGGCGCTGCTGTGCCGCCGCGGCCGGCCGCTGCCGCGCTACCGGATCGAGCAGGTGCTTCGGGCCGCGCTGGTCTGCACGCTGCTCGTCGCCGCCACGCTCGCCACCGACTGGGCGGCGGTGGCCGCGCGGGCGGACCACGCGTCCTGGGACGACGGCACTCCCTGGCTGATCGCGTCCCTGCTGCCGCTCACCGGAGTGACGGCCGAGAGCCTGCTGCTGCTCCGCCGGGCGATCCGGCGGCTGCCGGAACCAGTGCACGGGGCCGACGGCGCGCGCGGGGACTGGCTGGACGACCTTGTGCCCCTCGCGAACCTGCTCGCCGGCCCCCGCTCCCGTACGGGGCGCGCACTCGCTGCGCTGGTCGGCCGCGGCAAAGTGCTCGGCTTCGTGCGCCTCCGGTTCGCCCTGCTCGCCGCCGTGGCCGCGGTCACCGCCGGCCTGCTGGTCGCCACGGGACTGGCCTCCGGCGAGGGCTGGCCCGGGGCGCTGCTCTTCACCGTGGAGACCGCAGTCTTCGCGGGCGGCACCTTCGCCTTCGTGATGATCTGCAACAGCGTCCTGCGGTTCGCCTCGCCTCCTCCCGCATCGAGGACGCGACGGGCCGCCCGGATCGCGACCACCGCAGGCGCGTTGGCACTGCCGGTCTCGTTGGCGCTGCGGGACACCGCCTGGCAACTGCTCGGGCTCGGCGACCAGGTCGACTCCATCGGGCAGTGGGCGGCCGTCACACTCGCCTTCGCACTGATGACGGGCGCGCTCACCTTCGGTGTGGCCGCGACCGCGACCAGGGAGTGACGGTGGGAGGCGTCCGGTCGGTTGCCGAGGAATGCTCGGATGTCTGTGGATCGACTCGGGAAGGCGTACCTTCCCGGGTGATCGATCGATGGGTCACCGAGCGAGGCCGGCGTTGCGGCGTCGGTCGGGAAGGCACCCACGCCCGTAGCGGCCCGCAGTTGAACGACAACCAATCGGAGGACGGTGGGGCTACCCGATCGGACGGATTCTCAGGCTCCGGCGGCCAGGGTGTCGCTGGTCCATCACGGGCGTGGTGATGTCGGTCATGCCCGCGACAGCCGTCGCGGAGACAAGCCGACAGATCGAGAGCAGCCGTGCCGCATCCTGTTGCCGTGGACCATCTGGTCCCTCACACGTCCTCAATCCCCGCGAACAACGGCACACGTGTCGAGCTCTTCGTGCGGGAGTACGACGGCACCGAGCCGAACCACCCGCGCAAGCCGGTCCTGATGCTTCACGGCAGGAGCGTCCCGGCCCTCGCCGGGTTCGATCTCACCCTGGACCCGGCCGGTGGCAGCGGCGGACCCGACACCCGGTACAGCTGGGCGCTGGCACTGGCCGACCACGGATTCGACGTGTTCGTCATGGACCTCCAGGGATCCGGCCGGTCACCGCGCCCGACCATGGACGACCCGTGCAACGCCAACCCCGCCCAGCAGGAGGGCATCCTCGTCCCGAACCCGCTCGACGGGAAGTGCCCCCAGCCGCCGCCCTACCCGCACCAGCTGGGCAACTCGAACAGCGAGTGGGCGGAGCTGGACACCGTCGTCCAGTTCATCAAACAGCTGCGCAGCCCGGTGGAGAAGGTCTCGCTCGTCGGCTGGTCCGCGGCCTCCTTCGTGATGGGCCCCTACACCCTGCAGCACCCGGAGCACGTGGAGAGCCTGCTGCTCCTCGCACCCATCTTCCCGCCGAACGGGCGGTGGTCGGAAGATCCCTCGGACCCGTTCGCCCTGCCGCCCGGGGCCACCCTGCCCATGTCCAATCCGGCGACCGCCTTCGGCTACCCGATGAACCTCACCAGCAGGACGGGGTTCCAGGCGCAGTGGGACAGCGAGCAGGCCAGCCCGCAACAACGTGAGCCCGGGATGGTCGACGCCGTGTGGAAGGCCATCATGGACAACGACGACATCGGCCGTAAGTGGGGAGGCACGCAGCCCGGCATGCCCGAGGGAGTCCTGCGGTACCGGAACTCCTTCTGGTGGGGCTGGAACTCGGCCACCGCGCCCCATGGTGAGACACTCGGCAAGGCCGTCCCCGTGCTCATCGTCTACGGGGACCTGGACCGACAGGCCAACACGCCCCTGGAACTCGGCCCTGTGCTGCACTTCTCCGTCTCCGACCTCTACGACGCCATCCGCGGCGAGAACACGTTGATGTTCCGCGTGGCGGGAGCGGGCCACTCCATGGTCTGGGAGCGCACGGCCAAGGTCCTGCACCACATCTCCCGCGAGTGGCTCGACAAGCACGAGGTGTACGACGTGACCAGCGGGAGCTACTTCATCGACATCGACGGCGTCCTGACCCCCCTGTAACCGTGCAATGCGAGGGTCTGGGCGAAGCTCCGGCGACCGCCCGGCGGGCGCGTCGCCGCGGGCGACCCCTGGGACGGGCGGGAGTACGAGATGCACCCGCCCTCGCTCAAGTCCCCGTACCGCGAGCGCCGATCCGCCTTCGGCGAGGAGCGCTACAGCGCACTCGGTATCTCGCGCGAGGACCGGGAGGCGCGCCAGAGGGCCGCTGCCGCGAACTGGGACTGCTTCGGCGCGCCCGCCGCCCTGTTCTGCTGCATCGACCGCGACATGGGCCGGCCCCAGTGGTCCGACGTCGGCATGTATCTGCAGACCGTCATGCTGCTGCTTCGCGCCGAGGGGCTGCACAGCTGCCCGCAGATGGCGTGGTCGGTGTACCGCAGGACCGTCGCGGAGATCCTGTCGCCCTCGGGCGGGCTCATCCTCTTCTGCGGCATGTCGATCGGGTTCGAGGACGTCACGGTGGGTTACGCCCGTACGGGCCGGGCACCGCTCGCCGAGACGGTCACGTTCGTCGAGGGTTAGCACTACAGAAGGCACATGTCGGACACCAGTCATCGAAAGAAGGCGCATGCCATGAAGTTCGCAGTCATCGGCGGAACCGGGCTGATCGGGTCACGGGTCGTGGAGAACCTGAACGCCGCCGGGCACCAGGCCGTACCGCACTCCCTGTCCACGGGCGTGGACATCATCACGGGCCAGGGGCTGGAAGCGGCCGTGGCGGGCGCCGACGTCGTCGTCAACCTGACGAATTCCCCGACCTTCGACGACGCCTCGCTCGCCTTCTTCCGGACCTCGATGGACAACCTTCTCGCCGCGAGCCAGAAGGGTGGGGTCGGGCACTTCGTCATCCTCTCGATCGTCGGCGTGGACCAGGTGCCCGGCCTGGACTACTACCGGGCGAAGGTGCTTCAGGAGGAGATCCTCAAGGCCGGACCGATCCCGTATTCCATCGTCCGCGCCACGCAGTTCATGGAGTTCATGGACGCGACCCTGGCCATGACCGCCGACGGCGACACCATCCGCCTGCCACGCACGCCGATCCAGCCGATCGCCGCCGCGGATGTCTCCGGCGTGGTCGCCGAAGTCGCCGCAGGCAGCCCTCTGAACGGCGTCGTCAACATCGCGGGTCCCGACGTCTACCCCCTCGACGAACTCGGCCGGCTCACCCTGACCGCCAGGGGCGACGGGCGCCGTGTCGTCACCGACGACACCGCCGGCATGTTCGCCGCCGCCCACGGCGACGTCCTCACCGCTCCGAACGATGCCCGCATCGCCCCCACCCACTACACCGACTGGCTCTCCTGAACCAGCCCCTCTCCAGCGCGGCCGCCACGTCGGGGGCGGACAGGTCTGATCGCCCCCAGGTCCGTCAGCTGCCCCAGGACACGCCCGGCTGCGCCGGGGCAGGATGGTCCTGCTCAGTCACGACGCACAGTGTCAGGCGTCCACTTTCACGACCGCAGTGGTGCCGGGCGCGGGAAAGAGGCCGCCGGTCCCGCAGGCCTGGGCATTCGGCCGCCTCCGGCGTGCCGCCGAGGGCCCGGTACCGTGACGCGCCCGGCGGATAATGGCCGGGCCGCAGGCCGGCTGCGCTGACGGCACCGATCGATGGAGAGGCAGAGCACGGATGACCCTGATGGAAGGCCTGCGTGTCAGGTTGGCCGAGGACCTCGGAATCGGTGAGGCGGTCGCCGGGGAGGCCGGGGCCGTCGTCGGGTTCCTCTCGGTGGGAGCCGGGATCGAGGGCACCGTCGAGCGGGTGGACGGCGAACTCCCCGAGAGCCATGAGGTTCGCGAGTACCTGCGGCTCAAAGCGCTGTTCGAGGACTACGGGCACACCATGCCGGCGGCGAGCCGCGAGCGGCTGGAGGCCGAGATCGCCGTGCTGGAGCCGCAGTGGGCCGCCCACCGGGAACGGGGGAACCGGGTGACGGTCCGGGTCCGGCTGGACAACGGCCTCATTCTCGACGGCGCACACCAGGACGTCCTCACCCCACTGCTGTGAAGGAGGACGTCCCGTGCGACGGCGGCAGGCCCGGTCACAGCCGGGGCGGTGACCGTCGAGGACGTCCCGTGGCTGAGCCGCGCGACCGGTCCGGCGACGCCGCGGTGCCGAATCGCCACGCCTCGATGTCGCGGTAGCGGATCGGTCCGGGGCCGCGGCCGATGTTGCTGCCGACCAGGTGGAGGCGCTCGGCCTGCCATGGTCGGCCCACGAATCCGGTGAGTCCGGCCGCGGCCCGGGGCACGCTGGTGGGATCGTCGCGGCGGGAACGTGCCAGGGTCAGATGGGGGCGCAGCGGGCGGTTGCGGAATTCGATCCCGCAGGACCTGACCAGGTCCCGGACATCGGTGGCGAGCAGGTGCAGTCCCTTCAGGTCCCCGTCGATGCCGCTCCACAGCAGTCGTTCGTCGAAGTGGCCGCCGCCCCGCAGGGCCAGGTGCAGGGCGGGGTGCGACGCCGCCCGGCCGGCGAGCACCGACCGCAGCAACGGCACTGCCGTGGAGGGCAGTTCACCGAGGAAGGCCAGGGTGATGTGCCAGTCCTCGATCCGGTTCCACCGCAGCCGCGGGTACATGGCGTAGGCGGGCTGCAGGGCCCGGGCCAGTTCGTCCTTGGCGTCGTCGGGCGGGGCCAGCGCCACGAAGACGCGCAGGGTCGAGGGCTCGGGGTGATCGTCCACGAGGGGAGTTCTAGCACCCCGCCGACAGCGGACGGCGGGGCGGGGCCAGGAGCCGGGGCCGCCCCGCTTCCGCTCCGCGGCGTGCCGGTGCTCGCCGCCCGGCCCGCCGGCGGGGAAACTGGGCGCTGTGACTGACGTGCGCGAGACCCTGGATTACCAGACGTTCGGGCGGGCGGTGCGCGAACTCGCGCAGGCGATCGCCGCCGACGGGTACGATCCCGATCTGATCCTGAGCATCGCCCGCGGCGGCGTGTTCGTGGCGGGCGCTCTGGCGTATGCGCTGGACTGCAAGAACATCCACCTCGTGAACGTCGAGTTCTACACGGGAGTGGGCACCACCCTCGAAATGCCCGTCATGCTGGCGCCCGTCCCCGCGGCGATCGACTTCACCGACAAGAAGGTCCTGATCGCCGACGACGTCGCCGACACGGGCAAGACGCTGAAGCTGGTCCACGACTTCTGTCTCGGCCACGTCGCCGAGGTGCGGTCCGCCGTCGTCTACGAGAAGTCGCACTCCCTCGTGAAGTGCGAGTACGTGTGGAAGAAGACCGACGACTGGATCGAATTCCCCTGGTCGACGGAGGGGCCGGTCGTCAGGCGCACCGGCCAGGTGCTCGACGCCTGAGGGGACCAGGGCCGGTGCTGCTCGTCAGACCTTGAGGTATTTGCGCAGGGTGAGCATTGCGGCGATGGCGGCCATCACCATGCCGGCCACGGCCAGCAGCGGGATGACCGCCAGTACTGCGGACAGGCCGATGAGGTGGATGAACAGCAGCCGCTTGGCCAGCCAGTCCTGCACGAGGAAGCAGCCGGCCAGCAGCAGTCCGGAGGCCATCACCGCGCCGAGCAGTGCGGAGAACGCGGCCTCGGCGACGAACGGCATCTGGACGTGGAAGCTGGAGGCGCGTCGGTCTGGGTGTCGATGAGGCGGTGCGGTCGGGCCTCGGCTTCGTTGACGAGGACTCGCGCAGTCTCGGCGAGGGCGACCACGGTCAGCGCCGGGTCGGGCGCGGGTCTGATCGCGGCGGCCCGGCCGGCGGCAGCTTCTAGTGCCGCATCAGGCAACGTTCGCCCTGGTGACGACTTCGCGTAGGCGTTCGTCCGCGGCGTGCTTGTTCCGCCAGATGATGTAGCGACGGAT